>NZ_JBWKRA010000020.1:0-115450 GCF_059419065.1 Pseudomonas sp. GW821-FHT07B01 | reverse complement strand
CGAAAGCGGTGGGTCAGTCATATTGATGTCGACTGACACGCCGCCTTCGCGAGCAAGCCCGCTCCCACAGGGGGATCGCGTTAAGGCAGTGAGGGTTACGCCAGGCTCTTGCTGACCACCTCAAACACATCGCTGGACAGTTCACCCGCGCCCAGGATGCGCTCCAGCTCCGCCTTCATCAGCGCCTGCCGGGCGCTGTCGTATTTACGCCAGCGTGTCAGCGGCGCCAGTTGGCGCGAGGCGATCTGCGGGTTCAAGGTATTGAGCTGAATCACCAGGTCCGCCAGGAAGCGATAGCCCGAGCCATCCGCCGCATGGAAGTTGATCAGGTTCTGCCCGGCAAATGCGCCCACCAGTGCGCGCACCTTGTTGGGGTTCTTGATGGTGAACGCCGGGTGTTCCATCAACGCCTTGACCCGCGCCAGCCCGCCCGGCAAGGTGCTGCCGGCCTGTACGCTGAACCATTGGTCCATGACCAGCGGGTTGTCCTTGAAGTTTTCGGCAAACACCGCCAAGGCCTGGGCTTTCTCTGCTTCGAACGGCGAGTTCACCAACACCGCCAACGCCGTCAGGCGTTCGGTCATGTTATCGCTGGTGTCGAACTGATCCAGGGTGGCCGCCAACACTTCTGGCTTGCCGCTGAGCATCAAGTAAGACAGCGCGATGTTCTGCAGCGCACGGCGGGCGAAGTGCTCGGCTTCTGCCACGTAAGGCGTTTGCTTGGACAGCTCGCGGTTGGCCTGGTAGCGCAGCCACAAGCCTTCGAACAGGTTGTCGGCCAGTTGCTTGCGGGCAAATTCGCGGGCAGCGTGGATGGCATCCACATCCGCCACTTCGCTGATTTCCGTGAGGTAGGCTTCACTCGGAAGCGAGAGCATTTCGGCGACCATGGCCTGGTCCAGGCTTTCATCGCTCAACACCGAGCGCAGCGCGTCGATCAAGCGTTGATCAAGCTTCAGCGGCTGGCCCGCCTGATGCTGGCCGATCAGCTCCTGCAACACCTGCACAGCCAACTGCTGGCCGGCATCCCAGCGGTTGAAACCGTCGCTGTCGTGCTGCATCAGGAACATCAGTTGATCGCGGCTGTAGGGGAAGCTGAGCTTCACCGGCGCCGAGAAACCACGCAGCAACGAAGGCAAGGGTTTTTCAGCGATGTCGACGAAGGTAAACGTCTGCTCCGCTTCGGTCACCGAGATTACCCTTGAGGTGCCACCCGCCGTTGCTTCACCGGCCAGGCGCAAGGCGATACCCGCGCCCTGCCCGTCCAGCAAGCCCAGCGCCACCGGGATCACGAAGGGCAACTTCTCGACCTTGTCCGGAGTGGGCGGGCAGCTCTGGCGGAAGGTCAGGCTGTAGGTCTTGGCCGCCGCATCGTAGGCCTCGCTTACCGCCAGGCGCGGGGTGCCGGCCTGGCTGTACCAGCGCTTGAACTGGCTGAGGTCGGCGCCATTGGCGTCTTCCATGGCTTTGATGAAGTCGTCGCAGGTCACGGCCTGGCCGTCATGGCGTTCGAAATACAGGTCGCTGCCTTTGCGAAAGCCTTCGGCACCGAGCAAGGTGTGGATCATGCCGACCACTTCCGAGCCCTTTTCATACACGGTCAGGGTGTAGAAGTTGGATATCTCGATAAAGCTGTCCGGGCGCACGGCGTGGGCCATGGGGCCGGCATCTTCAGCGAACTGGTGGGTACGCAGGTACGCCACGTCCTGGATGCGTTTGACCGTGGCCGAGTTCATGTCGGCAGAGAAGCCCGAGTCACGGAACACGGTGAAGCCTTCCTTGAGCGACAGTTGGAACCAGTCGCGGCAGGTCACGCGGTTGCCCGACCAGTTATGGAAGTATTCGTGGGCGACGATGGCTTCGACGCGCTGGTGAGCGGCGTCTGTAGCGGTTTCGGCGCGGGCCAGCACGGCGCTGGAGTTGAAAATATTGAGGCCCTTGTTCTCCATGGCGCCCATGTTGAAGTCGTTGACCGCGACGATCATGAAGATGTCCAGGTCGTACTCGCGGCCGTAGGTCTCTTCGTCCCAGCGCATGGATTTTTTCAGGCTGGTCATGGCGTGCTGGCACTTGTCGATATTTTCCGGCTCGACGTAGATGCGTAGCGCGACTTCGCGGTTGGTCATGGTGGTGAAGCTGTCTTCGACGCACCACAGGTCACCGGCCACCAGCGCAAACAGGTACGCCGGCTTCTTGAACGGATCTTCCCAGGTCGCCCAGTGCCGGCCGTCTTCACCGGGGCCGCTGGCGATCGGGTTGCCGTTGGACAACAGCACCGGGTAGCTGTGCTGCTCGGCGATCACCGTGGTGGTGAACACGCTCATCACGTCCGGGCGGTCGAGGTAATAGGTGATCTTGCGGAAACCTTCGGCCTCGCACTGGGTGCAGAACATACCGCTGGATTTGTACAAGCCTTCCAGGGCGGTGTTGGTTTCTGGGTGGATCTTGACGGTGGTGTCGAGGGTGAAGGTCTCACTCTTGGGCTGCACGGTCAGGTGGCTGTCGGTCAGCTGGTAGTCAGCGTCCGTCAACGGCTGGTCGGCCAGGTTGACACTCAACAGCTCAAGTTGCTGGCCATCGAGCACCAATGGCGGCAAACCGGCGCCGCGCTCGGGGTTGCGGCGCATCACCAGCTGCGCGTGGACCAGGCTGTGGTCCTCGAACAACTCGAAGGTCAGGTGCGTCTCGTCGATCAGGTAGTCCGGCGCCTGATAGTCCTTAAGGTAAATCATCTTCGGTTGTTCGGTGCGCATGCTGGGGATCCTTCTACTGATGCACGGCGAGCTGATAGGCCGTGTATTTACGAATGTTGATGACGCCGGTGTCGAAGATCAGGTATTGGCCCTTGATCCCCAGCAGCGTGCCTTCGGCAATCGGGTTCTTGTCCAGGTTGAAGCTGACGATCTTGGTCGGATACTGCTCGACCGGGTAGCGGATTTCAATCGGCTCGATGTCGGCAATGGTTTGGATGGCTTGCAGGCCAAAGCGTTCCTGCAAACCCAGCAAGCCCTCGGCGCAAGAGGCGAACAGCTCATCACGCACCTGCTTGAGGTCCACCGCTTGCGCGTCGCCCTTGAGCAAGGCGCGCCAGTTGGTCTTGTCGGCCACCTGGCTGCGGAGCAGGTCTTCGACGAAGCCCGATTGCTGACGTGTCGCCACGCGCATGATCGGCAGCGCCTGGCTGGCGCCCTGGTCCAGCCAACGGGTGGGCAACTGCGTAGCACGGGTAATGCCGACCTTGATGCCCGACGAGTTGGCCAGGTACACCACGTGGTCGGTCATGCAGAATGTCTCGCCCCAGCCCGGATCGCGGCAGGTACCGGCGTCGTAATGGCAACGCTCGGGGCTCATGATGCACAGGTCACACTGGGCCAGCTTGGTCATGCAGGGGTAGCAGTAGCCCTGGCTGAAGCTGGTCTTGGTCTTGCGCCCGCAATGGCTGCAATGAATCGCGCCCAGGTATTCCAGGCGGATATGGGTGCCGATCAACGGATTGACCGGCACCTCGGTGTCGCCCAGGCGAAAGGCGTATTGAACGGTCGGCTCACCGAGTTGCGCCGACATTTTGCTGACTGCACCGCGACCAATTTCAATCAATGGATCGCATCCGACTTGAACAGGATATTCGGTACTGGCGCGGATTTGGACGCGCACTCCTGCGGGCCCATATAACCGGTGCGCTGTTCTTCGGGCAGGTTCTGGATCTCCCAGGCGATCATCGCTTGCAACGACAATTCGCGCTGCTCGGCGGTGAGCTTGCGGCCATCGGACCATTTACCAATCTCTACCGCGAGCTTGAGGCTCTCGTAGATGTCAGGGGTGATGTTTTCGATCATTTCAGCAAAAGAGGACATAAGGCTCTTCCTTATCAAAGAGACGCTTTGCGACGGTTGTACAAACCGCCGAGCAAACCCGTCAAGCAACCGATGACCAACCCGCCCACATGGGCCGCGTTGGCGATTTCGCCGAAACCGATCATCGAGACCAGCCCCGACAGGCAGAGCAGCAACCACACCAGCATCATCACCAGCACCCCACGGGGCAGGCGATAGGCCGGGTTGGGCGACAATAATTGAAAGATCCAGCAGTGCCCGAGCAGGCCGTACAACACGCCAGACAAGCCGCCAAACAAGCCGGGGCCACCGTAGGCGTATTGCGCGTAGTTGGAGACAAGGCTGAACAACAGGGTCAGGCCCAGCAGGTTGATGCTGCCCTGGCGCGCTTCAATGCGCCGACCCAGCTCCCAGTACCACATGCCGTTCATCGCCAGATGCAGGATGCCGAAGTGGATCAGCATCGGCGTGACCAGGCGCCACCACTGCCCCGAGGCCAGGGTGTCGGCCAACGGCGTGAACTGGATGTACTCGCCCAGCACCCGGAATGGCAGGAAGGTCAGCCAGGCCATGGTTTGCAGGTTAGCGCCGAGCAACGTCACGGCCGCGACGATGAGGCTAGCCAGCAAAACCAGCGCGGTGACCGGGCTATGGCGCACTTGCTGGACAAAGCCCGGCCGCGCAACCGGCGCCTGCTCGGGAATATCCAGTTGCTGGTCCGGGTCGCCAGCGGGGAAACGTTGATACAGCACGCGCACGTCGTCGCTGATGGCCTCGGGCACCCACAGCACCTGTTCACCGGCCTCCTCGCTGACGCGGTGCGGCACCTGCATGCGGTGCAGCAACTTGACGAAACCACCCAGGTCGACGCTCAGGGGCAAGCGCAATACAGCTACGGTACTCATGGAATGGCCTCTGGTCGCTCAACGTCGACCCATACGAATTTACGCGGATCCAGCTGGGTTTCCTGGTCCAGTCGATACGCTACCAGCTTGCCGTACAGCACCGCGCTGTAGTCCAGGCAGGCCAGGTTCGGGCGGATCGGCGCGGGTTTGCCGCTGCGCCAGTAGTGGCCGACGAACAACAGCGGTTCATCGACGCCATAGCGCAGCAAAGAATTCTTTTGTGTGGACGACAACGGCGTGCGTGCCACCGGCTCCGGCAAGGCGTCGGGCTGGAACACGATGTCGCCGTAGGTCTTGGGGTCGTCTTCCCAGAACTTGGTGCGAAAGAACGAACGCGTCAGGCCATCGCCACCGGTCAGGGTGAGCCCATCGGGCAGGCGCATATCGGTGCCGCGCAACAGGCGATCGAACGCATTGCAGGCGAAACTGCCCGGTACGGCGGCGGCTTGCAGGAAGTGTTGGTCGATGCAGCCGTCCGGGAAGGTCGCGCGCAGCGGCTGGATAAAACTGTCATCCCAGCACGCGTGCACTACGCGAAAACGCCCGGCGTCGACAAACAGCGGCATGTCGTAGAACCAGCCGAGGAAGTCGTGCCAGTCGGCCGGGTGGTGTTCGAACTGGGTCAGGGTCTCTTGGATCAAGCGGGCGTGGCGCGGGTTGTGCTCACGCACGAACTGCTTGCCACTGCCCGGCGGTGCCGGCGTGGTCCAGCCCAGCGCATTGAACTCGTGGTTACCCATGATGCACAGCGCCTGGCCGGCCTCGGTCATATCGTGGACGATATGCAGCGCCTCACGGATGCGTGGGCCACGGTCGATGATATCGCCCAGGAACACAGCCATGCGTGACGGATGGCGCCAAGTGCCGCCCTGCTTGTGGTAACCCAATTGGTCGAGCAAGTGCTCAAGGGTATGAGCGCAACCGTGCACGTCACCAATCAGGTCGTAGCTACGCGCGGGATCGAGCATCAGTCGCCTCCACCTCCCAAGCGGCTGCCCCAGCCCAACTTGGTGCGGCACACTTCGTAGTAGTTGTGATCCAGCGGGTGGATCAAGCGCAACTTCTGTGCCTTCTTGCTCACGGTGATGGTGTCACCGGGGGCGCAGGTGAAATGGTTCTGCCCGTCGCAGGAGACTTGCGGGTAGATTTGCATGTCTTTGGACACCACGATTTTCAGCTCACTGTTGCCATCGACCACAATTGGCCGACTGGACAACATATGGGGGTACATCGGCACGATCACAATGGCATCGAGCTTGGGGTGCATGATCGGGCCGCCGGCCGACAGCGCGTAGGCGGTGGAACCTGTGGGCGTGGCGACGATCAGGCCGTCGGCCTTCTGGCTGCAGACGAACTGGCCGTCGATATACAGCTCGAACTCGATCATGCGCGTGGATTTGCCGGGGTGCAGCACCACGTCGTTAAGGGCATCGCCCTGGCCGATCGCCTCGCCATGGCGGCGCACTTCGGCCTGCAGCAGAAAGCGGTTCTCCACCAGGTAATGGCCGTCGAGCACCTTGGCCACTTCGACTTCCAGCTCATCGGGGCGGATGTCAGTGAGGAACCCCAGGCTGCCACGGTTGATCCCCAGCACCGGCACGTTATGCCGCGCCAGCGCCCGGGCAGCGCCGAGCAGGCTGCCATCGCCACCGACCACGATGACCATGTCGCACACCTCGCCGAGCATCTTGCGCGACGAGGTTTGCAGGCCGTGGCCAGGGAGGATTTCAGCGATGGTGTCTTCGAGGATCACATGCAGGTGGCGCTCGAGCAGAAACTTCTTCAGCCGGCGGACGGTGTCCAACACCTGGGTACTGCCCAGGCGACCGATAATGCCGATATTGCGAAATTGCTCCATGGGGCTCCTGCGGGATCTGGGGTGAGGCAAAAAGAGCGATTATGGGCGAAAGGCCGCCTCAGGCAAAATCCTTTGTCGCCGCCACGCCTTGATGACAATGGTTCTCAGGCACCTTCTGCGCGCTGAAAAGGCTATGCTCGGACCATGACGCCATTCCCCGACTTGCACACCCTGCCCCGCCAACTGCGCCACCCCGAGGTGCGCGACCTGGCGTGGGTGATGCTCGCACCACCGATGCTGGCGCAGACGCCTTGGCCGCAGCGCCATCCGCTGGCGGGCAGTGACTGGGTGCAAGCCCCTCACCAACTCGAAGCCTGGCTGCGCCACCTGGACCAGGACAGCAGCGCGTTGCAGCAGTGGTTGAGCCTGGCACGTACCCGGCGCCTGGGCCTGTACTACGAGCGCTTGTGGCAATTTGCGGTGCAGCAGGCGCCGGGTGTGGAGTTGCTGGCCGCCAACCTGCCGATCCGCCGTGCCGGGCACACCCTGGGCGAACTGGACATGCTGCTGCGCGACCGCGATGGGGTGCACCACCTGGAACTGGCGATCAAACTCTACCTCGGCCCGCAGGACGGCAACGGCCAGGACGCTACGCAATGGCTGGGGCCTGGCTGCCATGATCGGCTGGACCGCAAACTCGCGCATCTGGCCGAGCATCAATTGCCAATCTCCGCGCGGGCAGAAAGCCGCGAGGCCTTGGCGGCGCTGGATATCCAAGCGTTCGATGCGCACTTGTGGCTCGGTGGCTATCTGCTCTACCCCTGGCCCGGCGCGGCGCACTCCCCCCTCGGCGCACACCCGCAGCATCTGCGTGGGCGCTGGTTGCATCAGCGCGACTGGACAGACTTTGTCAGCACCCGCCCGGCGGGCCGCTGGCAACCCCTGCCCCGCCATGCCTGGCTGGCGCCCGCGCATTACCCGGCCGATGAAGTGTGGAGTGAGGCGCAGATGCAAGGTTGGCTGGCAGACCTGGACCCAATGGCCCCGGCGCAGTTGCTGGTGCGCATGGTGCCGAACGGTGAGGAGTGGGAAGAAGCCGAGCGGTTGTTTCTGGTGGCCGATCTTTGGCCGAATGTACCGGGGACAGGCTGATAGGTGTGCGGTGTAATTGAGGGCCTCATCGCAGGCAAGCCAGCTCCCACATGGAACCGGCGGCGCCGCCAGAATGTGGGAGCTGGCTTGCCTGCGATGGCGATAGCCCAGGCGCTACAGCTTATCGATGTGCTGATACTCCAACTGCAATCCCACCGCCAATTCCTCAGCACGCCCCAACCTGATAGGCCCACGTTCGATGTCAATCAACATGCCTGGACACTCCAATCGCGGCAGCGCGCCCATCGCCTTGAGCCGCCCATCGGTCACCACCAGCAGCTTCTGTTGCTCGGCGGAATAGCGCTTGCGTCGCGCCGCCAACCAATGCCCCGCCTCGGTCAGCGCAGCCAGCAACGGCGTGCCCCCGCCCGCCCCCAACTGCTCCAACCAGTCGGACAAGCCTTTCGCCGCCTTCAAACCTTGCACCTGCCACTTCGGCGATTGCCCGCTGGCCGTCAATAACGCCATGCGCGCCCGTTGGCGATAAGCATCATCAAACAGCTGGGCCAGCAGCCCCTTGGCATCGGTCAGTGCCCGATGGCGCCGCGTGGACGCCGAGGCATCGACAATCACCAGCCACAGTTCAGGAGCCGACCGGCTGCGCAGGTGGAACAGCAGGTCCTCATGGCATTGCGGCCGCCCACCCAGCAACGTGCCCGGCCAATTGATCGCCCCGCGCTGTGCGCTGCGGGCCTTGCCCTGCCGGCCGGTGTTCAATCGCCCCGCCTGGGGCCGGGCATCCGCCCCCGCGTCACGTCGGGGGCGGATGCCTAGGGCTTTTTTGGCCAGGTGGGTACATCGCGGCGGGCGCCCGTGGGCAAGGCGGGTGCGGGCATATCGCCCCACTGGCCTTGGCCGGGCGAGGTGTCAGAGGGTGACGATGACGGCCCGTCATTCGGCTGGGGCGGCGCGCCTGCCGGCGCTTGCTGCTGACGTCGATGGCGCAAGGCGAACTCCGCCACCGCGTCGATATCTTCCTGCTCAATAGCGACAGCGCCACGCCACGCCGCATGGGCACGGGCGCCACGCAACCAGACCAGGTCGGCACGCAGGCCGTCGACCCCAGCGGCAAAGCAGCGCTCGGTGATGTGGGCCAACGCCTGGTCATCCAGGGCGATACTGTCTAGCCGTGCCCGCGCCAGGGTGCAGCGTTCGCGCAAGGCAGCTTGCGCTGGCGCCCACTGCGCGCAGAACGCCGCCGGGTCAGTGTCGAAATCCAGGCGACGACGGATGATGTGCCCGCGCTCGGCGGGCAAGGTTTGCCCGCTCAATGCCACGTTGAAGCCGAAGCGGTCGAGCAACTGCGGGCGCAGCTCGCCCTCCTCCGGGTTCATGGTGCCAATCAGTACAAAGCGCGCCGCATGGCGATGAGAAATCCCGTCGCGTTCGATCAGGTTGGTGCCGCTGGCGGCTACGTCCAGCAATAGGTCCACCAAGTGGTCGGCCAGCAGGTTGACTTCATCCACGTACAACACCCCGCCGTCGGCCTTGGCCAACACGCCGGGGGAGAATTGCGCGCGGCCTTCGCCCAGCGCGGCATCCAGGTCCAGGGTGCCGACCAAGCGCTCTTCGGTCGCGCCCAAGGGCAAAGTGACAAACTGCCCGCTGGCCAACAGGTCTGCCAGCCCACGGGCCAGAGTGGACTTGGCCATGCCCCGTGGCCCTTCGATCAGCACGCCGCCGATCTTCGGGTCGATGGCGGCCAGGCACAGCGCGAGCTTCAAGTCATCGGCGCCGACCACGGCGGACAGCGGAAAATGGGTAATATCAGTCATAGTCAACTCTTAATAACGCGCTTCAACGCTCCCGCGTGCGAACGCTTCGCTGGACGCTCGGCGTCCGTTCTTGTGACGCAGAGCGTCACGGGCTGCATTCCCACGCGGAGCGTGGGAACGATCAACGCTCAGCGGAGCGCGGGAACGAGCACTCAGCTGTCTTCTTCTATGTCCAGCAACAGGTTTTCCAAGGCTTCGCGGTACGCCCCCGGTGCCTGCCACAAGCCACGTTGCTGGGCTTCGAGCATGCGTTCGGTCATGTCGCGCAGGGCATCTGGGTTGTGCTGTTGCACAAAGGCACGGGTATCAGGGTCCAGCAGGTAAGCATCGGCGAGCAAGGCGTATTGGTGATCGTCAATCAGCGCGGTGGTAGCGTCGAAGGCGAACAGGTTGTCCACGGTCGCAGCCATTTCAAACGCGCCTTTATAGCCATGGCGCTTCACGCCTTCGATCCACTTGGGGTTGGCCGCACGGGAACGGATCACCCGGTTGAGCTCTTCCTTCAAGGTGCGGATTTTCGGCACGTCCGGCTGGCTGTGGTCGCCATGGTAGCTGGCGGCCTTTTCGCCGCTCAGGGTTTCCACGGCGGCCAGCATGCCGCCCTGGAATTGGTAGTAGTCGTTGGAGTCGAGCAAGTCGTGCTCGCGATTGTCCTGGTTCTGCAACACCGCCTGCACCTGGCTCAACCGCTGGGCAAATTGCTCGCGAGCCGCAGTGCCTTCGTCAGCCCCCCCGTAAGCGTAGCCACCCCAGTTCAGGTAGACCTCGGCCAAGTCCTCGCGGCTCTGCCACAAGCGCCCGTCAATCGCGCCCTGCACGCCCGCGCCATAGGCACCCGGTTTGGCGCCGAAAATGCGCCAGCCGGCCTGCTTGGCCGCGGCACCTTCATCCAGGCCCGCCTCAAGCAATGCTTGGCGTTCACTGCGCACTTTGGCGGCCAGCGGGTTCATGTCGTCGGGTTCATCCAGGGCCGCCACCGCTTGCACCGCCGCATCGAACAGGCGGATCAGGTTGGCAAACGCATCGCGGAAGAACCCGGACACGCGCAGGGTCACGTCCACGCGCGGACGGTCCAATAAGCTGATCGGCAGGATCTCGAAATCGTCCACCCGCTGGCTGCCGGTGGCCCATACCGGGCGCACGCCCATCAGCGCCATGGCCTGGGCGATATCGTCGCCGCCAGTGCGCATGGTGGCAGTGCCCCACACCGACAGGCCGAGCTGACGCAGGTGGTCACCGTGGTCCTGCAGGTGCCGCTCAAGAATCAGGTTGGCCGACTGGAATCCGAGACGCCAGGCCGTGGTGGTTGGCAGGTTGCGTACGTCCACGGTAAAGAAGTTACGCCCCGTAGGCAGCACATCCAGCCGACCGCGACTCGGCGCACCGCTGGGCCCTGCCGGGACAAAACGCCCACTCAAGGCATCGAGCAAGCCACGCATCTCTGCGGGGCCGCAGGCATCCAGGCGTGGCGCGACGACGATGCGCAGGCCTTCGATCACCGCCTTCACCTCCTGCCAGCCGGGCTCTTCCAACTGTTCGATGGGGCCTTCCAGTGCCTGCTCGATCAAGCGCGCCGCGTACAACTCCAGACGTTCACGGGTATCCCCGGCCGTACGCCACAGCTGATCGTCAATCTTCTGCAACACCAACGGGCGCCGCCCCGTCCAGGGCTCGGCCAGTGCGCAATCGAGCGGATCAAACCCCAGGTCGAATGCCTTGGCCAACACTCGCAGCAGGCTCGACTGCGGGCCCCGGCCATCGCCACGGGGAATGCGCAACAGCGCCAGCAAGGTGTCGATACGCAAGCGGCCCTCGGGCGACTCGCCAAAGATATGCAGGCCATCGCGGATCTGCGATTCCTTCAAGTCGCACAGGTAGGTATCCAGGCGCGGCAGCCACACCGCCGCGTCCGCCTCACTGCCCAGTTCAAGCTCCTGGTCGATACGGGTTTCGCGCACCAGTTTGAGGATGTCTTTTTGCAGCTCCAGCGCACGGCGCGGGTCGAGCAATTGCGCCTCGTAATATTCGTCGGCCAATAACTCAAGGTCACGCAGCGGGCCGTAGGTTTCGGCGCGGGTCAGCGGTGGCATCAGGTGGTCGATGATCACCGCCTGGGTGCGCCGCTTGGCCTGGGCGCCCTCACCCGGGTCGTTGACGATAAACGGGTAGATATTCGGCAGCGGCCCCAGCAATGCATCCGGCCAGCAGTGCTCCGACAGGCCCACGCCTTTGCCGGGCAGCCACTCCAGGTTGCCGTGCTTGCCCACATGGATCACGCCGTGGGCGCCGTAGGTATGGCGTAGCCAGAAATAGAACGCCAGGTAGCCATGGGGCGGCACCAGGTCCGGGTCGTGGTACACCGCGCTGGCATCTACCTGGTAACCCCGGGCCGGCTGGATGCCGACAAAGGTCAGGCCCAGGCGCAGGCCGGCGACCATCAAGCGGCCATCGCGGCACATCGGATCGTTTTGCGGCGCGCCCCAACGCTCCAGCACGGCCTGGCGATTGGAGGCCGGCAAACGATCAAACATCGCCTGGTATTCCACAAGGCTCAGGCTTTGATGGCAGGGGCGCAGGTCGAGGCTGTCGAGATCGTTGGTGACGCCGCCGAGCAGTTCATGGATCAGCGCGGTGCCGCTGCCGGGCAGCCGCTCCGCCACCGGGTAGCCCTCGGCTTGCAAGGCGCGCAGGATATTCAGCGCTGCCGCCGGGGTGTCCAAGCCTACGCCGTTGCCGATGCGACCGTCGCGGGTCGGGTAGTTGGCGAGGATCAACGCAATCCGTTTCTCGGCATTGGGCACCCGCGCCAACTCGACCCAACGGCGTGCCAGCTCAGCGACAAAATCCATGCGTTCGGGCGCTGCGCGGTAGCACACCACGTCCGACTGGCTGCGCTCGCTGCGCCAGGCCAGATCCTTGAAACTGATCGGCCGGCTGATGATGCGCCCGTCCAACTCCGGCAAGGCAATGTGCATCGCCAGGTCGCGGGGCCCCAGGCCTTGTTCGCTGGCCTGCCAGCCGGGCTGGTTGTCCTGGGCGCAGATCGCCTGGATCACCGGGATATTACGGCGAAACGGGCGCAAATGCGGCGCTTCCGGGCTCGATTGGGCAAAGCCGGTGGTGTTCAGAATTACCGCGGCTTGCACGTCATCCAACAGGTCCTCGACCACCGTGAGGCAGCCGGGTTCTTTCAAACTGGCCACCGCGACAGGCAACGGGTTGAGGCCCGCCGCCTGTAAGCGCTGGCAGAACACATCAATAAAACCGGTATTGGCCGCCTGTAAATGGGAGCGGTAGAACAGCACCGCAGCCACGGGCCAATCGGCGTGCCAATCGGCCTGCCAGTCAGTGAGGCGGGCATTGGCGTTGTGCGGGTGATAGATCGCCGTGCGCGGCAGCGCTTGCGGCTCGGCCCAGACATAGTCGCGGCCCAGGTGGGCACTGGCCAGGCAATGGTAAAAATCCAGGGCATTGCCCAGGCCACCTTGGCGCAGGAAGTGCCACAGGCGCTCGCGGTGTTCGGCCGCAACGGTGCTCAGGCTGCTGAGTTCCGGGTCCGGGCGGTCGTCACCCGGCACTAGAATCAGGGTGACGCCGCGTTCGGCCAACTCCACCAGGCGCTCGATGCCGTAGCGCCAATACCCGATGCCGCCGTGCAATGACAGCAGGATGACCTTGGCGTGGCGCAATACCTCGTCGACGTACAGGTCGACCGAGGCATGGTTCTGCACCTGCATCGGGTTGGCCAGGCGCAGGCTGGGGTAATCCTCGGGCAATTGCTGGGCGGCTTCGGCGAGCAGCGCCAGGCTGGAATCGCCGCTGCACAGGATCACCAGTTCAGCGGGGGTCTGGCCAAGGTCAGCTATATTGTCGTCCGCGACGAAACCACCGGGTTGGGTCCTGAGCAGGTGCATGGTTAAACGCTGAGGGCAGCGCGCAATTGCGCTTCGAGGCCAGCGGCGTCCAGTTCCTGGCCGATCAGCACCAGGCGCGTGGTGCGTGCTTCGTCAGCGCCCCAGGCACGGTCGAAGTGTTTGTCAAAGCGCGTGCCCACGCCCTGGATCAGCAGGCGCATCGGTTTGTTGGGGATCGCGGCGAACCCTTTCACCCGCAGGATGCCGTGCTGCACCACCAATTGGGTCAGGGCGTCGAGCAGCAGCGCCTCATCGGCTTGGGGCAAGTCGATGGAGATGGAGTCGAAGGCATCGTGATCGTGGTCGTCTTCACCTTCGTGGTGATGGTCGTGATGGCTGTGACGCCCGTCGATATGTTCCTCGGAACCGACGCCCAGGCCGATCAGCACGTCCAGGGGCAGGCGACCGCTGCTGGCTTCGATGATCTTCACCGCGGCCGGCAGTTCTTCGGCGACTTCCAGGCGCACGCGGGCCAGGTCTTCGGCGCTGATAAGGTCGCTTTTGTTGAGGATCACCAGGTCGGCGCTGGCCAGTTGGTCGGCGAACAACTCATGCAACGGCGACTCGTGGTCCAGGTTCGGGTCAAGTTTGCGCTGGGCGTCGACCTGGTCCGGGAAGGCGGCAAAGGTACCGGCGGCCACGGCCGGGCTGTCGACCACGGTGATCACCGCGTCAACGGTGCAGGCGCTGCGGATTTCCGGCCACTGGAAGGCTTGCACCAACGGCTTGGGCAGGGCCAGGCCCGAGGTTTCGATGAGGATATGGTCCAGGTCACCGCGACGGGCGACCAATTCGCGCATCACCGGAAAGAACTCTTCCTGCACCGTGCAGCACAGGCAACCGTTGGCCAGTTCGTAGACGCGGCCATTGGCTTCTTCTTCGGTGCAACCGATAGAACACTGCTTGAGGATTTCACCGTCGATGCCCAGCTCGCCGAACTCGTTGACGATCACCGCAATGCGACGGCCCTGGGCGTTGTCGAGCATATGGCGCAACAGCGTGGTTTTGCCCGAGCCAAGGAAGCCGGTAACGATGGTGACGGGAAGTTTGGCCAGTGTTTTCATCGGATGCCCTTTGGGGCGGGCATACGGGACGACAGGCCCTGCGGCGGCGCGCAGCAGCGGATTTCGTCACCGGATCACCCCGCCCGGTTGAATTGGAAAATCGGTTGCGAGGCAGGTCTCCTGGCTTGGGGTGTGCAGGTCTTGCGACCAACGCTGACTGCGCCTTCCCGCCCTATCGGCAGTGGCGTGGCAGTCAACTGAACCCTTCACAGTTGCGGGGGCAGCCGCGGCTTGAACCGCGTTCCCTTCTTAGCTTCGGCCTGGGCCGAAGAACCTCGAAGATGCAAGGCTACAGTGGCTTGCAGCATTTGACTACCGTCCCGGCCCATGCTCTCCTACACGCCTTGTTTCGGGTGCCCTTCACAGGGTGAAACGGGAAACCGGTGCGTCATAGACCTATGACCAGTCCGGTGCTGCCCCCGCAACGGTAAGCGAGCGAAGCGTCACGGCCACTGTGCTTTTGCATGGGAAGGCGATGCTTTCAGGAGGACTCTTTCAAGAGCCGCCCCTCGCAAGCCCGGAGACCGGCCCGAAAAATTCAGATAACAAACCCGCGGTGGGCGGGCGCTGTTCAGAACCCTGCGTGCCTGGCGCGTGGGGTTTTCATGCGCTCGTTTCACCCTGACACCTGAAAGGGACGCGCCATGTCGATCATCAGCAGCACTTCGCACACCGCTACTAGCACCGCCACCCTCAGCCAACGCCTGACCGCCGCCATCGGTGCGTCGATCCTTGGCGCGTGCCTGGTGTATTTCGCCGGGTTCTCGCATATCGAGGCGGTGCACAACGCCGCCCACGATACCCGCCACAGCGCTGCGTTCCCGTGCCATTGAGAGCTGCCGACATGATCAAGCGTATTGCGCAAACCGCAGGGTTCACTGGGCTTTTGGCTGCCTTGCTGCTGACCCTGCTGCAAAGTTTCTGGGTGGCACCGCTGATCCTGCAGGCGGAAAGCTTTGAAAAAGCCCCGCCAGCCGCCGAAATGGTGCACGAGCACGCCGCTGGCGCTGCTGCCCACAGCCACGATGCCCAAGCCTGGGAGCCGGAAGATGGCTGGCAGCGTGTGTTGTCCACCACTGGAGGCAACCTGGTGGTGGCCGTAGGCTTTGCACTGATGCTCGCCGGCCTCTACACGCTGCGTGCGCCGACCCGCACCGCCCAAGGCCTGCTCTGGGGCCTGGCCGGCTACGCGACCTTTGTACTGGCCCCCACCCTGGGCCTGCCACCGGAACTGCCGGGCACTGCGGCCGCGGACCTGACACTGCGCCAGACCTGGTGGATCGGCACCGCAGCCTCCACCGCCGCCGGCCTGGCGCTGATCGTGTTCGGTCGCAATTGGCTGTTGAAAGGCCTTGGGCTGGCGATTCTTGCCGTGCCCCACGTCATCGGCGCGCCGCAACCTGAGGTACATTCGATGCTGGCCCCGGAGGCGCTCGAAGCGCAGTTCAAGATCGCCTCGCAATTGACCAACGTCGCTTTCTGGCTGGCCCTGGGCCTGATCAGCGCCTGGTTGTTCCGCCGCAACCGCGACGACCAATACTCGGCATGATCCTGGTTGTCGGCTTGGGCTGCCAGCGGGGCTGTGAGGTTCACAGCCTGCTGGCGTTGCTCGACAGCGCCCTGGCCGAGGCCAGCATTGAGCGCTCACACATTACGGCGCTGGCAAGCATTGAGCCCAAACGCGATGAGCCCGGGATGCTGGCCCTGGCCCAGTGCCTGAACTTGCCTTTGCAATTTTTCTACGCAGAACAACTGGCGGGCTATGAGCATCGGCTGAGCTATCGCTCAGCGCTGGCTTTTGCTCACACCGGCTGTTACGGCGTGGCCGAAAGCGCCGCCCTGGCCCTGGCCGAACAGCTGTCCGACAGCCCTGCCCGCCTGCTGATCCCGCGAAAGAAAAATACCCAAGCGACCCTGGCATTAGCCTGCGCCGGTTAAAATCTCGATAATTGCCACTCTCGATCATGAGCGTTGTTCATGCTCGCTCGTTTCTCAACAGGATTTTTCATGACCGTCTACTTTATTGGCGCCGGCCCCGGCGACCCGGAATTGATCACCGTCAAGGGCCAGCGGCTGATCCGCAGTTGCCCGGTGATCATCTACGCCGGCTCGCTGGTGCCCGCCGCCGTACTGGAAGGTCATCAGGCGCTCCAGGTGGTCAACAGCGCCGAGCTGCACCTGGAACAAATCATCGAGCTGATCAAGACGGCCCATGCCCAAGGCCAGGATGTGGCGCGGGTGCACTCCGGTGATCCCAGCCTGTATGGGGCGATTGGTGAACAAATACGCCATTTGCGTGAGCTGGGCATCCCTTTCCAGATCATTCCAGGGGTCACGGCGGTCGCCGCGTGCGCGGCCCTGCTGGAGACCGAACTGACCCTGCCGGACATCGCCCAAAGCGTGATCCTGACCCGTTACGCCGATAAAACCCGCATGCCCCCCGGTGAAGACTTCGACAGCCTGGCGCGGCATGGCACCACGATGGCGATTCATCTGGGGGTCAATCATCTGGAGAAAATCGTTGCCGAGCTGCTGCCGCACTATGGCGCAGACTGCCCGATTGCCGTGGTACACCGTGCCACCTGGCCGGATCAGGAGTGGGTGTTGGGCACGCTGAGTGACATTGCCGAGAAAGTCGCGGCCAAGGGGTTTCGGCGGACAGCGTTGATTGTGGTGGGCCGGGTGTTGTCCAGTGACAGTTTCAGCGAGTCGTCGCTGTACCGCGCAGGGCATGCGCACCTCTATCGCCCCTGAAGCCAGCTCCCACACTTGATCTGCTTTATCAGATATATTTTGCAACTCTATGAATTTAAATAATAAAAAAACGGCGCTCACGGGCGCCGTTTTTTTGTTCGCAGTGAACACCTTACTCAGTAGTAGGCGTTTTCTTTCTGCGTGTGGTCAGTCACGTCACGTACACCCTTGAGTTCAGGAATACGTTCCAGCAGCGTGCGCTCGATGCCCTCACGCAAGGTCACGTCCGCCTGGCCGCAGCCCTGGCAGCCGCCGCCGAACTTCAGTACGGCGATACCGTCATCCACCACGTCGATCAGGCTCACCTGGCCGCCATGGCTGGCCAGCCCCGGGTTGATCTCGGTTTGCAGGTAGTAGTTGATACGCTCATTGACCGGGCTGTCGGCGTTGACGTTCGGCACCTTGGCGTTGGGGGCCTTGATGGTCAACTGGCCGCCCATACGGTCGGTGGCGTAGTCGACCACGGCGTCGTCCAGGAAGGCTTCGCTGAAGGCATCGATGTACGCGGTGAAGCTTTTGAGCCCCAGGGCGGTGTCTTCAGGCTTCTCTTCGCCGGGCTTGCAGTAGGCAATGCAAGTCTCGGCATACTGGGTGCCGGGCTGGGTGATAAAGACGCGGATGCCGATACCCGGGGTGTTCTGCTTGGACAGCAGGTCAGCCAGGTAATCGTGGGCGGCGTCGGTAATGGTTATGGCAGTCATGGAAACTCCTCACAGGCTTGCCCGCAGTTTACGCCAAATTATTACGCAGGTACAAAGTCCGAGTATTTTTGTCGGGAAAGACCTGTTCCTGTTGGCCTGACGCATCGTGACACCTGGCCATTTCTGCGAAAACCTGTGCCTACCTATATAGCCCCCCCGCAAACCCCGGCTCAATAGAGTGAATCCTCTTCGACTACGGATTGTGAGGATTGAATGAATAACGCATTGCAGAGCTTCTATTTCAAGGGCTTGCCGGAACAGCAAGTGCATTTGGACCATCTGATTGATTTCGTGACGACACAAGGCTCGCTGACGGCATCCGCCGCCGAGGTGTACTACTGCCCCCCGCACAACAGCGAACTGCATCGCGAGTGCAAGGAAGCCTTTCGAGTCTTGGCAAAGCTGGAAGCCGATGAAGACTTTCAGCGCTTCCTGCGGGAAAAGCCCGAACCGGATGATTCCATTATCGGCCGGGACTTCCTTTACGACCTGCTCTCCACCTTGTTCAGCAGCACGCGCTCACCGATACCCGACCCTGCCGAAACGTTCAGCATTGCCGACCATTCGGTCATCCTGCGCCATATGCCCACCTATTGGTACATCGACGCCGACGTGTTGCTGGATATCAACCGGCGTGTGGGTAACGGCCTCAAAAGCGACGGTTCGGTGCGGTTTGATCTGGTGCTCAAGTATTACTCGATCATCCCGGCACAGCCCAAAACCCGCGAGCAGTGGAAAGCGGTTCTCGCTGTCTTGCAGGAACATCACACCCTGAAAAAACTCGGACACGAAGGCAACCTCAGCGATTTGCAGCACTTGCTGGATGCGCCTGCCGACCAGAAAATCAAGGAGATTATCCGCCAGATCGAAACACAAACCCGTCAATCGCTGTTCCGTCATGTATTGCCCGAAACATTTACCGCCTCACAACAGGACATGCTCACCACCACCCCCACCGCGCTGCTCGAGCAAGTGCTCAATAGCCCCGATAACCTGGCACTGGGCGAACGGATTGCCAAGGCCTTGGACTGGTATGGCAGCCAGAAGGACGAAATCTGCCCAGACCCGGTACGGGTGAAATTACTGTGGCGCGCGTTGTGGCTGACGATCATTCCCAGCACCGACTCGCTGATCGACAACGAATTGAAACTATTCATCGCGCCTGGCGCGTCTTATTCGTCGGTCCGCCAATCCTTGATCAGCCGCTATGAACATAGCTTGTCGATCAGCGCTGACGCGGCACAATTGGCGGTGTGCGTCCTCAAGGCCAATGTTGCCAGCGAAGTCTGGGTGGCCGATATTCCCGATGACCTGCCCTACGCTGCCACCAGTACCTGGGTCAATTTCAGAAGCGGCTTTCTGCTGGCCGAAACGATTGCACCGGGTTCATCGCGCCACATGAGTTTCGAACAATTGCTCAACCTGGCGGCGGAACACTTTCGCGCCAGCGGCGATGACATTAAACAACAGGCACTGGTCGCAGCGGCCAAGTTGGGCCCCACCGTGCAATGGGCACAGGCCAACGGCCTGATCGCCAGCCGATCGTCGGGCCACTCACGCGATGAGCTCACCCAGGCCGTCACCGCCCTGGAGCAGCATGAATATGAGATGTTCAACGCAATTCAGAACCTCAAACTCAAACTGCCCAGCCGTTGGCGCTTTGTCTCGGACATGGAGTACGACAAAGCCTTTCGCGACGCCCTTGAGGTGCCGAGAAACGCCTACAAGACCTTAATCCAGTCACTGCTTGCGCACCTGGGCAATGCGACCCTGGATGTGGATCAGGACGAGATCACCGTGTATTCATTAAGAGAAGCCCTGGACAAGGTGCCCATCGAATATGAAACCAAAGCCAAGACCGATGCCGTTCGTTACCGGACAGGTTTTATCCTACGCATCGCCAAGCCCCGCTCGCCCCTCCATGCCATCTACATCGAGGTATTCCCCTTCGCCGGCCTGCTGCGTCGACGCAAAGACCTGCAAAGCCTACCGCTAAACGGCAAAGTGGTAGAGCTACGCGACGCCATGAGCTGGGACAAGTACAGGCTGGCCACCGAAGTACCGTTTGATCGAGAGGCTTACCGCGAGAACAAAGCGCCCAGACCAGGCAAAAAAGCTGAGTTGATCGTTGAACAAGTCGGCGAGACACTGCCTGGCATCGACGCAGGGCCGCGCATCCCATCGTTCGCGCCCAACACGCTGTATGCGCCGCGCAGTGAAACCCTGGCAAGCATGATTGCCCGCGAGCTGTTTTTCTGCGATGAGCAAGCCCTCCTGGAAAAAACCCGCAAAGACACGCGGGAGGTAGACATTCCCGCTGAGGTACTCGAAGACTTGGCGTTCTGGGGCAAGATTTTTATCCCGTTTTGGGGCGGTATCGACGACATCGCCTCCGGTGATCCCCAGCGCATCAAGTCAGGCGTCGCCGGCCTGTTCATTGACATCGTAGCTTTCGCGTTGCCGGTAGGGCGGTATGTGGCCGGCTCCACCCGCCTGCTCATCCACGCAGGCAAGACCGGGCTGCGCCTGGCGCTGCCTAAGCTCGCGAAACTGACCGGGAAGCTGGTAATTGCCACGCTCCACGAACTCAACCCCCTGGCCGCCCTGCCCAGCCTGCTCAGGCTCGCGCGCTTTGGTTTGCTCAAGCTGGGACATAAATTGATGCGCCAGGCAAAACGGGGTATTGCCCAGCTGCGCGATGGGACGATCGCCGCAAGGCACATACGCTCGGTTGACCCTGACAGCTGGAAGCCGCTGCAGGCGGGCGATCAACTGTTTACCGTGGACGGCTTCGCCAATGTCCCGATGCGCAACGTCGGCAGCCTCGAGGCGCCGGATTATCGCTTGATCGATACCGCCTCCAATAAAGCCTTCGGGCCGCGCTTTAGAGAGCCGATCACGGTCATCAGCAACAGCAGCCCGTTGATTCGTCAGTACGCGGTTGACCCGGAGTTGATCAGAGGCCTCAAGCCCGACGCACGCGGTATCTTCTCCCGAGCGGACTACAACCAGAAGTTCATCTGTAATGTTGATGACGAGGGCAAAATCGCGGTGTACCAGGTCCGCGACAATTCCTATGGGTTCATTCAGGAGGCCGCCGCGGGCGCCGACACCAGCTTTTCTATCGTACTGGTCAATCCGAGGAGCAATCGCGATTTGTCGATCACGCTGTCGTCGGTGGAGCCTGGTCATTGGTATTCAGGCCCGATCAAGCTCGCGGGCGGCGCGCCGGATGCGCCAAGCGTGGTAACGCCCTCAGTGCTGTTGAAATGGACCGAGGCCAGTGAAGACGCCCTGAAAAAAACCATGGACAACTTCGTCAGCACTTACAACCTGGACCCCAGCGCCTTTCGGCAGTTCGTCAACAGCCGCAACACCCTGACACCCCGAGGGCGAAAGATGCTGGACCGAGCAGGGACCGCCCGCACCTGCGTCACTTACGAGCATATGGAGCACTGGAGCAAGGCGTCCCAGCGCGAGCGCAACAGCCTCACCCTTGAAGGCTTCGCCGCCGACCATAACCTGGACCCGGTGGCCTTTGCCGAGCATGTAAACATTGATGGCACCTATCGAGCGGCAGGCAAAGTACTCGCCAAATACGCCAGAGGTGAACAATTCGACGACCTGAAACCCGAACACCTGCAAGAGTGGAACAAGCACTACAACGCCACCAACTCAAGGGTGTCCATGCACGCATTTGTCGAGCAGAACAACCTCAACCCGGTTATCTGGAGTGACTACGTCAATGACAATGGCAGCATGACCCGCGCCGGTAGAGAAAGGTGGCTGTTCGGACAACGAAGCCCGGTGGACGAGCCCGTGGCCAGGAAGCGGCCTGCGCCCCCCACGGCAGGTAGCTCAAAACGTCCGCGGCTGGACGATGACGCCACACCCACGCGGCGCCGATCCACTTCAATCACGGCGTCTTTTGATCATAAAATCAACAATAATGCGCCAATTCTGCAAGACCCCAACGACGTCAGGCGCAGCTTGACCCTTGAACTTGAAGGTCCGTTGCAAAAAATAGAGATCACCGACGCCAACCAGTTTTTTGACGAGTTCACCGGCCTGCAATACGTCGAAGTCAAAGAGGCTGCAACCAAGAGTATCCGTGAATGGATCGCCAAGGAAGGCAATCATCATCGCCGGCTTGATCGCCTTTTGGAGGTCAAGAAACTGCAGGAGGGCCCAGAGCGTGGCCTGTCGGTTGTAGCCAGAACCGATATAAAACGCTTCGATGTCCTTGGGCCGTATACCGGCAAGCTGCATCTTGATCAAGCCTCGATCAATACCGAGATACTGGAAAAAGGTGAAGCGGCCGTCGGCACGTATTTATTCCAGACCCACACTCATGGCGCGACTATCAGCGGCCACGGTAACAGCAACACGCTAAGCCTGATCAATGCGGTCAAGGTGCCCAATCTGCCCGACGTTGGCATCGAAAATGTCGGCGCCCTGTATGTAGGCAAATACATGGTGTTCATAGTCGCTTGGCGGGATATCCCTGCCGGGACCGAGTTGCTGATGGACTATGGTAAAGCCTACTGGAAGTACGTGAGGCCCTGAGCCGCCAAACGGCAGTCCTAATGCTTTTGCCTGATGGGTAACGCATCATCAATGCCAAACCAATGTTTGAGCCTGCGATGCGTAGCCTTATACAACACCTGGTAACTGGCCAATACGCCCAGCGCAATGACGGCGATGCACACCGCTATCATTGCCCTGTGCTCGATGGCCCAGCGCAACGCGAGCAGTTATAGGTTCTCATAGCGGTTCATGTCCAATACGCCCTCTTCCACCGGCGTGGTTTCGTGAATGTACCGCGACAAGTCATGGAAGTACTGCCAGAACAGCGGGTGACTGCGGCGCACACCCCAGCGGTCGACGATTTTCTCGAAGCTCTTGGCGTCCTTGGCCTGCTCCATCTGCGCGACAAACTCAGGCACTTGCCGGGCCGGGATATTGAACATGAAGTTCGGGTAGCTGCTGAGCACGCCTGGGTAGATCGTCACCGTGTCCAGCCCCGGCTGATAGCGATACGCCTCTCCCAGCAGGAACGCCACGTTACTGTGGGCACGGTTGCGCAGCAGGCTGTAGACCTCGCGCTTGCCGCTGGCGGTTTCGATGCGCAGCATGGTGGCTTCGGGCAATTGCTCGATCACCTTGAGCCCCGCCGCCGGCCGCGAGGTCAGGCGGCTCAGGGCTTGCTCGGCATCCTGCAAGGCCGGGTCAATGCCGTCGCGGGAGCAGAACGCGCCGCTGCAGCGGTTGATCGGGTCGGGGCTGGCGTTCAAATGGCCGTAGCGGGTCAGCAACTGGTTGGCGAAGTCACGCTTGGGGTCCTTCTCGCTCAGGTGCAAACCACTGGCCTTGTCATCGTCAATCGCTTCGTAGTCCAGCCACAGCTTGAGCTTGCCGCTGTTCTGGTACCAATCGTCCATGAAGTCTTCACGGGTGTCGGCGGGCATCAGGCGTAGGAAGTTCTGCTCGGCGCCGTTGCGGATCAGGTCGAAATACAGGCGGGTCTGGGCCTGGTGCGAGACGTTGCCAAACACATCGAAATTCACCGCCAGCTGGTAATAGGTGCGTTCCAGCAGTGGGTAGTCGAACAGCCACATCGTCTGCGGAACCTCGCCAATCAGGCCCTTGGTCACCGAGGCGCTGTCGAAATGGCGGAAAATGCTCAACAAGGCGTTGTCATTGCCCGCCCACAATGTCGACCAGCTCGGCGCCGGCAGGTCTGCATAGTTGTCACGGCGCAAGGCTTCGTATTGGTTGCGCTTGTCACGATAGGCCAGCCACAGGCTCAGCACACTGCCCACGTCGTCATTCTGCCCGGGCATGGCCAGCAACGGCGTGGCCTGGCCGCGATAACGCGCATCGGTGATGTACAGATCGTGGTCGGGGTCCTGGAACAGCGTCCAGAAGTTATCGCGGATCACGTCCGTGGCGATCTGCCCACGGCACACCGGCCCGCGAATGAAGGTACGCACGAAGTACTCAGCGTTATCGAGCATGAATTGGTAGCGCGCTTTAGCCGGGATGGCTTCGAATGTCGCGAACGGGTTGGCGCGGCTGCCGGGGCCGTAGCCTGGCAAGGCCGTGACCTGCCAGTCGCCGGCGTAGAACAACGCCTTGATCCGCGCCATCTTCGCCGCGCTGAAGGGGTAAGTGATGTGGGTTTTATGCACGATCACGCCCTGCACTGGCCACAGGCGGTAGTACACCTGGGTGCCTGGGTCGTCGTTGGGGCGACGTGTGGCGATCAGATCAATCGGCTGGCCACTGGGCGTACGCGAACGCACCCACTGGAAGTAATGCCCCGGCTCGCCGTTCTCGAAATAGATATGCGCCAGGAACAAATGCTCGAACAGCCAGCGCGCCACCAGGCTTTCCCGGGCGCCCGGCTGGTTGAACAGGTTTTCCCACTGTTGCACTTGCAACGCTTCCCTGGCACTCGGCGCCAGGCCCTGCTCGTCAATCGGCGCGCCGGAGGCCAGCCAGCGTTGCAAAGTCTGGTATTGCTGATCGGTCAGGCCGGTGACCGCCAGCGGCATACCTTCCTTGGGGTGAGCGCCGGCATAGGCACTGAACTCGCCGGGCGTTGCGCACATATTTTCGCGGTTGAGCCCCAGCACAATGTTGTCGGGCAGCTTGGCATTGGGCGCCAGCGGCGCGTTGTGCCCCAGCTCCAGCATGCGCGCCATCAGCGCAGCCTGGCTGCCCTGGGCGTCCAGCACCGAATAGAAGCCCTTTTGCTGCCACGCCTGCTTACCGAATGCGTCATAAAACAAACGCGTCGTTGGCGTGGCCTGGCTGCGCTCGCCGTCATACACCGGCATTTTGCTTGCACCGCGCGCGGCGCCCTCGGCACTGCCCAGGTTGAGCTGGCAGGCGGAGTCGTAGCAGGCGTGGCAGGCCACGCATTTCTCGGTGAAGATCGGTTGGATATCGCGGGTGTAGGAGATCGCCGAAGCGGGACCTTCTGCCTGCGCAGTACTGGCTATCAAGGCCAGGACGGCGCTGACGATCAAACGAAGTGACATGTATCCGGTCCCGATTCAAGGCGTGCGGTGTGTGAAATGGCGGTGATTCTACCGGGCCATGACCGCCAGCAACATGAGCGATATTCATGCACAACCCGGACATGCTCCAAATCGGCACAGGTTTGCTATGATTCACGCCCTCCGTAATGCCTGACCAGAGTAGTCCCATGCCCGATCGTAGCGCTCGCCTGCAAGCCCTTCACCAAGCCCTCGAGGAACGCATCCTGATCCTTGATGGTGGCATGGGCACGATGATCCAGAGCTATAAGCTCGAGGAGCAGGACTACCGTGGCAAACGCTTCGCCGATTGGCCAAGCGACGTCAAGGGCAACAACGACCTGCTGGTGCTGACCCGCCCGGACGTGATCGGCGGCATTGAAAAAGCCTACCTGGACGCCGGCGCCGACATCCTTGAAACCAACACCTTCAACGCCACGCGTATCTCCATGGCCGATTACGGCATGGAAGAACTGGCCTACGAACTGAACGTGGAAGGCGCACGCCTGGCGCGCAAGGTGGCCGACGCCAAAACCCACGAGAACCCGGCCAAGCCGCGTTTTGTCGCCGGTGTACTGGGCCCGACCAGCCGTACCTGCTCGCTGTCGCCAGACGTGAACAACCCCGGCTACCGCAACGTGACTTTCGATGAGCTGGTGGAAAACTACACCGAAGCCACCAAGGGCCTGATCGAAGGTGGCGCCGACCTGATCCTGATCGAAACCATCTTCGACACCCTCAACGCCAAGGCCGCGATCTTCGCGGTGCAA
The DNA here is from genome assembly GCF_059419065.1 of Pseudomonas sp. GW821-FHT07B01. Taxonomy (NCBI): domain Bacteria; kingdom Pseudomonadati; phylum Pseudomonadota; class Gammaproteobacteria; order Pseudomonadales; family Pseudomonadaceae; genus Pseudomonas; species Pseudomonas sp. GW821-FHT07B01. Next base: position 89,741 of record NZ_JBWKRA010000020.1, on the reverse strand, counting down.
GGTGTGTTCGAGGCGTTGGGCGTGGAACTGCCGATCATGATCTCCGGCACCATCACCGACGCCTCAGGTCGTACCCTGTCGGGCCAGACCACCGAAGCGTTCTGGAACTCCGTGGCCCACGCCAAGCCGATCTCGGTCGGTTTGAACTGCGCCCTCGGCGCCAGCGAGCTGCGCCCCTACCTGGAGGAGTTGTCGAACAAGGCCAACACCCACGTTTCGGCGCACCCTAATGCTGGCCTACCCAACGAATTCGGCGAGTACGACGAGCTGCCATCGCAAACCGCCAAGGTCATCGAAGAGTTCGCCCAGAGCGGCTTTCTCAACATCGTCGGCGGCTGCTGCGGTACCACACCGGGCCATATTGAAGCCATCGCCAAGGCCGTGGCCGGTTACGCGCCGCGCCCGATCCCGGACATTCCCAAGGCCTGCCGCCTGTCGGGCCTGGAGCCGTTCACCATTGATCGCCGTTCGCTGTTCGTCAACGTCGGCGAACGTACCAACATCACAGGCTCGGCCAAATTCGCCCGCCTGATTCGCGAAGACAACTACACCGAAGCCCTGGAAGTCGCCCTGCAGCAGGTGGAAGCCGGCGCCCAGGTGATCGATATCAACATGGACGAGGGCATGCTGGATTCGAAGAAGGCCATGGTGACCTTCCTCAATCTGATCGCCGGTGAGCCAGACATCTCCCGCGTACCGATCATGATCGACTCTTCCAAGTGGGAAGTGATCGAAGCCGGGCTCAAGTGCATCCAGGGCAAGGGCATCGTCAACTCCATCAGCATGAAGGAAGGCGTAGAGCAGTTCATTCACCACGCCAAGCTGTGCAAGCGCTACGGCGCGGCGGTGGTGGTGATGGCGTTCGACGAAGCCGGTCAGGCTGACACCGAAGCGCGCAAGAAAGAAATCTGCAAACGCTCTTACGACATCCTGGTCAATGATGTCGGTTTCCCGCCGGAAGACATCATCTTCGACCCGAACATCTTCGCGGTCGCCACCGGTATCGAAGAGCACAACAACTATGCCGTCGATTTCATCAACGCCTGTGCCTATATCCGTGATGAGTTGCCCTACGCGCTGACCTCCGGTGGCGTGTCCAACGTGTCGTTCTCGTTCCGGGGCAACAACCCGGTGCGCGAAGCGATCCACTCGGTGTTCCTGCTGCATGCGATCCGTGCGGGCCTGACCATGGGTATCGTCAACGCCGGCCAGTTGGAGATCTACGACCAGATCCCCGCCGAGCTGCGTGACGCCGTCGAAGACGTGGTACTCAACCGTACGCCGGACGGCACCGACGCCCTGCTGGCGATTGCCGACAAGTACAAGGGCGACGGCAGCGTCAAGGAAGCCGAGACCGAGGAATGGCGTGGCTGGGAGGTCAACAAACGTCTGGAACACGCGCTGGTCAAGGGCATCACCACGCACATTGTCGAAGACACCGAAGAATCGCGCCTGTCGTTTGCGCGCCCGATCGAAGTGATCGAAGGCCCGCTGATGTCCGGCATGAACATCGTCGGCGACCTGTTTGGCGCCGGTAAGATGTTCCTGCCCCAGGTGGTGAAATCCGCCCGGGTGATGAAGCAGGCGGTGGCGCACTTGATCCCGTTCATCGAGCTGGAAAAAGGCGACAAGCCCGAAGCCAAGGGCAAGATCCTGATGGCCACGGTCAAGGGCGACGTGCATGACATCGGCAAGAACATTGTCGGCGTGGTGCTGGGTTGCAACGGCTATGACATCGTCGACCTGGGGGTGATGGTACCGGCGGAGAAGATCCTGCAGGTGGCCAAGGAGCAGAAGTGCGACATCATCGGTCTATCCGGCCTGATCACGCCGTCTCTGGATGAAATGGTGCATGTGGCCCGCGAGATGCAGCGCCAGGATTTCCACCTGCCGCTGATGATCGGGGGCGCCACCACCTCCAAGGCGCACACGGCGGTGAAGATCGAGCCCAAGTACAGCAATGACGCGGTGATCTACGTCACCGACGCCTCCCGCGCCGTGGGCGTGGCCACCCAGTTGCTGTCCAAGGAGTTGAAGGCCGGCTTCGTCGAAAAGACCCGTCTGGAATACATCGACGTACGTGAGCGCACCTCCAACCGTAGTGCACGCACCGAGCGCCTGAGCTACCCGGCGGCCATCGCCAAGAAGCCGCAGTTCGACTGGAGCAGCTACACCCCGGTGGTGCCAACCTTTACCGGCGCCAGGGTGCTGGACAATATCGACCTCAACGTCCTCGCCGAATACATCGACTGGACGCCGTTCTTCATCTCCTGGGACCTGGCCGGCAAGTTCCCGCGCATCCTCACCGATGAAGTGGTGGGTGAAGCGGCAACCGCGCTGTATGCCGATGCCCGGGAAATGCTCAAGAAACTGATCGACGAAAAACTCATCAGCGCCCGTGCGGTGTTCGGTTTCTGGCCGACCAACCAGGTGCAGGACGATGATCTGGAAGTGTACGGTGACGACGGCCAGCCCATCGCCAAACTGCATCACTTGCGCCAGCAAATCATCAAGACCGACGGCAAGCCGAACTTTTCCCTGGCCGACTTCGTCGCGCCCAAGGACAGCGGCGTGACCGACTATATCGGTGGTTTCATCACCACCGCCGGCATCGGTGCCGAAGAAGTGGCCAAGGCTTACCAGGACGCCGGCGATGACTACAACTCGATCATGGTCAAGGCCCTCGCCGACCGTCTCGCCGAAGCCTGCGCCGAATGGCTGCACCAGCAAGTGCGTAAAGAGCACTGGGGCTATGCCAAGGACGAGCAACTGGACAACGAAGCACTGATCAAGGAGCAGTACAGCGGCATACGCCCTGCCCCCGGCTACCCGGCGTGCCCGGACCACACAGAAAAGGCCCAGCTGTTTCAACTACTGGACCCAGAGGCGCGTGAAATGCACGCCGGGCGCAGCGGCGTATTCCTTACCGAGCACTACGCGATGTTCCCGGCGGCGGCGGTCAGTGGCTGGTACTTTGCCCACCCACAGGCGCAGTATTTTGCGGTGGGCAAAGTCGACAAGGATCAGGTGACCAGCTACACCGCACGCAAAGGCCAGGACCTGAGCGTGACAGAGCGCTGGCTGGCGCCGAACCTGGGTTACGACAACTGAAGGCCTGCCCGGCTCGTTACCGCCGTGTCGACGGCCCCGGTTGCGGCGATGCCGGACCGGGCCGTGGCGCTACGGTGACAGTTGCCTGTAATGCCTGCATCTCCTTAACAATTGTCGGGACAGCCCCAGCAAACGCTGGCCCTTGATCAGCCGTCGCATACCGGTACGCCTCGGTATCGTGCAGTGGTTCGAGCAAATGGAAAAACCGCTCATGCCCCGGCTCATCGGCCAGTTGTTGCCATAACTGCCGCCTGGGGACGGCCAGGTCCTGCGGTGGTCGCTGTACTTGTCGCCAATGGCAAAATACACACAGCCTGTCAGCCTGATTTTCATCAGGCTCATTCCCGCACATAACCTGAAGTTGCTGCCGGTTGCTTGTCAACGAAGCGCTGGGTGGGTAGATCAGACATTCGGTCATTCCTGGGATTGGGAATGACAGAACATCACCCTCCAGACGCTGCTCGGTGGTGAATATATACGGTGCAGGGTCGTTAGCACCCCAACTGATAGGCTCGCGGTAATCACCTACCGCACCCGCAATGACCAAATGCGATTTCCTGTGCCGGACCGATTCCCGGTCCGCTGGGCCGGCAGCTCAGAACAACCGGTTTTACACAGGAAACGGATTTCGTCATGCCCGAACCCATTACCCCCGCGTCAACCCTGGCCTTTCGCCAATTACCCGCCCAAGCCGTACATGCGCGTTTCGCCACCCGCCCAGCCTTGTATTCAGTGCTGTTGAACGCCCTGCGCGAGCGTATTCTGGAACGCTACCCGTCGTTGAAGCTGGACTGGCAGACGGTCAAACTGGCAAGCCCTCAGCCATCCGGCGGTTACGCCTATCCTGCATTGATGGAAGTGGCTATTGCCCATGTGCTGAACCCGCGGACGCTTGACCTGCACTCCGTGCGCGAGCGTCCCTACTTCCTCACCCAGACGCCACCCGAAGTGATCAAGCCCGAGGGCCTGCCGGGTCTCGACATGCAAGTAATCGCACAGATCATCGACGAGCTGCCAGCCTCGCTTTATCTGTACATGCAGCATGAACTGGCCGACTACTGGAGCCAGGTTGACGAGCATGGCAACAGTCGCTGGCAGTGGCTCAGCGAGTTCCTCAATGGTCGGATGACCGCCGCGGCGGCGGGTCCTTCAACCCTGACCGACACGCAGCGTGACATGTTGGCGGTGGTCGCCGCCTGGCCGGCACAACGTGAGCGCCTGCCCCGCTCTTCACCTGCCACCTATGTGTATTTCATAGAAACCACGCTCGCCGACGCCGGCAAAACCGTGCGCGTACTCACCCCAGATCTGCTGCTGGTACGTGAAAAACAGCTGCTGCTGTACAGCGTGGCCGGCAAGATCGACACGTTCGACTCACTGGCGGCGTTCAGCCAGGCCTGGGGCGCGAAGATGCAGGAGCAGTTCCGATTCGACAGCCTGACCTGGCGGCGCAACGAGCCGGTCGCCAATGTGTTTGAGCAACAGGCGGGGCTGATCCTCAATACACACCTGGAAGACCTGGAGACCCTGTCTTTCCAGGGTCAAGACGAAAAAACCCTTGAGCAGCACCTGGAGAAAATCACCGATCCGGCACGCTATTTCATCGACGTCCCGATCGCCGCCGCCGAACGGCTCGATGCCGTGAGCCAGCGACTGCCGGCATGGCTCGCACAAGCCAGCAGCGCTGATCGATTTGCCTACCATCGCCATCTGCAGGACATGGCGCAGGTGCTGCAAAAAAACCAGGGCCGCGCGTTCAACGAAGGCATTGAAAACATCCACACGTTCAGCCGGGCCGCGCTACGCAAGCAGATGCAGGCTGATCACGGCGACGTCGACCCCGATGCCGTGCTGTTGGATTTCACTGTGGCCGCCGGTTATCCAGGGGGAGCCGGAATTGTCGAGCATGTGCGCATGTCGCTGACGGACCTGGCTCTGAAGAACCTCGCTGGCAAGCCCTCTGGCACGCTGAAGCTATCCTCCAGCACGACAACACCGTTGCCAGGCTGGTTGAACGAAGATTACCTGTTGGGCAGCAGCGGCCTGATCCAGCGCGTTGATATTGGCACTACCTACCCTGACGCTCTCAAAGAGCTGTTGTTATCCAACACCGCCGATGCCCAGCGCAGGGAGTCGCTGTTTACTCGTGAACTCAAGGTTCATCTGCCGATGCAGGCACTGGAATACAAGATCCGCCAGCAACACGGCATGACCGTCACCGGTTATCGGTACGTCAAGGCGCTGATGGCGCAAATGCCCGCCGACAGAGTGGTTGATGGCCAGGAAATCGTCTTGCGCCCGCTGGCTCTGTGCCGCAAAGCCGGGGCTTCGCCGGATCAGGCAAACAACATGTTCATCATCGAGCCACGCGATATCAGTGCGGGTCCACATTTGCTGTATCGACCGTTGTATGCCGACGCCCTGCATCAATACCCCAGCCGCCAGGCGCTGTTGGAGGCCATTGCCCAGCCAGGCGAGTTGCAAAACAGCGTGCTGGACTGGTTATCGGAGAAAGCCCGCCCCATCTATGCCCACGGCGGAATCAAAGAACCGCACATCATTCGTTTCCTGCCCGGCGATGAATACAGCCTGGCCGAGAAACCCGCCCCGGCGACCCTGGCGGTTGATGAGGGTGCCGGTGAATGGCTGCAATCGCAGGTCAACGGCCAACTGCTTAATCATCTGTTCGGCAGTACAGCGCGGGCGCTGGTCGATTTGGCGGACCGTGAATCAGTCTCCAACACCGAAAGCCGCTGGGCCGTCTTGATGGAAGGTGCGTGGTTGCTGTTCAACACCTTGTTGCTGCCGCTGGTACGCGGCCCAGCCATGTTGGCGGGCTGGTTCCTGGTGCTGGTCGCCAGCCTGGAGCAGGATCTGGCGGGGTTGGACAGCACGGACCCGATTACGCGTGAATCGGCATTGATCGATCTGCTGCTCAATACCGCCATGGTGTTGCTGCATGGCGCATCCGCGTCTGGCAGGCCGTTACTGGAAGCTGATACAGAGGCCCGTGGTTTGCGACTGGCAGCCTGGCGCCGTGCCCCGGGCATGCCGGAACCGGAACAAATGTCAGCAATACGCGAGGGCGTGGTGTCGCTGCCCGGTGAGCCGCCGGCGACGGGTGATACGGTGCTGGACTTCAGCCGGTCCCTGGCCAGCCCTCAAGCCAGTGAACGGCTCAGAGCGATGCTCGATATTCAGGTGCCCTGGCCCTCGTCACTGCCGGCCCCGCAAGCGAGCGGTGCACTCAAGGGCCTCTACCGCATCGACGGCGTCTGGCACGCCAGCCTTGGCGGGCTGCTGTTCCAGGTCAGCGTGACACCGGGGTTCGGCGAGGTCTACCTGGTGCACCCCAAACATCCTCAACATCCAGGCTTCAGGCTGATAAGCGACGGCCAAGGACATTGGCGCCTTGACCGCCACGCGAGGCTCAACGGCGGCATGCCCCGTGACCGATTGAGTACCTGGCAAAAGGAACGCGCCGAACGCCTGCGGACTCTGAATTCAGAGCTCACAGCGCTCAACGCCACGATGTTTTCCTTGATGGGTGCCTCTTTTACCTCTGAAAGAGCCCTGACGATCGCCCGTACCAATCTGGTCGAACAGAGTAAGAACCTGCGCAAGGATTGGTTGCTGCTGGCCAGTTCCAAGAGCATTCCGAAACTGCACGCCGAAGTGGTCAAGCGTCATGAGCAACGCCGCATTGCAACCGCACAGGCCAGGATCCAGTGGGATATTGCCCTGGACAACCAGCGCCGACACGGGCTACCCGTTGTCGAACTGATGAAAAAAATCCAGGCCAAGGCCAACGAGCTGATGAGCCTGGACAGGACTGACCCGGCCCACGAGCGCGCGCGGGACAGGGCCATCAAAACCCTTTACAGCTTCTGGGGCGGGCTTTATGAGTCTCTCTCCCAACGAATGTCAGACACCCTTGAAACCGAGCGCGGCGAAAGTTATGACGAACTGAATGCGCGCACTAAGCAGGAGTTGCCCAATGACATCACCGATGCCTACGACGACTACATCAACCTGCAAAAACGCCAGGTCCAGGCGCTCGAACACATGATCGAGCCCGCAGAAAAAATCGAGACACTGCTCAAGGAAGCTACCCCGGCAACGCGTCAGTTTTTACTGCAAGACAGGCCCACCGATCAAAACATCCACTCAGTGATCATCAAGCAACATGCGCTGCTGGTGTTCATCGACTTGGTATTAAACCGTGCGCATGGCTCAAGGGAGTTGGCGGAGTATCCTTTCGTCAGTGAACTGACCGACCCACGCACGGCAACCAGCCTGTCGGCGCATACGGAAATGATGACGACCAGCGGCTACTCGACCCTAGAGCAGATCGATGTACTCAAGAGTGTCCTGGAGCGCTATGAGCAATTGGAAAACGCCGTCAACTCATTGACTGAAATGGGTTCAGGGTTTATTCGCGAAGAATATCGCGAGCCCTTCCTGCAACATCTGGCCCAAGCCCGCACCAGCCTTGAAACCCAACTGGCCCATTCGATTCTGGTCGAGGAGGGTTTTGCCCCTGTCACGCCCCCCGACAGCGCCACGCGACTCAAAGCCTCGAGTCGCAGAGTCATCACCACCCGCGACAGGAGGACCCTGGTAGGAGACTTGCGTGCCGGCCAGCCGGATGCGCCAGGCAATTTCGTCGATATCAAAGACCCGCTGACCGGCAAGACGCTCGCCACCTACCTTGAACACGCCAGTGAGGGGTTCTGGAATGTCGTTGAGCCAGCCCGCGCCGCACCGCCTGCTGATGTGGCGCTTAAGCGCCCACTGAGGGCAATAGAGGCACAGGCACAAACGGTCAAAGACGAGCGCGCGGGAATTGATCGCAGTATTCATTTTCAACAACGCAAACTCAACGACCCCAGCCGACTGGAAAGCCTGGCCCCCCATGAATGGGATGTCATGCTGACGCAACATGCGCAAAAATTCACAATCCTGGCTGAAGAACTCAAGCGCGACCATGCCACAGACGCCCGTGCCACCGAGCTGATCGACCGTTACCAGGAAGAGGCCGCCGCCGCCACCCGGCAAGCACGCGAGGCATGCAGCCTCGGTTACAAGTTGCAGCGCCCCAGGGCAGCCCATGTGGCCTATTTATGGCGACACGGTTTTGTCGACATCAACCTGGTCCGCAGCCGTGTCCCGTTAAAAGCGGGGGACTACCTGACCGAGTATGCGATACGCGATAAAAGCAAAATCAGGGAAGGCAAACAAGGTGAGGATGCCGTGCTGTGGTACGCCCACTTCCACTACGCGACGGCCGACAAGCCGCCTGCCAGCCCTGACTTCGGGCATCTGAAAACCAAAGCTGAACGGCTGTATACCCGCAAGGACCTGATCGAGCGGGCACGTGCCGACAACCGGGCCGTGGTCAACCTGGAGAAAGCCGAGATCAAGCCGCCGCTGGACCAACAGCTATTCCTGGGTCTGGAGGTGCTCAGCCCAAGATAAGCCGTAACCGATTGTCTATGCTCTGTACGATGACCCCGTTGACGAGGGCTGTATGGACGACCCAATCGATAACAAGCCGCCGACCTTCTGGCAGATGCTGCACAGCGTGATGGCGGCGGCTTTTGGTGTGCAAAGCGGCAAGAACCGCGCCCGCGATTTTACCCACGGCAAGCCTAGCCACTTTGTAATGCTGGGCATCCTGTTTACGGTGGTGTTTGCCTTGACCTTATTTGGCATCGTCAAATTGGTGCTGCACCTGGCCGGGGTTTAACGCAGCAGTAGTTGCAAGCTGAACGGGTAACGGTAGGACGGGGGCTTGCCCACCGCCGACAGTGCGCGAAATTCCACCGACCGCATGGGCCCCATCAGGCGCCGTGCCTGGGCAACATCGATCAATTGGAACAAGGCCTGTTGGCGGTTGCGACCGCCACGGGCGCCGATATCGACACCCTTGGCCTCATCATGGATCAACACCATTGCCCAGCCGCCCAGGGTGAAGTGCCCCGCCACCAGCGTACTCAGGCGCCCGTCCAGGCGTGCTGCAAGGATCTGCGGCGAACTGTTGACCGCACTGAACAACACATCCTTGCCCGGTACCCGACCGCTGTCTTGCAGGGCCTGCATGGCGCCCAATGCCATCTCATCATTGGCCGACCACACCAGCGCCGATTGTGGATAGCGCTTGAGCATCTGCGTGGCTTGTTCGTAGGCGCGCTGGCGGTTCCATTCACCGTAGACCAACTGGCGCAGGCGCACTTGCGGATGTTCGGCCAGGGCGCGGCGCAGGCCCTGTTCACGCAACTGCGCCGCCGGTGTGGTCTTGGCACCGGAAAATGCCAGCAGGTCCAGCGTTGCGCCAGAAGCGATCGGCCCGTGTTGGCGCAACAAGTCGGTCAACATCAGGTAGCCGGCCTGCTCGTCGTCCGCGACCATGCTGCCGATCAACCGGGTGTCGTGGTAGGCGTCCAAGAGCTGCGTCTGGTCGGGCGTCAGGGCGTTGTTGACGATCAGTAATTTCACCCCGCTGCCCTGGGCCATGCGCATGATTTGCGGGGCAACGTATTGCTCATTCACCAGCACCAGGTAGTTGGGCCGCTGATCGCCCAGCAGTGCCTCTCGCGCATGGGCCAGGGTGACTTGGTTGTCACGCTCGGAATAGCGCACACGCAAATCCAGGCCGAGGTCCTTGGCGCCGGCCTGCATGAATTGCGCATAACTGACCCAGAAGGTTTCCGAAGACCGGCCAGGGTTGAGAAACACCACCGACGCAGCCTGGGCGATGGCCCCGTACGCCGACCCCAGCAACCACACACACGTCATCAGAACCTTCAACATGGTTGTCTGAACCTTGAATATAGAGCGCCATGATAGTGGCAATTAGACATTCAATCGAGGTTCAATCAACCCGCAGCTTTACTGGTGGCTAACCCAGAACACGGCGGTTCCCACCACCAGGATGATCAAAAATAAAATGGCCCAGGCATCCACGGTACTGTCGGGTTTACGGGCTTTGGTGGAATTGCTCATCGCATCGCCTCTTGTCGGTTTTATAGGTGACTGCACTAAGACTCGATCACAGTAAAGACCAGAGTTGTCCCTGTGACAAATGTGGGTATGGCGATAACGGTTCTCATTAGTCAGTTTGGTTATTTACATATACCCAAACATCACTTTTGCGCATATACGCAAACTGTTATCGTGCGCCGGCTCCGTTGGGAGTGCGCGGCCGTGCGCGCAGATTTGCCGAGAACAGGACCTATATGTACGTATACGACGAATACGATCAGCGCATCATCGAGGACCGCGTCAAGCAGTTCCGTGATCAGACCCGACGCTACTTAGCAGGTGAACTGAGCGAAGAAGAGTTCCGCCCTCTGCGCCTGCAAAATGGCCTTTACGTTCAGCGCTTTGCGCCGATGCTGAGGGTGGCCGTGCCCTATGGCCAACTGACGTCGCGCCAGACGCGAATGATGGCCAAGATCGCCCGCGACTTCGACAAAGGCTATGCCCACATCAGCACGCGCCAGAACGTGCAGTTCAACTGGCCAGCCCTGGAAGATGTGCCGGACATCCTGGCTGAACTGGCTACCGTGCAGATGCACGCCATTCAGACCAGCGGTAACTGCCTGCGCAACGTGACCACCGACCAATTTGCCGGCGTCGCTGCCGATGAGCTGATCGACCCACGGCCATGGTGTGAAATCGTGCGCCAGTGGACCACCTTCCACCCCGAATTCGCCTACCTGCCGCGCAAGTTCAAGATCGCCATCAACGGCTCGACCTCGGACCGTGCGGCCATCGAAGTACACGACATCGGCCTGGAGCCGGTGTACAACGCCGCCGGCGAGCTGGGCTTTCGCGTATTGGTCGGCGGTGGCCTGGGCCGTACCCCGGTGGTCGGTGCGTTCATCAACGAGTTCCTGCCGTGGCAGGACCTGTTGAGCTACCTCGACGCCATCCTGCGGGTCTACAACCGCTATGGCCGTCGCGACAACAAGTACAAGGCCCGGATCAAGATCCTGGTCAAGGCGTTGACCCCTGAGGTGTTTGCCCAGAAAGTCGATGCCGAAATGGAACACCTGCGCGGCGGCCAGACCACCCTGACCGAAGCCGAAGTGCACCGCGTCGCAAAACACTTCGTCGACCCTGAGTACAAGGCCCTGAGCAATCAGGACGCCGAGCTGGCCGCACTCGACCAGCAACACCCAGGTTTCGCCCGCTGGCGCACGCGCAATACCCTGGCGCACAAGAAGCCCGGCTACGTGGCAGTGACCCTGTCGCTCAAGCCCACCGGTGTTGCCCCTGGCGATATCACCGACAAGCAGCTGGATGCCGTCGCCGACCTGGCCGAGCGCTACAGCTTTGGCCAACTGCGCACCTCCCACGAGCAGAACATCATTCTTGCGGACGTTGAACAAAGCCAATTGTTCACCCTGTGGGGCGAACTGCGCGAAGGCGGCTTTGCTACGCCGAACATCGGCCTGCTGACCGATATCATCTGCTGCCCGGGCGGCGACTTCTGCTCCCTGGCCAACGCCAAGTCGATCCCGATTGCCGAGTCGATCCAACGCCGTTTCGACGACCTGGATTACCTGTTCGACATCGGCGAGCTGGACCTGAACATCTCCGGTTGCATGAACGCCTGTGGTCACCACCACGTCGGCCACATCGGCATCCTGGGCGTGGACAAGAAAGGCGAAGAATTCTACCAAGTGTCCCTGGGTGGCAGCGCCAGCCGCGATGCGAGCCTGGGCAAGATCCTCGGCCCATCCTTCGCCCAGGAAGCCATGCCAGAGGTGATCGGCAAGCTGATCGACGTGTATATCGAACAGCGTACCGAAGATGAGCGCTTCATCGACACCTACCAGCGCATCGGCATCGACCTGTTCAAGGAGCGTGTCTATGCAGCGAATCATTAAGAACAACGCAGTCGTCGACGAAACCTGGCACCTGCTGCCCAAGGACGCGAGCTTCGACGGCATCTCCAACTGCGACGACCTGATCGTGCCGCTGGCACTGTGGCGCGAGCACGGCCATGCCCTCAAGGCCCGCGATGGCGGCCTGGGCGTGTGGCTGGACGCCGATGAAGAAGCCGAAGAAATCGGTGATGACGTGCAGCATTTTCAGGTCATCGCCCTGAACTTCCCGGCCTTCACCGACGGGCGCAACTACTCCAATGCCCGCCTGCTGCGTGACCGTTATGGCTACAAGGGTGAACTGCGGGCCATTGGCGACGTGCTGCGTGACCAACTGTTCTACCTGCACCGCTGCGGGTTCGATGCCTTCGCCTTGCGCGCGGACAAAGACCCGTACGAAGCGCTGGAAAGCCTCAAGGATTTCTCGGTGACCTATCAAGCGGCCACCGATGAACCTTTGCCGCTGTTCCGCCGCCGCTGACACCTTGTCCCTGTAGGAGCGAGCTTGCTCGCGAAAAACCTGAACGATAACGCAGGTCGCCTGGCTGTAGTGGCGCCCTCGCGTTCTTCGCGAGCAAGCTCGCTCCTACAGTTCCGTCGCCCGTCAATCCTTCGTGATCGACTCCCGCTTGACATTAAAGTTAACTTTAAGCTTAGCCTGAGACCTCCCCTGCTCAGGAGTTAACCCATGTCACCGTTCGAATCGCTGCAACTGCCTAACGGCCAAGTCATCGCCAACCGCATCGCCAAGGCCGCGATGGAAGAGAATATGGCGGACCTGCATCAGGCACCGTCCAAAGCGTTGAAGCAGCTGTACAAGACCTGGGCCGACGGCGAACCCGGCCTGCTGCTGACCGGTAACGTGATGATCGACCGCCGCGCCATGACCGGCCCTGGCGGTGTCGCGCTAGAAAACGAGCAACACCTGGCCAGTTTTCGTGAATGGGCCGACGTAGCCCGGGCCAAAGGTGTGCACTTCTGGGTACAGCTCAGCCATCCGGGCCGCCAGACCATGGCCAACCTCGGTCAACAAGCGTTGGCCCCCTCGGCTATTGCGCTGGATGTGGGCAGTTTTTCCAAGATGTTCGCCAAACCCAAGGCCATGACCGAAGACGACATCCAGGACGTCATCAAGCGCTTCGCCACCAGCGCCCGCCTGGCCGAGCAAGCCGGGTTCAACGGCGTACAGATCCACGGTGCCCATGGTTATTTGTTGAGCCAATTTCTCTCGCCCTTGAGCAACCATCGCACCGACCGCTGGGGCGGCCCCTTGGAAAACCGCGCACGCCTGTTGCTGGAGGTCGTCCGTGCCGTACGTGCCAGCGTCAGCCCTTCATTTTGTGTGTCGGTAAAGCTCAATTCCGCAGACTTCCAGCGCGGCGGCTTCGATGAGACCGATGCGCGCGCAGTAGTGGAGATGCTCAATACACTGCCGATCGATTTGCTTGAGTTGTCCGGCGGCAGCTATGAAGCGCCGGCCATGCAAGGTGAGGCGCGGGACGGCCGCACCTTGGCCCGTGAAGCCTACTTTTTGGATTTCGCCACACAAATGGCGAGCATCGCCACCATGCCACTGATGGTGACCGGAGGTATTCGCCGCTTGCCGGTGGTCCAGCAAGTATTGGATAGCGGCATCGCCATGGCCGGCATCGCCACCGCCCTGACCCTGGAGCCGCAACTGATCAAACAGTGGCGTGAAGGTCGCGACCTCAACCCACAACTGCGGCCCATGGAATGGAAGCGCAAACCCCTGGCCGCCCTCGCCACCCTCGCCGTGGTGCGCGACCAGATGCGCCGTCTGAGCCGCGGCCGCCTGCCCAACCCCAACGTTGCGCCCTGGCTGGCACTGGCGTGTGACCAGTGGTTTATCGCGCGGCGTACGCGGCAATACCGCGCAAGCATGACGCAATCTTCACATTAAAGGCGGAGCATTCGCCGTGATTGAACTGTCCCCTACTGATCAGCAGTTTTTCAACCTCACTGACGATTGGAGTTCCTCATGGCGAAAATCAACCTGGCCCAGCAGTTGGCGACCACCCTGGAACAAGCGGGTATCAAGCGTATCTGGGGGCTCACCGGCGACAGCCTCAATGGCCTGACCGACGCCCTGCGCAGCATGGACAGCATCGAGTGGATGCATGTGCGCCACGAGGAGGTCGCCGCCTTCGCTGCCGGTGCCGAAGCGGCGGCCACCGGCGAGTTGACGGTGTGCGCCGGCAGTTGCGGGCCGGGCAACCTGCATTTGATCAATGGTTTGTTCGATTGCCATCGCAACCATGTGCCGGTGCTGGCGATTGCCGCGCAGATTCCGTCATCGGAGGTTGGCCTGAATTACTTTCAGGAAACCCATCCCCAGGAACTGTTCAAGGAGTGCAGCCATTTTATCGAGCTGGTGAGCAACCCCGAGCAGATGCCCCATGTCCTGCACCGTGCCATGCGTTCGGCGATTCTTAACCGAGGCGTGGCGGTGGTGGTGATTCCGGGGGATGTGTCGCTGCTGGAGGTGGAAGATAAGCTCAAGCCGTGGCCGGCCTTGCACGCACCGCGCACCCTGCCGGTTGAGCAGGACTTGCAGCGCCTCACCGACATGCTCCGGAGCAGCGAGAAAGTCACTCTGCTGTGTGGCAGCGGCTGTGCCGGTGCCCACGATCAAGTGGTGGCGCTGGCCGACGCCCTCGGCGCGCCGGTGGTGCACGCACTGAGGGGCAAGGAGCATGTGGAGTGGGATAACCCGTTCGACGTCGGCATGACCGGCCTGATCGGTTTCAGCTCCGGCTACCACGCCATGCTCGATTGCGACACCTTGGTCATGCTCGGCACCGACTTCCCTTATCGCCAGTTCTACCCGACCGACGCCAGGATCATCCAGGTGGACCGCAACCCCCAAGCCCTGGGGCGTCGTGCGACCCTGGATTTGGGCATCGCCGCCGACGTCAGTGAAACCATCGACGCGCTGTTGCCGCGCCTGACCCGCAAGACCGATCGCAGCTTCCTCGAGACCTCCCTCAAGCACTACGAAAAGGCCCGCCAAGGCCTGGATGACCTGGCGCAACCGTCCAAGGCCGGCCGGCCAATCCATCCCCAGTATGTGGCGCGCTTGCTCAGCGAACTGGCCGATGATGATGCGATCTTTACCGCCGATGTCGGCTCACCCACCGTGTGGGCAGCGCGTTATCTGAAGATGAACGGCAAGCGCCGGCTGATCGGCTCGTTCAACCATGGCTCGATGGCCAACGCCATGCCTCAGGCTATCGGCGCCCAGGCGGCGTTCCCTGGACGGCAGGTGATCTCGATGTCCGGGGACGGTGGTTTCACCATGTTGATGGGGGATTTCATTTCCCTGGCGCAACTGCAATTGCCGGTCAAACTCGTGGTGTTCAACAATTCGTCCCTGGGCTTCGTCGCCATGGAGATGAAGGCTGCGGGTTACCTGGACACCGGCACCGAGCTGAAAAACCCGGACTTCGCGGCCATGTCCAATGCCATGGGCATTTTGGGCATACGTGTGGAGCAATCCGAAGACCTGGAGCCGGCACTGCGCCGAGCCCTGGCCCACGATGGCCCGGTGTTGGTGGATGTGGTGACCGCCACTCAGGAACTGGTGATGCCGCCGAGCATCAAGCTGGAACAGGCCAAGGGGTTCAGCCTGTACATGCTCAAGGCGGTGATGAGCGGGCGTGGCGATGAGGTGATAGAGCTGGCGCGGACCAACTGGCTGCGATAAACCCATTGTGGGAGCGGGCTTGCTCGCGAAGGCGGTGTATCAGCCGATGATGTCTCTGCTGAACCACCGCCTTCGCGAGCAAGCCCGCTCCCACATTTGAGCGCATTGCCAAATCAATCCTTCTGTTTTTCTACCCACTTACCGTAGGCATCGATGAATGCCTGCAGGAACGGCTTGGTCTTGTCCGACACCTTCCCCGCCTCATCGAACACACTGCCTGCCCCGCCCAGATAGGCTTCCGGCTGTTGCATGCACCACACATCCAGGAACACCAGGGACTGGCGCAAATGGTGGTTGGCGCCAAAACCGCCAATGGCACCCGGCGACACGCTGATGATCGCCCCCGGCTTGCCACTCCAGGCGCTCTGCCCGTATGGGCGCGAGCCCACGTCAATGGCATTTTTCAAGGCCGCCGGCACGGAGCGGTTGTATTCGGGGGTGACGAACAGCACCGCGTCGGATGAACTCACTTGTTTGCGGAAAGTACTGTAGGCTGCGGGCGGTGTTGCACCGTCGATGTCCTCGTTGTAGAGCGGCAAGTCGCCGATTTCAACAATGTTCAACTTGAGATTGGCAGGGGCCAGTTCGGCCAGGGCCAGGGCGACCTTGCGGTTGATCGACTCTTTTCTCAAGCTGCCCACCAGGACGGCAATCGTGTAGACCTTGCTCATTGAGGTTTCCCGACTTCTGAATAAAGGAGCTTGTAGTTATAGAGGCTTCGCGGCGCGTTCACCAGAGGGTTGTGCGGATTCCCTCGACGTTTTCCTTGCAAGCACTTGCGTAGGAAGCGTCTGAAAAATATCAGCGAATAGTATTTTTTTCTTATAGGTAAACTACCCCGCTCCCTGACGGTCTACAGAACCGCAAATCGAGTGTTTATCTCCAGAGGTTCTAAACAGATGGCTGCAGTACTTGTTGGACAGTTTCATGCCAGAGACGCGGAAGGCCGCGTTTATTCGGTGCATGAGTTTCAGGAATCCAACCCGGCGCAAGGCGACCTGGCCGGATCGACGCCCACCACGACCTACAAGCTGGCCATTGGCGACCGTGTGGAAAAGCTGGAAGGTGATGAATTCAAACTGATCCAGTCGGGCACCATTCTCGTGCGCGAGTCCGAAACCACTCTGGCATCGTAAGCGCTTGCCTTGTTCACCTGCTCAGTCCTGGTGGCTGGGCTGGGGACGTTCATGGGCGGCGGATCTGCGTCACCTCTATGCCCTGCTCGTCTTGCTTGAGCGTTACCAGCACTTGGCCGTGCTCCCCTTGCACGGTAAACATCGAGCGCTTGTAACCTGCCGCATTGTACGCGGGGTAAGCCTCCACCTCCCTGACCAGGTTGATCTCCACGACTGCGCCCACCTGCTCGCCCACCTGTTGCTGGGAGCGAATAAAGGCTTCCAGTGCGAGATTGTCCGGCGTCGGTTCATCCTGATGATTGAAGAAGTAAGCCGCCAGGCCTCCCACGGTCACCAGGACCACGAGTTGCTTGGCCGTTACCCCGAAGAAAGTCGAGGGTAGAGGCATATGAGACCAGACCTGTTTTTTATTTTAAGTACCGGCAAACCGGCAGGGGTCGTTGCTGATCAGACCCGCCATTCTAATGGGGTCCTGGCTGAGCGCCATAGGCCGGGACGACCCCGGCAGTCTTTTTTGCGCACGAAGGCCTGCGCCATTGAATCCCCTGCGCACTGCACATAGACTCCGGCCATGCGTTTACGTCATATCGAAGTGATTCAGGCCATCTTGCAGACCGGCCACCTCGGCACCGCCGCCGAGTGGTTGCAACTCCCCGTGGGCGATGTAGACGCCACCCTCAAGGATGCCGAGCAGCAACTGGGCTTCATGCTGTTCGCCAGCGTGCGCGGGCGCTTGCAGGCCACGCGGGAAACCCTGGAGTTGCAGGCACAAATCACAACTCTGTATGAAGCCCTGGAGCCGTTGCAACGCCTTGCCAGCCGCTTGAAACACCATCATGCTCCGCCCCTGCGCGCCCTCTGCACACCGCCGTTGGCCAACCAACTGTTGCCGCAGAGCATTGCCGCGCTGCGTCGACGCTTCCAGGACATGCCGTGCAACCTGTCGAGCCGGCCAGTTGGCGAGATCATCAACAGCCTGCTGTTGCATGAAGCCGATGTGGGCCTGAGCCTGCATGACCCAGAACACCCCCATATCCAGAGCACGGTGCTGGCCCAAGGCAAATTGCAGTTGCTGGCCCCCCATGGCTGGCTCAAGCCCAAGCAAAAGTACATTGCGCTGCAGGAGTTGGCCGGCCAATCGTTGATCGGCCTTGAAGGCCATGACCCGCTTAGCCGTTTGCTGGACGCCAAGCTGCATACCCTACGGCCGGTGCCCGTGGTGCAGACGCGCGTACAAACCTACCCGATGATGCGCGGCCTGGTGGAAGCCGGAGAAGGCCTGGCGATTGTCGACCCGTTCACCGCCTTGGGTGCACGCGAGTCCGGGCTTGATGCGTGCCCGGTGTCACCACCGATAGTGGTCAGCCTGTATGCGTTGACCTTGAAAGACGCTGCGCCCTCCCCGGCATTGAATGCGCTGCTGGAGATCGTCATCCAGAAAGCCGAAAGCCTGCTTGGCAACGACACCAAGCCCCTGTAGGAGGTCAGACCGCCTCCACTTGCGCCTTGAACAACCGATACCAGAAAATCGCCACCTCGCGGGTTTGCGGGTCAATCCCGCGATAACGCAGTTGATCGATGCCGCCCATTACATAGCCACAACGCTCATACAGGCGACAGGCGCCGAGGTTGTTGTTCTGGGTCTCAAGCATCATGCCCGGCAGGTTCTTCTTGCGAGCCCAGAACTGCGCCACGTCCAACAACGACTTGGCCACGCCATGTCGACGCGCCGGTAACGCCACAGCCAGCTCGTCAACATGGGCGAAACCGTTCCAGTTGGTGCTGACCACGATATGCCCCACTGCGCGGTCATCCAGGTACGCCATGAAGATCGAGCTGTCGGCGGCGTCACGAAAACTGGCGAATTCTTCCGGGTCGATGCCATAGCACTTGCGGTACGGCAGCACTTTTTCCACCGGCCATTGTTCGACGCGCTGGCCCATTTGCGGCACCCCATAGGCACTGACTTCAAAGCTGAAATCATTGCCCCACACATAGGCGTCAAAACCTTCGTCGGCGACTCGCACACTGAGCCCTGGATACTTCGGGTTCATTACAGCTTGCATAGACTTCCTTAACCCTTGATGCAGTCGACGGTATAACGACGGCCACTGCCGTCATCTTCGTGTTGCAGCCCATGCACATCCGCGACAAAACCGGGGAAACTGCTATCGAACGTGCGGGCAAATGCCAGGTAATCGATGATTGAACGGGTTGACTCGGTGAAGCGTTCGCCGGGCATGATCAGTGGTATGCCCGGCGGGTATGGCACCAGCATCACGGCGGCGATGCGTCCTGCCAAGGCATCGATGCAGACCGCCTCCACCTCGCCCCTGACCAACTGGTCGTAGGCATCGGCGGGTTTCATCGCGATTTGCGGCAATACCGTATACATACGCTTGAGGTGCCTGGCCGTGGCATTGCTACGGTAACAGCTGTGCAACTGGTCGCAAAGGTCGCGCAGCCCCAGGCCTTGATAACGTGCCGGGCCTTGGGCATACACCGACGGCAAGCAACTGGCCAGGCTGACATTGGCATCGTAGCTACGCTTGAACTCCAGCAGCTCGGTGAGCAAGGTGCTCCATTTACCTTTGGTAATGCCCATGGAAAACAGCACGAGAAACGAATACAGCCCAGTCTTCTCCACCACCAGCCCGCGCTCCCAGAGGAACTTGCTGACCACTGCAGCGGGAATCCCACACTCGCTCAAGGCCCCACCGGCGTTGAGGCCAGGCATCACCAGCGTGACTTTGATCGGGTCCAGCAGCACGTAGTCCTCTACCACGTCGCCAAAGCCATGCCACTCATCCCCAGGGTGCAACAACCAATCCGCTGTGGCGACCAGGTCGATGCCCGCGACCGAGGGTGGCTGCCAGATGGAAAACCACCAGTCTTCGGCCGCGATATGCTGGCGCAAGTTGGCCAGGGCGCGACGAAAACTCAAGGCCTCGTCGAACATTTCCTGAAGCAGCGAGCGCCCGGCCGGGCCTTCCATCATTGCCGAGGCCACATCCAGCGACGCGATGATGCTGTATTGCGGCGAGGTGGAGATATGCATCATGAAGGCTTCATTGAAGCGGTCACGGTCCAGTTGCCGTGCGCCGCCGTCCTGTACGTGGATCATCGACGCCTGGCTGAATGCCGCCAGCAACTTATGCGTACTGTGGGTGGTGAACACCAAGGGGCTGTCCGGCGTGCGCGAGGTACCCATGCCATAACGCCCGGCGAAGAACTCGTGAAAGGCGGCGTAGGCATACCAGGCCTCATCAAAATGCAGCACCTCGACACTGTTGCCCAGTTGCTGCTTGATCAGTTCGGCGTTGTAACACAGGCCGTCATAGGTGGAGTTGGTCACCACCGCCAATTTCACTTTCGGTGGTCGCCCACGGGTCAAGGGGCTGGCGTCGATCTTGGCGCGGATCGACTCAGGGCTGAATTCGCTCAGGGGGATCGGGCCGATGATCCCCAGCTCGTTGCGCTCCGGGCACAGGTACAGCGGGATCGCGCCGGTCATGATGATCGAATGCAACACCGACTTGTGGCAATTGCGGTCTACCAGCACCAGGTCATCACGCCCCACCATGGAATGCCAGACGATCTTGTTGGCGGTGGACGTGCCGTTGATCACGAAGAACGTATGGTCGGCGCCAAAGTTGCGCGCGGCGCGTGCCTCGGCTTCGGCCAAAGGCCCGGTGTGATCGAGCAGCGAGCCCAGTTCGGGCACCGACACCGACAAGTCAGAGCGCAGGGTGTTTTCCCCAAAGAACTGATGAAACGCCTGCCCCACCGGGCTTTTGCGATAGGCCACGCCACCGCCATGACCGGGGGTGTGCCAGGAATAATTGGAATCGGCGGTGTGTTGCACCAGCGCCTTGAAGAACGGCGGCAACAGGCCATCCAGGTACGTGCGTGCGGCGCGGGCGACCTGGCGCGCCAGAAACGGCACAGTGTCTTCGAACAGATAAAGAATGCCGCGCAGCTGGTTGAGCTCGCTCATGGCATCGGCGGGCGCGTTTTCCAGCGTGACTTGCTCGCCCAGCGCAAAGATCGGCAGGTTGGGTGCGCGCAGGCGCGCCAAGCGAATCAACTCCACCATGTTTTGCAACAGATGGGTGTTTTCCCCGGCGCCTTCGGCGGCAATCAGCATGCAGGCCAGGCCGTGATGGGTAGCGGCCACTAGCCGCCCCTCGGCGTAGTCCACCGCAGAAAAAATACTGAAGCCCTCCTGTTCCAACTCCCTGGCGATGCCTCGAACCCGGTCACCGGCAACGGTGTCGGCCTTGATGTCACGGTGCACGATCAGAACGGGGAACTTCAGGTCTTTGTACATGAGCACTCTTACTCCGGAGGCTTTGCACAAGGGTAGAAGCTGGAAGCAAAAGTGGCGAATGAAGATTTCACAGGTGGTCGAGAGGTATCTACATAACTTCGGTACGGCGCTGAACCTGTGGCGAGGGAGCTTGCTCCCGTGACGGCCTGCCTACCGGGCCATACCTACCTGACACCCCGCGATCAAACTGTGGGTGGGCTGGGCCGGCATTCCGGCTTTTCCAAAATGACCCGCTGTCAGAGCGGAACGCTAAGTGGCTGTTACCGCAGGAATGGAGATGTATCCAATCCAACCGTGTTGACTGTCAGGCCGCATTCGCGAGCAAGCCCGCTCCCACAATTTGATCGCGGGGCGTCAGGTCGATAGGCGTTGTCTGGCAGGCCGCTATCGCAGGCAAGCCAGCTCCCCCAGTTTGATCGCGCAGCGTCAGGTAGATAGGTGTTGGCTGGCAGGCCGTCACGGGAGCAAGCTCCCTCGCCACAGATGCAACTGTGTAAGTACCCATGGCTGCAAGCCTGCTCCTACATGAGCGGTTATTGTTGAGTGAGTTGAGTCCACAACGCCGGCGCACCCGCAGCCTTGGCAATCGCCTCCAGCCGCGCCGCATGCTCGGCCAGGTCCTGCTCGCTGGCACAGATGATCGGCGTCGGCTTGCGGTCAGCCGGCAGCCGGCGGATTTCCGAAGGGCGGTTGCCCGAACCTTCAGCCGAACCGCTGCCATCGGATGCATTACCGGCCAGGGACAGGCTGGTCTGCCCGCCGGTCATGGTCAGGTAAACGTCGGCCAGGATCTCGGAGTCAAGCAAGGCGCCGTGGAGTTCACGGCCGGAGTTGTCGACGCCATAACGTTTGCACAAGGCATCAAGACTGTTGCGCTGGCCCGGATGACGCTCGCGGGCCATCATCAGGGTATCGAGGATCGTGCAGTGCTGGGAGATGTCCGCACGGTCGGTCTGCCCCATCAGGGCAAACTCGTTATTGATGAAGCCGATGTCGAACGCCGCGTTATGGATGATCAACTGGGCGCCATTGATGAATTCGAAGAACTCATCGGCCACTTCGGCGAAGCGCGGCTTGCCCTTGAGGAATTCGTCAGTGATGCCGTGGACGCCAATCGCGCCCTCATCACTGTCGCGGTCCGGTTGCAGGTAGACGTGGAAGTGGCGACCGGTCAGGCGGCGCCCCATCAGTTCGACACAGCCGATTTCGATGATCCGGTGACCATCGGTCACCGGCATGCCGGTGGTTTCGGTATCGAGTACAACAGATCGGATGGCCATCAGGGTTCAGCTCTCAACGGTTTGGTGCATTTCAAGGGGCGGGATATTAGCACGCTCCCGAACCGATGCGCCCCATGGCAAAAAACCACGGCGGGTCGCCCAACAGTTTTTTACAAGGTTTAGCAAACCTGCTGCAGTTTGCTCCCGCGCCCGTTGTTAGCCTGCACGCCTTATTCTTAATGCGGACTACCCGGATTCATGTGCACGCTAAAATGGCTGTTTATCCCCTGCCTGCTCTGCGCCGCGAGTGTGCAGGCCACCAGTTTTGTCATGACGACTGACGCGCTGGTGAGCCTGTCGATGAGTGCCACAGGAGGCACCAGCAGCAGCTTCAAGGACGATAAGATCGTGCTGGCGGCCAAGGCCGATGCCGCGTCGTTTGTCGCAAGCCAGGGTGATATACGTGGCGTTGCGCTGGAGTCGGCGTTCGAGCACATTCGCCGGATGAGGGCGGATCTACATTGCACGGACGAGCAACTCGCCCGTGCAATCCTAGCCCTCTAATCGGCTATGCTCACTGGGTCTTTTTGATCAGGTCAAAATCTCGCAAGGCTACGTAGGGGTCCCAGTACTCGCGCACAGACTGGATCTGCCCGTCCTTGGCCATACGCAAAATGGCAATAAAGGTCTGGTGATAAGGCCTGCCACTGGAGCGAATGACGCCGTCACTGGTGTACTCGAATACATAGGTGCCTTTTTCGGTGGTCTCAAGCAGCGTCCAGGTCTTGGGATCGCTGTACGTCAGATGGCCCATTTGCTTACTGAAATCAGTGAAGTAATTCGTTAGCTCTTGACGCCCCTTGTTTGCGCGCTTGAAACCGACACTCGGGAAGTCGTGGACTGGCGCATAAGCCAGTTCGTAAACGCCATCCTGAACATAATACTTAGCCATCTGGGCCGGATGTTCCGACCAGCCATTCAAGCTGCGCCAATAAAAATCCGCCACGTCGGCAGTGGTGTACCCCGGCGACAAATAGTAAAAGCCGCCCTGCTCCTTAATCGTTGCTTTGGGTTGAGCGTTAACGCCTGCGGCAAAGACTGCCGTGGTGACCAACAAGCCCAATAACCATCCACGAAGACTCATCATGTTTACTACCTCACTTTCGCTTGATTGACGGGTTGATACGGTTTTACTGCGCGCACGGCTTTGCCGGTGCGGCCATGGCCTGACCGCACCTGTACGAGCTATGAATCAATGGGGCATGCGCAGGACAGCCTTGATGGTGTCGCCAGAGTGGATATCGGCGATGGCCTGATTGATGTGTTTCAGATCGTAGAAGCGGATCATTTTGTCTACCGGGAAACGGCCCTGCTTGAACAAGTCCACCAACCGCGGCAGGAACACTGAAGGCACCGCGTCCCCCATGATGCTGCCCCGCACCACACGGCCGCGGATCAGTTGCATGACATCCAGAGACAGTTGGGTGCCAGGCGCGACCACACCAGTCAGCACGGCCTCACCGCCCTCTTCCAAGACGCTGACGGCATTGGCCATCACACCAACATGGCCAGCGCATTCAACGGCGTATTTCACTCCCCGGCCGCCGGTCAGAGCCATGACTTGCTGCGTTGCGTCAGCCTGGTTCGCGTCAATCAGTTGCGTGGCCCCCATCTCCCGAGCCACCGTCAGGCGTGAGGGTTGCGTGTCTATTGCGATGATCGGATTGCAACCCATCACGCGTGCCGCCATGACCGCACTGAGGCCGACGGCCCCCATGCCGAAGACGGCGATGGCAGTGCCAGGGGCTGGCTTGAGCGTGTTCATGACTGCGCCTGCCCCGGTCATCACGCCACAGGCAAAGGGCCCCAGAAACTCCAGTGGTGCATCATCCGCCACCTTGACCAGGCTGCTGGCGCTCACCACCGCGTAATTAGCGAATGAAGACTGGCCGAAAAAGTGGCTGTGCACCGGCCGCCCGTTGTCATGCAGTGCCACCGAGCCATCGGCACGAGAGGCTTTCCAGTTGTAGTCAAAATGTTCATCACAGTAACTTGGCAACCCACTGGCACAATGACTGCACTGACCGCAGAAGCCCAAGGACAGGATAACCTTGTCACCCACCTGCACATGGCTGACACCCGGCCCGACTTGCTCGACGACACCCGCCCCTTCGTGACCGAGCACCACGGGCATTGCCACCGCAATCTGGCGGTCACGCACGGCAAGGTCGGTATGGCAAATGCCGGTGGCAATGATTCTGACGCGCACTTCATCGCTGCGCACAGTGTCCAGTTGCAAGGGGCGCACATCAAACAGCGGGCCTTTGCCTTCAGTCACAGCAGCCAGGATTTTCATTGGATCTCTCTCGCACGATCAGTGGCTTGTTATTGATTACCGAGGTAACCAACCATTGAAGCCAGATTAACGAGCAGGTCCGCAGGTCGCTTTACCTTACTTGCTGACGTGTTGACGCTTATTGCGCAATGCAACGGAGCCTAGGGCCGACGCAACTCACTGGCGGACTGCCCGACAATCCGGCGGAACGCACGAGAGAACTGGCTGGCGCCGGCAAATCCGGTCTCCAGGGCAATATCCAGCAGACTGCGGTCGGTGGTGGTGATCAAGTGTTTGGCCCGGTTGACCCGACACAGCAGTAGGTACTGGTACGGTGACATGCCGAACGTGCGCCGGAATATCCGAGAAAAATGATAGGGGCTGAGATTGACGATGTTTGACAAATCGGCCAGGCGTACTTCGTTGGCCAGGGACGCCTCGATGTAATCGATCAACCGCTGGCGCTGCGCCCGCCCCAGCTCACCTGCGTTCACCAGTACGACCTCAGGCAGTTGTTGCAGTACACGCAGCTCCTGCATCAACAGCATGACCAGGGTTTCCAGATACAAGGTATCGGTCTTGCCGCCACGCACCACCTGATCCAACCGCTCGAGCAGAGCTCGCACAAATCCATCATGGCAACTGATCAGCGGCTTGAGATCCTTCTGCACCCGGTAGCTTGGACAGGCTGCCGCCAATCGCTCCTCGTCAATCGACACCAGCACATACCCCACTCGGGCACGCTCCCCGGCCCAACCTTCGAATAGGCAACCGGCGGGGATGAAGTCAATGAGCTGGTCCAAGGCCCGAGGCCCAGCCAAGCGCAAGCCATCGATGCTGACCTCGCCATCACTGACCGCCCCCTGTCGATACAGCACGAACTGGTGCTGCTGGCGGCGCATTTCAAAACGATGAGCGCGTTGTGCCACCTGCACACATTCAATAGCGCCCCATGGCGGCAGCTCACGGCGGATCATCTGCGAAATCCGTGGAGGCGTATAACTGAGCCCCTCAGGCTCACTCTCCACCGCTTCGTCAAGAAAGGCCTGGACATCGGCATGAGGTGAAAAGGACATTCCGCGCTCCCGGGTAGTATTCGAACGGCCGCTGCGATGTCGTTGATTCAGCTCTGCTTGTAGCCGCGCACTTCATCCACGCCACGGTTGGCCAACTGGTCGGCGCGCTCGTTGCCAGGGTGGCCGATGTGCCCGCGCACCCATTTCCAGGTAATGTCGTGACGGTTGCACTGTTCATCGAGCAATTGCCACAGGTCGGCGTTCTTGACCGGCTCCTTGGCCGCCGTTTTCCAGCCGCGTTTTTTCCAGTTGACCATCCACTCGTTGATGCCCTTCATCACATACTGCGAGTCGGTCACCAGGAGTACGTTGCAGCGCCGCTTGAGTTCTTCGAGGCCGCGAATCGCGCCCATCAGTTCCATGCGGTTATTGGTGGTATTGGCTTCGCCGCCCCACAGTTCCTTCTCCACGCCCTTGCACACCAGCAAGGCGCCCCAGCCGCCCGGGCCGGGGTTGCCCTTGCAGGCTCCATCGGTGAAGAGTTCTACGCTATCGGTCATCGGTTATTCGGCCTGAAATCAAAAAGAGGTTTTACGGTTCGCGTTGTTCGCGGTTGACCTTGGCCAACGGCATCGGCACGAGCTTGCCGATCGGCTCGCGGCGCACTTGTTGCACCGGTCGCAGCCCGACCACGATCTTGCGTGCAACCAGCAAATAGAAGCCACCACCCGACAGCTGCCAGGCCCCTGCGCGGCGTTCCCAACCGGCCAGGCGGCCCTGCCACTTGGCCGTCGCAAGCGGCGGACGATAGCACCCGAAGCGGCGTTTCTCCAGCGCGAAGCCCAGCAGGTTGAGCCAGTCGCCCACCCGTGATGGCGCGATGCAACGCGCCTGACGCAGTCCGTCATGGGCGAACACACGGCGCAGGCCCCAACTGCTCCAGGGGTTGATGCCGACAATCAGCAAATGGCCACCAGGGCGCACGCTGCTCGCCGCTTCGCGCAACAAACCGTGGGGCGACAGGCAGAAATCCAGGCCGTGCTGCAACACCACTACATCGGCGGCGTGTTCGCTCAAGGGCCAGGCCTGTTCCTCGCAGACGATCTCCACGCCCGGCAACGGTGCACCCAGGCGCACATTGCGTTGCACCTGCGGTGCCGAGGGCGGCGTGTCGGCCGACGGCCCGTAATGCACCAGGTAGCCACCAAAGAACCGGCCCAGCTCGTCTTCGAGCATGCGCCGCTCTTCTTCCAGCAAAAACTGCCCAATCGGCCCGGACAACCATTCGCGGGCGGCGCTGATCAGGGCCAGCCACTCAGGATCGGCCTGGGCGAACGCTTTATCAGTCATTGCATTCTCCAACTCGCCTAGACGTTCTAAGATGCACCAATGTGTTCAGCTTGGCGAATCGAAGAATGATACAGATCAGTGCCCTACCCGCCTTCACCGACAACTACATCTGGTTGTTACAAGACCCCACGACCCGGCGCTGCGCCGTGGTCGACCCCGGCGATGCCGCGCCAGTACTGGCCTGGCTCAAGCAGAATGCCGAGTGGCGCCTCAGCGACATTCTGGTCACCCATCATCACCATGATCATGTGGGCGGTGTGGAGCAACTGAAAACTGTCACCGGCGCCACGGTCTACGGCCCGGCCAACGAAAAGATCCCGGCGCGGGATGTGGCCTTGCAGGATAACGACCGTATCAGCGTGCTGGGCTGGGACTTCGACGTGTACGCCGTGCCTGGCCACACCCTCGGCCACATCGCCTTTTACCACCAGGGCGTATTGCTGTGTGGCGATACCTTGTTCGCCGCGGGTTGCGGTCGCCTGTTCGAAGGCACACCCGAACAGATGTACAACTCTCTGGAACGCCTGGCCGCCCTGCCCGCCGATACGCAGGTGTACTGCACCCACGAATACACGCAAAGTAACTTGAAATTTGCCCAGGCCGTGGAACCGCACAACGCCGACATCGCCGAACGGGTGGAAAATGTCGCCCAACTTCGCGCCCGTGGCCAGATGACGCTGCCATCCAACCTGGCCCTGGAAAAACGTACTAACCCTTTTCTGCGCACCGCTGAAACATCCGTTAAACAAAAAGCGGACGAACGGAACGGCCGCGACAACCGCTCTGGGGCCGAGGTGTTTGCTAGCTTGAGGGCTTGGAAAGATAAGTTCTAACCAGATGCAATCTGATACGTAATTTCTGAATGGTTGACCGGAACCAAAGCGCTTTCTAGAATCGCCCGACATTTTTGCCCGGAACTTACTTCCAGCCAATGTCGTCATCTATTCGTAAATCCATTTCTTCAGACGCATTGACCCGCCTGGCTCAAGCCGTGGCGGTGGCCGTTTCCGCGACTCTGGCGGGCTGCCAATCGACCAATTACGCTGCACAATCCACCGTGCAACCCAAACCGAATCTTGCTGCCAAGATCAAGCAAAAACCTATTTGGCTATCAGAGAAGCCCAGCCCCGAAGTACCCCAGGACGTCTGGGAACGCATGCGTCGGGGCTTTCAATTGCAGGACGGTGTCGGCGTCAACCCGCGCATCGAGCAACAGCGCCTGTGGTTCGCCAGTAACCCCTCCTTTCTGGAGAATGCCGGCGAACGCGGCAGCCTCTACATTCATTACATCGTCGAGCGCCTTGAAGAACGCAACATGCCCCTGGAGCTGGCGCTGCTGCCAGTGATTGAAAGTGCCTACAACCCAATGGCCTATTCGCGCAGCGATGCGGTGGGCTTGTGGCAATTCATTCCCTCCACCGGGCGCTACTTCAACCTGCGCCAGACCCGCGCCTACGATGGCCGCCGCGACATCACGGCCTCCACCACCGCCGCCCTGGACTATCTGACGCGTCTGCATGACATGTTCAACGGCGACTGGCTGCTGGCCCTGGCGGCCTATAACGCCGGCGAAGGCACGGTCAGCCGGGCAATCGAGCGCAACGAAAAGCTCGGCCTGCCCACTGACTACTGGAACCTGCCCCTGCCTCAGGAAACCAAGGACTATGTGCCCAAGTTCCTGGCCTTGTCCCAAGTAGTACTGGCGCCCGAGGCCTATGGCGTCAACCTGAACCCAATTGCTAACACGCCGTACTTCGAAGTGGTTGAAGTCAAGCAAAGCATGGACCTGTCACGGGTTGCCGCGCTGGCCGAGATCGACGAAGACGAACTGTTCCAGCTCAACCCAGCCTTGAAACAACGCACCACTCTGGATGGCCCCCAGCATCTGCTGGTACCAACCTCCAAGGCCCAACTGCTGACCAGCACCCTTTCGACGATGAAGCCGGAAGAATTGCTGAGTATGCGCCCGAAAAAGCCGGTGTTCGACGAAGTCGAGACCAAGGCGGTCGCCGGGCGGACCCGCAGCTACAAGGTACGCAGTGGCGACAACCTCACGTTGATCGCCAAGGCCAACAAGGTCGATGTGCATGACCTGCAGCGCTGGAACAAGCTCAACGGCCAGGCCCTCAAGGTCGGCCAGACCCTGGTGATGCAGGACACGCGTAAAGTCGCGGCGAAAAAACCGGTGCAGTACAAGGTCAAGAAAGGTGACTCGCTGTACATGGTGGCCAAGCGTTTCAATGTCGAGATGCAACATCTCAAGCGTTGGAACCCGCGCACCGGCCAGGCATTGAAGCCTGGGCAGATGCTGGTGGTTTCCGGGCCGCGCTAAGGCCTCAGGCATTCTTGGGAACCCCTGTGGGAGCGGGCTTGCTCGCGAATGCAGTGTGTCAGTCAACAGAGATGTTGATGTGCCACCCTATTCGCGAGCAAGCCCGCTCCCACATGGGCCTACAGCCAATTTCAAGATGCTTTTTACAACCGGAACAAGCTGTTACTGTACCGATCATAAAGCCCAAGCCGCCTGGATCGGATCTCTGACTTGAAGCGTCCCCTCCTTCTACTAATAAGCCTGGCCTTGAGCTTTGCGGCGAACGCGACGATCACCGAAAGCCACGGTTATGCGCAGTTCGGCACACTCAAGTACCCGGCCAAATTCACCCATTACGATTGGGTAAACCCTGCAGCGCCCAAAGGCGGGACATTGCGGGTGATGGCATTTGGCACCTTCGATACGCTCAACCCCTACACCTTCAAAGGTTCAAGCCCGGTTTCCACCGCCAATTTCCTGCAGTACGGTGTCAACGAGCTCAATGAACCCTTGATGGTGGGCACTGGGCAATACGCGCCGTCCGGCGATGAACCCACCTCCAGTTACGGCCTGATTGCCCAATCGGTGGAATACAGCGAGGACCGCAGTTGGGTGGTGTTCAACCTGCGCCCCGAAGCACGCTTTCACGACGGCAAGCCGATCACCGCCGATGACGTGGCGTTTTCCTATCGCACCCTGCTGACCGAAGGCCACCCGCAGTACCGCACCAACCTGCAGGAAGTGGCCCGGGTCGATATCCTCAACCCTCACCGTATCCGCTTTGTGTTCAAGCGCGCCGGCAATCCCTTGCTGATCCTGCGCCTGGGCGAGTTGCCGGTGCTGCCCCAGCACTATTGGAAAAACCGTGACTTCAAGGCCACCACCTTCGAGCCGCCCCTGGGCAGTGGGCCCTATCGCATTACCAAGGTTGCGCCTGGGCGGCAACTGGTGTTTGAACGGGTCAAGAGTTACTGGGGCAAAGACCTGCCGGTCAACCAGGGTTTCTATAACTACGACAAGGTCGAAGTAGAGTTCTATCGCGACAGCGACGTGGCCTTTGAAGCCTTCAAGGCCGGTGAATTCGACATTTATATCGAGCATCAGGCCAAGAACTGGGCCACCGGCTACAACTTCCCGGCGGTCAACCGCGGCGATGTGATCAAGGCGCAGATCGCCCATCAGATCCCCACTCAGAGCCAGGGCCTGTTCATGAATACCCGGCGACCGGCATTCAGCCAGGCCAAGGTGCGTGAAGCCCTGGGGTTGATGTTCGATTTTGAATGGACCAACCGCACGCTATTCAGCAGCGCCTACAAGCGTTCGGTGAGCTATTACCCCAACAGTGAATTCTCGGCCACCGGTCTGCCCGTGGGCCATGAGTGGTTGATGCTCTCGCCCTACCGCGACCAACTGCCGGCCGCGCTGTTTACCCAACCGTTCAGCCTGCCGCACACCGATGGCCGCGGCATCCCCCGCGAAACCCTGCGCCAGGCCCTGGCCCTGCTCAGCGAGGCCGGCTGGAAACTGTCGGGGCAGCGCCTGCTCGATAAGGACGGGCAACCGCTGCGCCTGGAAATCCTGCTGGTCAACCCGAACCTTGAGCGCATCCTGCAACCCTATGTCGAAAATCTGACCCGCATCGGCATCGACGCCCGCTTGCGCACCGTTGACCGCGCACAGTACAAACAGCGCCTCGATCAATTCGATTTCGACATGATTCTGATGACTCTCAACCAGACCTTGAGCCCCGGCCTTGAGCAGTGGCAGTACTTCCACTCCAGCCAGGCCACAATCAAGGGCAGCAAGAATTACGCCGGTATCGCCAACCCGGTGGTCGACCACCTGCTGGACCAACTGCTGGCGGCACAGACCCGCGAAGAACAACTGGCTGCCGGCCGCGCCCTGGATCGAGTGCTGCTGTGGCAGCACTACAGCATTCCCAACTGGTACCTCAACTATCATCGCCTGGCGTACCGCAACCGGTTCGCCTTCGTCACCACGCCGCCCTACAGCCTGGGCCTGAGCGCATGGTGGCTGAAAGCTTCGGAGAAAGCCCAATGATGTCCTTGCGTACTACCCTGCTCGCCAGCCTGTTGCTGTGCACAGCGGCGCACGCCGCGCCACAACATGCGCTGACCCTCTACAACGAGCCACCCAAGTACCCCGCCGACTTCAAGCATTTTGACTACGTAAACCCCGACGCCCCCAAGGGCGGGACCTTTCGCGAATCGGCCATGGGCGGCTTCGACAGCCTTAACCCCTATATCAGCAAGGGCGTACCGGCAGACAACCTGCCGCTGATCTACGACACCCTGGCCATGCAAAGCCTGGACGAACCCATCACCGAATACGGACTGGTGGCCGGCAAGATCGAAAAAGCCCCGGACAACAGCTGGGTGCGCTTCTATCTGCGCCCCGAAGCGCGCTTCCATGACGGCCATCCGATCCGCGCCGAAGATGTGGTGTTTACCTTCCAGACCCTGATCAAGGAAGGCAACCCGCTGTACCGCAACTACTACGCCGACGTCGATGAAGTCGTGGCCGAAGACCCGTTGCGCGTGCTGTTCAAGTTCAAGCGCACCAACAACCGCGAGTTGCCGTTGATCCTTGGGCAGTTGCCAGTACTGCCCAAACACTGGTGGGCCAGCCGGGATTTCTCCAAGGGCAACCTGGAAATCCCCCTGGGCAGCGGGCCTTACCAAGTGGCGGAGGTCAAGCCAGGCCGTATGATTCGCTACGAGCGGGTCAAGGATTATTGGGCCAAGGACCTGCCGGTCAATAAGGGCTTCTACAACTTCGATACCCGCATCACCGATTACTACCGCGACAGCACCGTCTCCCTGGAAGCCTTGAAGGCCGGGCAGTTCGACTACTGGTTGGAGTTCAGCGCCAAGAACTGGGCCAATGCCTACAATATTCCAGCGGTGAAAGAGGGCCGCTTGATCAAGGAAGAAATCCCCAACGGCAACCCCACCGGCATGCAGGGCTTCGTGTTCAACATGCGCAAGCCGATGTTCCAGGACGTGCGGGTGCGCAAGGCCATCAGCCTGTTGCTGGATTTCGAATGGAGCAACAAACAGCTGTTCAACGGTGCCTACACCCGTACCCGCAGCTATTTCGAAAACTCGGAAATGGCCGCCACCGGCCTACCCGGTCCGGACGAGCTGGCGATTCTCGAGCCGCTGCGCGACAAGATCCCTGGCGAAGTCTTCACCCAGGCGTTCGAACCGTCCCACACCGACGGCAGCGGCATGATCCGCACCCAGCAACGCGAGGCCTACCAACTGCTGCAGGAAGCGGGCTGGAAGATTGTTGACGACAAAATGGTCGACAGCACCGGCAAGCCAGTGACCATCGAGTTCCTGCTGGCCCAGACCGAGTTCGAGCGCATCCTGCTGCCGTTCAAGCGCAACCTGGCAGACCTGGGCATCGACCTGGTGATTCGTCGCGTGGACGTCTCGCAGTTCGTCAACCGCCTGCGCTCGCGCGACTTCGACATGCTGGTGGGCAGCTTCCCGCAATCCACCTCGCCGGGTAACGAGCAGCGCGAGTTCTGGAAATCCTCCAGCGCCGACAAGCCCGGCAGCCGCAACTACATGGGCCTCAAGGACCCCGCGGTCGACCAGTTGGTGGAAGAGTTGATTGACGCCGGTTCGCGGCAAAGCCTGATCGCCCACGCCAGGGCGCTGGATCGTGTGCTGCAGTTTGGTTACTACGTGATTCCCAACTGGCACATCAAGACCTTCCGCGTGGCGTACTGGGACCACCTGGGCCACCCCAAGGTCTCGCCACGCTACGACGTCGGCACCGCGACCTGGTGGAGCAAACCCGACGTCACACCTGCCGTCCCCCTGGACACACGCGCCGATGCGGCGAGCGGAGGCGATTAAATGCTGGCCTATATTGTTCGCCGCCTGTTACTGATCATCCCCACGCTGTTCGGGATCTTGCTGATCAACTTCGTCATCATCCAGGCCGCTCCCGGCGGCCCGGTGGAGCAAATGATCGCCAAGCTCGAAGGCTTCGACGGCGCCACCAGCCGCATTGCTGGCGGCGGCGCCGAAGTCGCGGTGGCCGGTTCCAGCTACCGTGGCGCCCAAGGCCTGGACCCGGCGCTGATCAAGGAAATCGAAAAGATGTACGGCTTCGACAAGTCGGCGCCGGAACGCTTGTGGATCATGGTCAAGAACTACGCCCAGCTGGACTTCGGTGACAGCTTTTTCCGGGACGCCAAGGTCATCGACCTGATCAAGGAGAAGATGCCGGTGTCCATTTCCCTCGGGTTGTGGAGCACCCTGATCATGTACCTGGTGTCCATCCCCCTGGGGATCGCCAAGGCCACGCGCCACGGCAGCCATTTCGATGTGTGGACCAGCTCGGCGATCATCGTCGGCTACGCGATACCGGCGTTCCTGTTTGCGATTCTGCTGATCGTGGTGTTTGCCGGTGGCAGTTATTTCGACTGGTTCCCCTTGCGCGGGCTCACCTCCAACAACTTCGAGGAGTTGAGCTGGGGCGGCAAGATCCTCGATTACTTCTGGCACCTGGCGCTGCCCGTCACCGCCCTGGTGATCGGCAACTTTGCGACCATGACCCTGCTGACCAAGAACAGCTTTCTAGACGAGATCAACAAGCAGTACGTGGTCACCGCCAAGGCCAAGGGCCTGACCAACCGCCGCGTGCTGTATGGCCACGTGTTCCGCAACGCCATGCTGCTGGTGATCGCCGGTTTCCCTTCGGCCTTCATTGGCATCTTCTTTACCGGCTCGTTGCTGGTGGAGGTGATCTTCTCCCTCGACGGCCTGGGCCTGATGAGCTTTGAAGCGGCGATCAACCGTGACTACCCGGTGGTGTTCGGCACGCTGTTTATCTTCACCCTGCTGGGGCTGATCGTGAAACTGATCGGCGACCTCACCTACACCCTGGTCGATCCACGTATCGACTTTGCCAGCCGGGAGCATTGAGATGAACCTGTCCCCCCTCAATCGCCGCCGGTTCGAGCGGTTCAAAGCCAACAAGCGTGGCTGGTGGTCGCTGTGGCTGTTCCTGGTGCTGTTCGTGCTGAGCCTGGGCGCCGAGTTGATCGCCAACGACAAGCCCCTGGCGGTGCACTTCGACGGCGGCTGGTACTTCCCGGCGCTCAAGCGCTACCCGGAGACTACCTTCGGCGGTGAATTCCCGCTGGAAGCCAACTACAAGAGCCCGTACATCCAGGAGCTGCTAAAAGCCAAGGATGCCTGGACCTTGTGGGCACCGATTCCGTTCAGCTACCAGAGCATCAATTACGACCTGAAAGTCCCGGCCCCGGCGCCGCCGTCCTCGGTCAACCTGCTGGGCACCGATGACCAAGGGCGCGATGTGCTCGCGCGGGTGATCTACGGCTTTCGTGTATCGGTGCTCTTCGCCCTGACCCTAACCATACTCAGCTCGATCATCGGCGTGATTGCCGGCGCCTTGCAGGGCTTTTATGGCGGTTGGGTCGACCTGGCCGGGCAACGTTTCCTGGAGATCTGGTCCGGCTTGCCGGTGCTCTACCTGCTGATCATCCTGGCCAGCTTCGTGCAACCCAACTTCTGGTGGCTGCTGGGGATCATGCTGCTGTTTTCCTGGATGAGCCTGGTGGATGTGGTGCGCGCCGAGTTCCTGCGCGGGCGCAACCTGGAGTACGTGCGCGCGGCTCGGGCGCTGGGCATGCAGAACGGCGCGATCATGTTTCGTCACATCCTGCCCAATGCGATGGTCTCGACCATGACCTTCCTGCCCTTCATCCTCACCGGCGCCATTGGCACCCTCACCGCTCTGGACTTTCTCGGCTTCGGGCTGCCGGCAGGTTCGCCGTCGCTGGGTGAGCTGGTGGCCCAGGGCAAGTCCAACCTGCAAGCGCCGTGGCTGGGCATGAGTGCCTTCGCGGTGCTGGCGATCATGTTGAGCTTGTTGGTGTTTATCGGCGAGTCCGCTCGCGATGCGTTCGACCCGAGGAAATGAGATGAATCCGGACAATCTGATCGAAATCCGCGACCTCAGTGTCGAATTCGTCACCGGCGAGCATCACCACCGGGTGGTCAACCACGTCAGCTTCGACATCAAGCGCGGCGAAACTCTGGCGCTGGTGGGTGAAAGCGGTTCGGGCAAATCGGTCACCGCCCATTCGATCCTGCGCCTGCTGCCCTACCCGTTGGCCAGGCATCCGTCGGGCACTATCGAGTATTCAGGGCAAGACCTGCTGACGCTCAAAGAGAAGACCCTGCGGCATATACGCGGCAATCGTATTGCGATGATCTTCCAGGAGCCGATGACCTCGTTGAACCCGCTGCATTCCATCGAAAAACAGATCAACGAAGTGCTCGGCCTGCACAAGGGCCTGACCGGCAAGGTCGCCACCCAGCGCACGTTGGAATTGCTGGAGCTGGTGGGTATCCCCGAGCCACACAAACGCCTCAAGGCGTTGCCTCACGAGCTGTCCGGCGGCCAGCGCCAGCGAGTGATGATCGCCATGGCTCTGGCCAACGAGCCGGAGTTGTTGATTGCCGACGAGCCGACCACGGCGCTGGATGTCACCGTGCAGTTGAAGATTCTGGAATTGCTCAAGGAGCTGCAGGCGCGGCTGGGCATGGCGCTGCTGCTGATCAGCCACGACCTCAACCTGGTACGGCGCATCGCCCACCGTGTGTGTGTGATGCAGCAAGGTTGCATCGTTGAACAGGCCGATTGCGAGACACTGTTCCAGTCGCCCCGGCATCCCTACACCCAGGAATTGCTCGCGGCGGAGCCCAGTGGTGGGCCAGCCAACAATGATGTCGGCCCTCCGCTGCTGGAAGTGGACGACCTGAAAGTCTGGTTTCCGATCAAGAAAGGCTTTTTGCGCAATACCGTGGATTACGTCAAGGCTGTGGACGGCATCAACTTCAGCCTGCCCCAGGGCCAAACCCTGGGCATCGTTGGCGAAAGTGGCTCGGGCAAGTCCACCCTGGGCCTGGCAATTTTGCGCCTGATCGGCAGCCAGGGCGGGATTCGCTTCGAAGGCCAGCAACTGGACCGCCTCAGCCAACAGCAGGTACGCCCGTTGCGCCGGGAAATGCAGGTGGTGTTCCAGGACCCGTTCGGCAGCCTGAGCCCGCGCATGTGCGTCAGCGAGATCGTTGGCGAAGGCCTGCGTATCCACAAGATGGGCACGCCCGCCGAACAGGAAGCGGCGATTATCGCGGCGCTCAAGGAAGTGGGCCTGGACCCCGAATCCCGGCATCGCTACCCCCATGAATTCTCCGGTGGCCAGCGCCAACGCATCGCTATCGCCCGAGCGCTGGTGCTCAAGCCGCGCCTGATCCTGCTGGACGAACCCACCTCGGCCCTGGACCGCACGGTACAGCGCCAGGTGGTAGAGTTGCTGCGCGGTTTGCAGGCCAAGTACAACCTGACCTACCTGTTTATCAGCCATGACCTGGCAGTGGTGAAGGCGCTGAGTCACCAGTTGATGGTGGTCAAGCAAGGCCAGGTGGTGGAGCAAGGCGATGCCCAGGCTATTTTTGCTGACCCGCAACATGCCTATACCCGGCAGTTGCTCAAGGCAGCTTTTTTGGTGCCGGCCTGACGGCACGCGGGTGCAAATGCAGGAGAAATAACGCCATGTCGCTCAGCCCAATCGCCCGTCCCGCAGACACGCCGCGCTTCTGGCGCGACGAACGCCTGCCGTTCATCGAAGCGCGCACCATCGCCGACGGGCGCAAGGTCACTTACACCCGGCACGCCCATGAGCATTTTTCCATCGGTGCGATCACCACCGGCTGCAGCTATTACCACTACGGCGCGCGCACCTTCGAAATCAGCGCCGGCACCGTGGTGCTGATGAACCCAGGCGATGTGCATGCGTGCAACCCCATCCATGACCAGCCCTGGTCCTACCACATGCTGTACCTGGACACGCCCTGGCTGACCGACCTGCAATACCAGCTGGGATTCAGTACCGACCAGGGCTACCGAGCATTCGACACGCCCCATACGCGCGAGCCGGTGCTGTACCACGGTTTGCTCGACCTGTACCGGACACTGCTGGATGAGCAGGCCGAACTGCTGCAAAAACAGAGCGCGCTAGTGAGTTACTTCACCGAGGTGCAACAGCGCCTGAACCCTTCGCTGACGCCGGTACGCGAGGTCAACCACAAACTGGAACGCGCCGCAGACTACATCCGCGCCCACTGCACGCAGGCCTTGAAACTCGAAGACATCTGCCAGGCCGCTGAACTGTCGCCGTCTTATCTGATCCGCGCATTCAAGCAGTATTACGGCTTGACGCCCCACGCCTTCATGGTCAACCGACGCATCCAGTTCGCCCGCAGCCAACTGCGCAATGGCGCACTGATTGCCGACGTCGCCCTGGCCGCGGGCTTTGCCGACCAGGCGCACTTCCAGCGCACCTTCAAACAACACTTCGCGGCCACGCCGGGGCAATACCGCGAGAACCTCAAGCCATCAGCAAATAACCCACACTGGCCACCAGCAACGCGGCCATTGAGCGGTTGAACAGGCGCACACCTTTGGGGTTGTTCAAGTAGCGGCGCAAAAACGTCCCCGCATACGCCCAGCACGCCACCGACAGGTAGCAGATCACCAGGTAAAGCGCGGCAAACAACCATACCTGCGCCGCATCGCCATCGGCCACGAACAACCCCATGCCTGCCACACACGCCAGCCAGGCTTTCGGGTTGAGCCACTGCATGATCGCGCCATACAACATCGACGGCGCGGTGTCCGTACCGTCAGCGTCCAGCCGGCCATCATCCACCGCCAGCTTCCAAGCCATATACAACAAGAACGCCACGCCGCCCCAGCGGATCAATTGAATCAGGATCGGCCAGCGCACTAATACTTCATGCAACCCCAGGCCGATCAACACCAACAACAAGGTAAAACCCACGGCGGCGCCAAAGACATGTTTCTGGCTGGCGACGAAACCAAAACGTGCGCCAGAACTTAAAGCGACCACATTCACCGGTCCCGGCGTGATGGACGTGGCCAGGGCAAAGGCGGCCATGGAGAGAATCAAGCTCATTGCAGTTCCTTTTGTGATCCCAAACGAGGTTTAGATCACGGTACCGCGCAGCGGACACCAGGGTATTGAAGAAAATGCCCCTGGGTACTTCAGAAACGGACGCTGATCTGATTAGTGCCCCCGAGATCAACTGTGGGAGCTGGCTTGCCTGCGATGGCGGCCGTTCAATCGACAGAGATGTCGAATGTGCCGCCCACAGGTAACCACGATGCGAAGCGAGCCGCTCTTGATCTTGATCTGCTTTTGATCTTGATCTCAGGCGCCCCGTTAAACCACGCTGGCCGAACGCAGGCTTGAATTCGTGGGTAACGTGGTGGGGCAAGAGCGTTTTGCTTACTTTTGTCTGGGCCGGCATTCCGGCTTTTCAAAAGTGAGACGCCGTCAGGGCGGAACCCTAAGTAGCCGTTACCGCAGGAATGGATAGGTACTCGGTATTACGGTGTCGACTGTGAGGCCGTCTTCGCAGGCAAGCCAGCTCCCACAGTTGGATCGCGGGGGCGTCAGGTAGATAGCCATCGGCTGGCACGCCGCCATCGCAGCGATACGGCGACCCAACAAGCCAGCTTTCATAGTGGGATCCAGGGCATCTCTCAGCGCTGGGTGGGAATACGAATATTGCCCCTCCGACATTGGCTCTTCACACTGCGCGGGCAACCGGCAAACGCGAGATCCTTGGTCAGGCACACCCGCACTTCCGACAGCACCTTGCCCTTGCAGATCACTGCCATACCGTGGTTGCCCATGCGTGGGTTGCTCTCGCGAAACAGCGCCTCGATCTCGTTGGCCTGCAATGAAGGCGGCGTATTGAACGGCTGCAGTTGCTGCGGAATGGCAACCGCACCGAGCGCCACATCGGTCTTCTCCAGATACTCCAACGGCTCCAGCCCACTGCAGGTGCCATGCTTGGCCCACTCATGCTTGAGCAGCGCGCGGGTAGGAAACAGCGCCGCGCCCTTGTCCATTTCTGCCTCGCTCAAGCGCACCTGCGGTGTACAGGACGCCGGCCACCCTCCCCGCGCGTATTGCGGCCACAAGCCATGCAGCACAAAGCCGTAGCCTTTACCTGAGCATTGCTCGTTGCCTGGGTGCGTGAGGCAAAACGTGGGTGACCACGAGAGCGATAGCACATAGAAATCAAACTCACCCGCCTGCCCTTGGCTGCGTGGCGCCGCCGTTGTCGCGGTGGCGATCAGCAGCCACACCACCATCCAGTATTTCATCCCGGTATTCCTTTAAAAGAGTGAAGCCTTACGCTATTGCCACGGCTAGGGATGCTGGGAATAACGGTGTAACACCTTGTCCAGGATGATATCGGTCTTCAGCGCTTCGATGGCCAGCGACGGATGCTCGGCCTCGCCACGAATATGCGCGTTCATGTTCAGGACGTGGTGCCATTGAATATGGGTGTGACACGGCACGTCCAACACCTCGGTGGTCTCGCCTTCAAGACGCAGCGGCTGGTCCTCGAACACCGAAAACTGAATACGGCCGCGACTGCCGATCAGTTCGACCCGGTCTTCGCGTCGGTCCGCCACAAAATTCCAGCAGCCCATGCCCAATGCACCGCTGGCAAATGTCCAGCAGGCCGTCACGGCATCTTCTGCCGCGTAGCGCCCAGCCTGTCGCGCCGAAAAGCCTGAGACCTCGACGATGTCCCCGGCCAGGTACTGGAACAGGTCGAACCCATGGCTCGCCAGGTCGGCAAAGTAACCGCCACCGGCAATGGCCGGATCGGTGCGCCAATTGGTGGCGTCGGAGTCTGTTACGGCAGCGGGTTTGCACAAGGTCCAGGTCAGGTGGCGCAACTCACCGATACGGCCTTCCTGCAGCCAGGTGCGCACTTGCTGAAAGCGTGGCAATGAACGCCGGTAGTAGGAGACAAACAGATGCAGCCCGGCGCGCTCGAATGTGCGCTGCATCAACGCGCTCTGTTCAGCATTCAGCGACATCGGCTTTTCGACGCAACAATGTTTGCCCGCCGCGGCCACTCTCAGGGCGTACTCAAGGTGACTGTCGGGCGGAGTGGCGATGTAGACCGCATCCACCTCGGGGTCATCGATCAAGGCCTGGGCATCGGTATAGCAACGGGCAATGCCATGGCGCGCCGCATAATCGCGCACCGCCTCGGCACGCCGCCCCATCACCGCGACCAATGCCGAACCTGGCGCTTTATAGAAAGCCGGTCCACTCTTCAATTCAGTGACACTGCCACAGCCGATCATGCCCCAGCGTATGGTCTTCATCTAATGTCCTCGGTCGTATTCGTCAATCGGGCAGTATCCACATACAGGCCCTGGCGCGCCATAATCACTTAGCATGACAATTGCATTACACTTTTATGACATTCATCCGGCGCGGGGGCACATTCGATGAAAATTAGGGCGACCGTCATTTGCGAACATGAGGGGCATATCCTCTTCGTACGCAAGGCCAGATCAAAATGGGCATTGCCCGGCGGGAAAGTAGAAGCGCACGAGCGCCCGGTAGGCGCGGCGGAACGCGAGCTGGAAGAAGAAACCGGTTTAAACGTGGACGGCTTGCTGTACCTGCAGGAGCTCAAGGCCCGCGACACCGTCCACCATGTGTTCGAGGCCTCGGTGGTCAATATCGACGAGGCGCGGCCGTGCAACGAGATTGTCGATTGCCAGTGGTATGCCTACAGCGCCCTGGACAAGCTGGACACCACAGACGCCACCCGCCACATCGTCAAATCCTTTCTGCGGCGCCTCTGACGCGCTGGACGGCCGCTAACCTACCGCAGCAAACCCACGGCGCCCGGCCTTTATCTCGGTACGCAACTCACCAATCAGGTTGGAGATGGCACGGATGCTGTCCAGGCCTTCGGGTGATACGCGGGTCAGCAGCAAGTCGACACGACCGGACGCAGGCTCGAACACGCTGATGCGCAGCGAGCCGTCGCTATTGAGGCAGCACTCACACGCAAGCGGCAGGAAGCCTGAGGCCATGATGCGGTTGAATTCGGTGATGCAAATCATGATCAGCCCCCCGTCCCTGGGTTCTACCCGATTGAGGTGATGCAAGCAGCATAGATAAGGTTTTGCCGGCCGCCGGACAATTAATGCAAAAGTGTTAGCCAGCCCTCACTTTAGTAGGGCGTCACCGGCAATGAACGACAGGCCGAGATTAAATCGCGGGCAAAAAAAATCCCAAGTAGCTGATGGAAACTTGGGATTTAAAAATGCATAAACCGTGGGAGGTGAACGCCCGGCTATAGTAGCGATTGTAAAAACATGTAACAAGATTATTTTAATCCTTTCGTCGGATTGAAAGCGTCGTAAGTCATTCAATAACCACATATTTTTTAAGGTAGAAGGCAGTAGTCGTGCTACTTTTTGGTGCAAGTAACGACAGTAAGTCCCTGTATAAAAAATGGTTATTAATCGGGCGTAGCGCTTTCAAGTAACTGTTCACTTAACTGCCTGCATGTTTCTTGAAGGGCCTCACGACTGGAAGCAGTGGCACCCACCACGGCTTCCAGATGACGACACAGCGTCAGGCGTTCAGCCGCCTCTTCGCGCTGGCGGTCGACCTTGGCGTTGAGTTGAATGAAATAGAAGCCCAGCAGCACGGCGATGCCCAGCACACCCACCGCGAGGTAGCGCAAGCCGTTGGACGATGGAGGCTCTGGGGCATTCATGGCCTTATGGCGCCCTGCTCTTTTCATAACGA
This sequence comes from Pseudomonas sp. GW821-FHT07B01, assembly GCF_059419065.1. Taxonomy (NCBI): domain Bacteria; kingdom Pseudomonadati; phylum Pseudomonadota; class Gammaproteobacteria; order Pseudomonadales; family Pseudomonadaceae; genus Pseudomonas; species Pseudomonas sp. GW821-FHT07B01. The sequence goes on along the minus strand of NZ_JBWKRA010000020.1, from coordinate 47,578 downwards.
ACGTCATCACCATCGACCGGGCCCACGACGGACCAGCCCAGGCGCTGATAGAACCCATTGGCGCGGATTTCATCACGCCCATCAGTCACCAGGTAGAGCGTGTCGTGATGCTCAAACAGAGCCGCCTCGGCCAGCGCCATCAGTTGACGGCCCAGCCCAAGCTTCTCATGCGAGGGCAGCACGAACATCGCAAAGACTTCACCTTCATCCAGGTCGACCATGGAAAACCCCGCCGCCTGGCCGTCCACTTCAGCGATCCAGCCGCAAGGTGCTGCACGCAACGTGTCGCTCAATACCTGCGGGGTAATCCCCAGGCCAGCCATCTGTTCAAGGCTCAGGTGGTTTTGCACCACCGAGGTGCGAATCGCGCACAGCGTGTCGACGTCATCAGGTGTCGCCGTTCGAATCAGCACTTGCATACCCGCCTCCATGAAGAAGTGCGCAATTGTATGCAAATACTCACACGGGGTTTGTCGTGGATTTGTAAAGGCCCTACGGCTGGTGCGGGGCTACGAATTACTTGCGCGCCACCTTGTAGCGCAGGCAATCCTGATAAAAGCTCTGACGAATCGCCTCGGGCTTGAGCCTTGAGCGGCTGTCATAGGTCTGCTCGGTGATGCCCATGGCCATCATGCGCATCCACGATTTGCTGAACTTGAGGGTCTGGATCTTCTGCCGGGCCGCGTACAGCGAAACGCCGGATAACTTTAGCTCCTGGGCCCTGGCGGCCGTGCCTGCGCCCCAACTGCACATGTACTTGTCACCCTCGCGCAATTCCCTGGCCTGCGCGACAGTCGCGCCGCCGGCCAGGGAGCAGGCAATCAGCATCATTCCCACAGAGCGCATTTGCATCCTCACCTAACCACCTGAAAATAAAAGTGATTTTGGCGAGGATTTTGTTACAAAGGGGCCATTAAATTGCCTTACTGCGCAAAGCGAGTCGCGGATGCTTCCTATCAAGGCTTGAGTTCGAACAGCGCCGGCATCGGTGGCCACTGCGAAGGCACTTTACGAAAGCGGCTGAACCCGGCTGCCTCAGCCATCTGGCGGGCACGCTTCTCGCCCATGAACGCCCCCAGCCCTGCCCCACCGTGGGACAGCGAACAGGTCATGCAATAGAGGGTGCTCTGCGGGTACATGACGCGCCCGAACAGGTTCATGTTCTCGTGCAGTTCCTCGGACAGGTTGAGCTCCACCATCAGGTAGGTACCGTCTTCGGCCGTGGCGGCGCGCAAATCCTTGAGCATCTGCTGAGGGTCGGTGGCATCGTGGATCACCACAAAGGTGGTCACGAAGTCGAATTGCTGGCCGCGCAAGGCATCGGAGTCGTTCACCTCGAATTGCACCCGGTCACCCACACCAGCCGCCTCGGCGTTGGCCCGCGCCAACTCGATGGAAGGCAGGTGGAAATCGCAGCCGACAATGCGCGCCTCGGGGTAGGCCTTGGCCATGGTGATCGCTGCAAGGCCCGCACCGCAGCCGAAATCCAGCACACTGCCGCCGGTCTTGAGCTTCTCTTCGACGCCGTCCAGGGATGGAATCCAGTGCTGGACCAGGTAGTGCTTGTACCAGGGCATGGTCATGCGCTCCATGCCTTTCCAGGTTTCCAGCGGGAACGCCTCTTCAGCGCAACCACCACCATGGCGGAAGGCCTCGATGACCTTGGGCGCCATGCTCACGAACGGCACGCTCAGCTGGATAATGCCACCGGCAAAATACGGCGAATCTTCATCGGCCAGCACCGGCACAAACTCGGCGGGCATTTTGTAACGGCGGGTTTGCGCGTCGTAGGTCACATAATTGCCGGTGGCCATGCTGCCCAGCCATTCGCGCAAGTAACGTGCATTGTAGCCGGTCTTGTGCGCCAACTCTTCCAGGGTCACCGCCTGGCCGTCGGCCAAAGCCTTGAACAAACCGAGCTGGTCGCCGATGTAGAGCATGGCGCCGCGCAGCGTGTTGCCGTAATCCTCCATGATGCGCGCCGAAAACTGCTGGACCTTGGCTTTATCAACTTCCATAACGTTGGACATCTGTCGCTCCTTGATGAATTTGCGAATCTGTTCAGAGATCAATGGTTAGTGGCCAGCGAGTTTGGCCAGCACGTTGTCAACGATGCGTTCGGACATGCCCAAGTGAGTCCGGGGCTCGAACAGCCGGGCCAGGGCGCCATCATTCATGACCGCAAGCACCCGCGCATCGGCCTCGATTGCCTCGCGGATCGACACGTGATTGCGCTGGCTGGCCTGGGACACTTCGAAGATGATCTGGTAGGCGCTGCTCTTGCCCAGCTTGCGCGCCATTTCGAACACCACCGCTTCGGTGCAGATGGCATCGCCATAGGCCTGGGCGGTGCTTTCCATCTTCTGCACATTCACGGTGAGCCCCTCGATGGTCTCGGTCAGAATCGAGAGCGCCATCAGCGCATAGTGGGAAACGTCCGCGACCGCGCACCACTCCAACCGCGTACCGCGGTAATCGCGTTCATGCTCAAGAATCATCGCGTCCAGCGCGAGCATGACCTGGGCCTTGGCCAGCCGTGCCAACACCACCACCTGCTCGCAGCCTTCGGGGTTGCGTTTGTGCGGCATGGTGCTGCTGCCGATCTGCTGGTCGCTCCAGCCCACTTCCACTTCAGCGATTTCCCAACGATTGAGCGTACGGATTTCATCGGCTACGCGGGCCAGCGAGGCGGTGACCATGGCCAGGGTGCTGACGAACTCCGCAACGCGGTCACGGGACACATGCCAGCCCGTCAGGGGCACTTGCAGCGACAAGCGCTGGGCAAAACGCTCCAGCATGGGCATGGCGTCCGGGCCGAACGCCGCCATGGTGCCGACTCCGCCGAACAGCTGCACCACCAGTACACGCTGGCGGGCTTCGGCCAAGCGCTGCCGGTGGCGCAACAGCTCATCGATCCAGCCGGCGACCTTCAGCCCGAAGGTGGTCGGCAAAGCGGGAATCGAGTGGGTCCTGGCGACCATCAGCGAGTCACGGTGCGCATCGGCCAGGGTCGACAACTTGCCCAGCAAAGTCTCCAGGGCCTGATCCATCGCATCAAGAACATCGCGCATCTCCAGGGATTGGGCGGTGTCCTGGATGTCTTGGGTGGTAGCGCCGTAATGCACGTATTCACGGGCACTGGGGCTACAATTCTTTTGCAGGGCGCTCAGCAATGGCATCAGCGAATGCCCAGTGGCAGCCACACCCTCGGCCAGTTGGCGCACATTGATGCCCGATAGCAACGCGGCCTTTTCGATCTCCAGGGCCGCCTCGCGCGGGATGATGTTGACATCGGCCTGCGCCATGGCCAGCGCGGCTTCCACGTCCAGCCAGCGTTGCAGGCGACAATGACTGCAAAAAATCTTGCGGCTCTGCGGGCCGGCATAACCCGAACCGTGGGTTTTCGAATCGAGGATGTGGCTGTGTTCGTGGCGGCATTGCTCGCCGTCATGATCAAAGCCCGGGTGGTCCGAACGTGCGGTGCAAGACGCACGGGCTGTCGTTTCCAAAGTTTGCGCATCCATCACATACCCTCCGTAGCGTACAGGGACTGATTGGTATTGCCTTGGGTTGCCATCAGTGCTTCAGCGCCATCGCCTGAAGCGCGAGGTCGTGCTTTAGTTGCCACCAGATCGACCATTTCGGCCGCCAGCCCTGTGTAGGCCGTCGGGTCAAGCAAGTCATCGAGCATTTGCGCGCTGAAACAACCGCGCAGCCGAGGGTCGCCAAGCAGCGCGTCGCGAAAGCAAACGCCCGCGTCTTGGGCCTGCTGGGCGATGTCGTGCACCAGGTGATGGGCCGTCTGCTTGCCACACCGAGGCGCCAGCGCAAGCATGACGCGCTCCGACAGGATCAGCCCGCCCAACAAGTCCAGGTTGCTGCGCATGCGCGCTTCACGCACCTCCAACCCCGCCAGCAGCAAGCCTTCCATACGAGCGAGCAACGCACCGGCGTAAATGAACAGCTCGGGTAAGGCCGCCCATTCGATGCGCCAGGTGGTGCCGTCACGCTCGTGCATCTGGAAAGCCGCATCGGTCAGCGCAACCATCTGCGCACGCACCAGCCGTGACAGCGCGCTGATCAGGTCCACCGTCGATGGGTTTTGCTTGTGGGGCATGGTGCTACTTCCCACTTGCCCGGCTCGCCGCCCCTCGCGCACTTCGTCGATCTCGGTGCGCTGCAGGTGGTAGATCTCATTGGCGACACGACCCAACGTCGCCGACGCCTGCACCAGCAACCACGCTGCTTCCAGGATGCGGTCGCGGGCGCTGTGCCAACTGCTCAACGGTGCCGACAGGCCGAGGCTTTCCAGGCTGCGGCGCTGCACTTCCAGACCGTGCGGGCCAAGCCCGGCCAGGGTGCCCACGGCGCCGGTCAGGTTGCCGACCATCACCCGGGCGTAGGCTTCTTCAAAGCGTTCAAGGTGTCGATCAATCTCATCGACCCACACCGCCACCTTGTAGCCGAACGTGGTGGGCAATGCGTGTTGACCATGGGTCCTGGCGACCATCGGCGTGTGCTTATGGCGCAGGGCGAGCGTGAGCAGATGCCCGCGGATCCCGCGCAAACGCTGCACTACCAGGCCCCAGGCATCGCGGATTTGCAGGATCAGCCCGGTGTCGAGGATGTCCTGGGTGGTCACGCCGTAATGCACGTATTCGCCCAGCCCATCGGCGCATAACCCCTGCAAGGCGCGCAGGGTCGGCACCAGGATGTGCCCGGTTTCCAGGCCCTCGCGCCCCAACGAGTCGAGGTCCAGCAGTTCCACGCTGGCTACCCGGGCAATCTCCCGGGCGGCCTCGTGGGGGATGAGGCCCATCTGCGCCTGGGTCGCCGCCAGTGCTGTTTCAACATCGAGCCACTTCTGCACCTGATTGGCATCAGAGAAGATCGCAGCAAATTCCGGGGACGAGTAAGCGCCCCCGTGGATACGGGATTCAGTGATATGACTTGGCATGTCGGGTTACTCGGCTTGTCCAGGGAGGGCTACTTCACGCGTTGTACTTCTTCCCAGACTGCATCGTAATAAGCCCGCTCCAGCCGGAAGTGCTCGGCCAAAGACGTCAGGAACGCATTCTGGAACCCCAGGTCCGGAATACGCCGTGAGATCAGCGCCCACTCCCGCTTGGCCCGCGGCGGCACCAGGCTGATATGCACTTCGTAGTACTCCGCATCATCCTGGCTCAAGCCCGCGTTGCGCAGGGCGTTGTACAGCTTGCCGTGGTTGCCCGGCACCACCAGTTCGGTGATGTAGAACACCGCCAGGCCCCAGCCGACATCGGGGTTGCGGAAACAGCGTGCGCGGTTGTTGAGGTAGGCGATTTCCTCGGGCATCGTCGAGAGCGCCTCGAAATCGGCATTCAGGCCCACGGCGGCAAGCAGCTTGGCTAACAGGCGGGGGTGGGAGCGCCGCTCGTCTTCTTCGCCCAACTCGCCGTAGAGATAACGCGCCAGGGCGGCCGCCTCGTCCACATCGGTCAGGTTGACCAGCAGGTCGGCGGCATCCCGGTACAGGCGGTACGTGCGGAACCATTGATGGCGCAAAAACACCTGCAGTTGCTCGCGAGAGGCTTTGCCTTCAAACACATACTGCGACATCGGATGGTTTTCCCGCGACTGCGCGGCAATCTGCTCTTCCAGGCGTTGCTGGAAACCGGCCTCGGACAAGGGTGATGCCAGGTCGGCTGACGGCATGAAACGCTCTTGCACGCTATAGACGGCATTGGCCAGCCAGCGCCGGGTCGAGGCGGTGGCCACGTCATCGCTCAGCGACAGGATGTACAGCAATTGCTGGCACTGCGCTGCATTTGCGGCGTCGCCACGTTGGCCGGTCTCGCACAGGGCGCGCAGCATATTGGCGGCAATTTCGATGCGATTGAACGTCGCGTCCGGCTTCAAGGCTTCCGCCAACAGACGGGCTTCGGCCGTGTGAATATTCTGCAATTGCGGCAGGGAAAAATTACGTGGGCTCATCATGTGCTCCATTATTTTTGTTTTCGGATCGCAGGTCGTTCAGGCAGACAGGCGTTGGGCCTGCATCTGCTGCCACAGGCTGTCGAAGTAGGCCTTGTTGATTTCGAAGTGGCGCTTGAGTGCGCGCATGAACGTGCGCTGAAAGCCCTCCTCGCTGGCAAACTTGGCAATCAGTGCCCACATTTCCTCGGTGTCGATTTCATCCTGGGTGCCATGCAAGCGGTGGAATTCGCTGGGCTGCTCTGGAACGTCGAGGCGCTGCAACAGCTCGTAGATGCGCCGATGGTTGACGCAACTGACAGACTCGACCGCATACAGCAGCGCAAGGCCCCAGGCGACATCCGTGTGGCGCACACAGCGAATGCGATTATTCAGGTAGGCCTTTTCCAGCGGATGCAACGCGGGGAAGTCGATGGCCAGCGGAATATCGAAATACTCCATCAGATGGGCGAGCATCGCCGGGTGCGAACGCTCCGGTGTCTCAGCCCCAGCTTCGCCGTACAGGTTGCGGTAAAACACCGAGGCGTCCTCGATGGCTTCGAAGCGAAAGGCCAGTTCGGCCAGCAGGCTGTAGAAGTTGTAGGAACGGGTCCAGTGATGCTCCAGGAAGAAGCGCACATCCTGCACCGGCGGCGTACCTTGGAACAGGTGCACCGACATCGGGTGGTTGACCCGGCTACGTGCGGCGATTTCAGCGTCGACCTGTTGACGGAACTCGTCCACCGGCAACGCGGTGAAGCCCGGCACGTCGGCGGCGAACTCATCTTCGACGCGGTAGACCTCGCTGGCCATCCAGCGCCGGGTCGGCTCGGTGCGCGGGTCACCTGGAATATGCAGTTGCAGCAGGGCTGACTGGTAGTGCGCGTAGGCGTCAGCGTCTCCCGCCAGGCCTTGTCGAGTCAGTGCGAGCAGCGCTTCCAGCGCGCGGGTGACCTGGGTGTAGTGGGCGCCGGGTTCCAAGGCATTCGTCATCAGCCGCGAAGCGGTGGTGAACAGATCGGAATCCGAGCGTTGTTGCAGGGCAGCAGTATCCATTGATAACCCCTGAATCTTGTTTTTGTGGTTGGGCATACTCGGAAAAAAGCCTAAAGGTTCCCGTAGTGGCAAGGTCAACACCTGTAGGAAAATTCTTTCAAGGCTTGGCGACGGGAGGTGATGGCGTCAGGGCGGAGCCCCAAGTAGCCGTTACCGCAAGAATGGATATGTACACGATCCAACTGTATCGGCTGTCAGGCCGTCTTCGCAGGCAAGCCAGCTCTCACAGTTAGATCGCGGTGCGCCAGTTAGATCAGCGTCGGCTGTCAGTCCGTCACGGGAGCAAGCTCCCTCGCCACAGGTCCAGCGTCGTACCAAAGTTGTGTAGGTACCTATGGTCATCGCCGGCGAGCCAGCTCCCACGGTTGGATCGGGGTGCCAGGTAGATAAGGGTCGGCCATCAGACCAACGCCCTGCGCTCAAGCACAAAGCGCGGCAACTGATCCCCAGGCAGTGCCTTGCTGAAATACCAGCCCTGGATAAACAACTCAGGCCCGTTACTCAAAAAGGCCAATTGCTCAGCCGTCTCGACCCCTTCCACTACCACGCCCAGGTCCAAGGCCTCGCAGAACCGCAACATACCGGTGAGCACCTGGGCGCCTTTAGGGTCGCGCTGGGCAACCACAAAACTACGGTCGATCTTGATGAAATCCACAGGAAACTGGTGCAGATAGCTCAACGCAGAAAACCCAGTGCCAAAATCATCCAGATAGACCTTGGCCCCCATAGCCTGCAACTTCTGGATGGTCTGGCGGGTGGCCGGGATGTCGCTGACCAGCGCGTCTTCGGTAATTTCCACTGAAACTTGCCCACGGGCCTGGCCAAGAATTTCCACCAGGCGGTCGCCATAGGCGGCATCCTTTAGTGTGGTGCTGGAAATATTGATGGTCATCGGCAGTTCAAAACCCACCTTCTGCCATTTCTGATACTGGCGCACGGCCTGGGATGCCACCCACACATCCACGTCCGGCATCAGCCTGGCGTGCGCCAGCCATTGCAGGAACTCCCACGGCGAATGCACCGTGCCCTGGCTGTCCCGGGCGCGCATCAGCGCCTCGCACCCGGTGCATAAACCGGTACGGGTGGAGACCTGGGGTTGAAACTCAAGATAGAACTCGTAATCGCTGATCTGCTGGATGCGGTTCAACTCAGCGGCCTGGCGGGCCAATGTCTGGTGGGTGGCCAGCACCGGGTCGAACTCTAGCAGACGGCCTTTTTCCTCAAGGCCGCGAAACGTCATGTCCAAAGATTTGAGATACACCGTGCCGCCATCGCTGGACTGGCGATGAATCGCTCTCACGTAGGGCGCATACACCAGCGTGCCGGCCCCCAGCAGAACGATCTGCAACACCACCGCCGCCACGTCGCCGTGGGTGCTGAGGTATGCATTGAGCAGCACCGGGGCGGTAAACGGCACGCTGGCCACCGCCGGCGACACCCAGCCCAGTTGTACCACCATCAACGCCACCATCGCGTTGAACGCCGGTACCAAGAGAAACGGTATAAACAGGCGCGGGTTGAGGATGATCGGCAAACCGAACAACAGCACCTCGCTGACATTGAATAACGACAACGGCAAACTCGCTACCGCCAGCAAGCGCATGGACTGGCTTTTGGAAAACAGCAGGATCGCCAGCAGCAGGCATAAGGTTGCCCCCGAACCACCGATAAACGCAAAACTGCCCAGCAAGCCGTTATTGAGCAAGTACAGCACCGGCTCCCCCGCCGCCAACGCTGCGCCATTGAGCGCCACGGCCTGGTCCAGGGCATCGAATAGCGGCTGCATGGCATACACGCCGTGAATGCCGAAGAACCACAGCAGCGAATTCATCAGTGTCACAAACAACCCGCTGCCGTAAGGCGTCTGCAACGCATCAAGCACCTGCGGCCCCTGGATTTGCGCCACATGGGGGATCAACAGCAGCAACGACAACACCGTCACCAACGACAAGGCCGTGAGTGCGCCGGGTATCACCATGTTGATGGTGCCCTTGAGGTTATGGCCGACCAGGTCTTGGTTGACCAGGCGTGTCCAGCGAAAGCGGTGCAGCCAGGCAATGGCAGGCACATTGATCAAGGGCGAAGCAATGGCAATAAACAGCAGGAACGTGGCCGAAGCACGCGGGTAATCACGCAGCACGAAGGTGGCGACCACCACATGGGCCAGGCACAGGAAGGCAACCGGCAGCTGTGGCAGACGGTGTTGAATCGCCAACATATAACCGATGGAGGCCGCGACCAGCAGTGGGATCACCGAACTGATCTGTTTATGCAACCCCGCCAGGAAACTCACCACTTGGGGATCGAACCCCAGCGCCAGGGCGCATTCGGACAGAATCAGGAAGCCGGCGGACACCAACAGGCACGGCAGAATCCACAGCAGCCCCTCACGAATCGCACGCAACGACTCCGTGCTGGCCAGGACCGCCAGGCGCTGGGTCAGGAAAAGTTTGAACAGGGTGTGCGCCATGGGCCGTCCTCTGCCTGTCACCGACTGCCGCTGAAGATCAGCGGCCGGAAACACCGCTAACGCTACACGCCCTGATAGCCGAAGCGAAAGCCTTTATCCCCGTCCCAGCCCGGCTTTTTACCAGTGAATGCCGGGCTGCCAGGATAATTCCCTACAGATTTAACGAACTTTCTGACTTGAATCATCCCCTAAGGCTGTCTGAGTCGGTATCATCCGCACGGTTTGTGCGTGTTAAACGATGTTACAACCTGTCTGATAATGGGTACGCACTCAGGGAATCTTGCCTGGAACGACAACAGGCCAAAGGAGAGAACCTCACTATGCAAGACAAGCGCTCAAGTAACATGCGTCCTCTATTCGTCACCATTGTGCTGTGGTTGTGCAGCGTGGTGTTGCTGTTTGTGATCAAGAACGTCATTGAATTGTTTACCGGGCCTGTGGCTGAAACCTGGGTAGACCTGACGCTGGTGCTGATCGCCTATCTGATGTTTTTCTTGCTGGCGCCGTTGCAGAACTGGATGCGACGCAGGTCGCGCAAGCGTGCCCGCCATCACCTCAACGCACGCACGTCCGATAGCAGCTCTCATCCTTCTCGTTAAGGTGTCTATCTGTGTCGACGCCTAACGATACTTATCAGCTTGCACTGGACAGGTTTCTGCGCGAACAACCGCAGGTCGCTGCCGAGCTGGACAGTCTTAACCCGCTGGTAGCCCAGGCCAGGGGCGAAACCCTGGCGCAGTATCGCGCTGAACGCCTGCATGAGGCTTTCGAGGCACACGCTGAACAGCAACAGCTGTTCGCCTGGGAATTGACCCTCAAGCTGACGGCCGATTCCACCGAAGCCTTCGAGGCCCAGCGCCGTGAAGTGCATAAAGAAGTCGCACAGATGGCGGGCATGGACTGGCTGGAGTACTGCCAGTTGCACGGCTTGGCCGTTTGACCTCTACCCTACAAGCGCCAGCGTGGCCGGTTGCGCCCCAGGACTTGGCGCAACTCGGCGACCGTTATGCTTCGGTGCTGCGGGTCCACCGCGAGCGCAGCCTGTAACGCCGCCCAGCAATGCCTGGGCAACTGCGCAGGCCGGGACAGTCGGTCCATTGCGCAACGTTCGCCAACACGCTTGCCATGGGCCAGTTCGTATAGGATGCAGGCCACGCCGTACAAGTCGGCGGCCGCGGTCAACGCCCCGCCGGCCAACAGTTCCGGGGCTGCGTAGGCAGGTGTCCAGGCATTGAAACGACTGCGGCTGACACTCGGCAAACCCACCCCAGCCTGCCCGGCGGCATGGCCCAGCCCAAAGTCGAACAAGCGCACGCCCTCCTCGCCCACCATGACATTGGCTGGTTTGACGTCACCGTGCAGCACGTTTTGCTGGTGGGTGTAGACCAAGGCATCCAGCAACTGCACGGCGATGGGTTGCAGTTCGCGCCAGGGCAACCCATAAGGGCATTCCAGCAGCAGACGGTCCAGGGTCAGCCCCTGCAACAACTCCATGGTGAAGAACGCGACCTGGCTGTGTGTGTCGACTTCGAACGAGAACGTCCGTACCACGCGGTCGTGCCGCAGGCTTCGGGTCAACGCAAATTCGTTGTACAACAACACATGCGCATCGGGACATTGGGAAATGGATTCGTCCACCAGCTTGAGCGCCACGTTCGAACAGCGCTCGCCTAATTGCTCGTGCAGCAGGTCGCGCGCACGGTACACAACGCCCATACCCCCTCTGCCCAAGACATGCTCAAGGTGATAACGCCCAACCAGCAGACGCAAGGCTTGTGGCGACACGCTCAAGGCTGCACGACAACCGCGGTCAGGTCATCGTGTACCGGCCTGCGCAACGCCCCTGCAAATAGCCGTTCCACTGCCTGCTGGGGCGTTTGCATACTCAACGCTCGTCCCAGGTCCACATGGCTGAGGGCCTGATACAAACCATCACTGCATAATAAAAATACATCCCCTGGGCGGGTACTGAGTTCCAATGCCTCAAGGCGCAACCGCGAACCCGCGCCCACGGCTCGGGTCAAGGCCCTGGCATCGGGGTAGGCCTGGGCTTGCGCGGCACTGAGGTGACGCTCGTCCATGAGCCGCTGCAGCAACGAATGGTCCTTCGACAATTGGTAGAGACTCTGCCCGCGCCATAGATAGCAGCGACTGTCTCCCGCCCAGAGACAAGCCGCCCGGCCTTTCTCCAGCAGCAGTGCAACTACGGTACTGCCCATCGTCGCGTCAGCAGGTGCGCCAGGTTCTGTCCATGCACGCCTCAACCCTTGGTTGACGCCCTGCAAACAACTGCGAACGGCCTGGATACGCTGATCGAGGTTGCCCTGAGCCGACACGGCTGCCAACTGCCTGATTACCCATTGGCTGGCGACATCCCCGTTGCGATACCCGCCCATGCCATCCGCAACCGCCCAGCAGCTGCGGCGCGGGTCGTCCAGGAATGCATCCTCGTTGCGCAGCCGCGCCTGCCCCTGCTGTGTACGACCAGCGCTGCGCCAGGGGGCTGCCATCTTCACAGTTGCTCCGGCAAGCGAAAGGTGCGCCACGTATCCACATCAAACGGGACAGGCGTGCGTTGGCTGGTCAGCAGGTAATTGACGCGCAGGCCGGCGAGGTCTGCCTTGAAAACCTGAGCATTTTGCCCACTGGCGGGCTCTCTCTGCAGCTGGTCCAGAAACCGGAACAGTGACCAAGCCCCTGTGTTCTTCTCGATTCCCAAGGGTCGCTGCTCGGTGCCTTTCTCCAGGACGAGACTGCTGCGCCCATTGTCTGCATCGGTGGGCCAACGGAACGCCACGGGTACGATGGGACCGTGGCGATATTCCAATTGCTGGTCTCCCACGCGCAGAATCGCACGACTGATCGATGGGTCCAGGCTGTAGGGCGCCACGGTAAACCGCACAGATAACTCCTCCGTGTCCTCGGTAAAAAAACCGCGGCGTATGGCCTGGGTTTTTGTCAATTGCTCCAACAGCGAACGCGAAACCGGCAAGCTCTGGCCATCCAGCCCACGCAATCGGTAGCGAGTGCCGTCGACACTGATGAAAGGCCGCAGGTAGTTCTCATAAAAGCGCGCCATCACCCCTCGTGGCTTGAAGAACTCCTGAAAATCATGAAGGGCTACGTCATTGCTCGCGTTGGCATGGAACGGGTAACGTCGTCCAATTGCCTTGGCGTAAGGGCTACGCACATCGCTCTGATAGCGTTGGTTGACGTGCACATAGGCCTGCTCCAGCAAATGCCGCCAACTCTCGTCGGCCAGGCCCTCAAGCCAGCCGGCAACGGGTAGCGGCAGACGCGCAGCGGCATCACGCAGGCTACCCAGCACATCCTGCTGCCCCTCCATACGCTGCCGGGCACGCAGGAAGGCTGCCTGCTCGGGTGCGCTGTCACGGTTCAATGCCGTCAGTTGCAAGTGCAGTTCATCCAACTGACGCAAAGCCTGGGTCAGCTCTGCTCCGGGGTTGTTCTGCTCATCCAGCAATTGATGCAAAGGCTCGAATTTTTGTTGCAGCGCCCGCCGCGCAGCATCAGTCCCAGCCACCAGCGCCGCCTTGGCCACGTCTGCAGGATGTTGCACTGCTTTATCGAGCAGCTCATGACCTGGCAGCAAACGCGTGTTTTCACGCAACTGTTGCAACAACCGAATCAAAGGAGACTGGGCCGAAGTCAGGCTCATGAGCTGCTCGGCGTCCTGGCGTAGGCTGTCGGTCTCTTGCAGCGTGATACGGCCGAGAACATCGCTCCAGGCATCGGCATATTCACTGAAATAGCGCTGCTGCAATTGCGCCATCAGCCGACTCAAATCTTGATGGCCCAGGTCGGTACCCTCACCGAGCACCCAGTTATCCCGGGCAATGGTGTCAACCAACCGTGGGCCCTGCGTCTCAAAGTACTGCAGATACCTTTTGGTATAGAAACCCGGTACGGAGGGGGCGATACCAGCGAATACATTGCCCTCGGCCAGGCGCAAGGGTTCCAGGTCGCGGGCTTGTTCGCGCAGTACCCGATACACCACGTCGGCCAATGACTCGCCCTTCAGTGCTTCGCGAGCCTGAGCCACCCGTTCCTCGTTGAGCGGCCCGACAAACGGACGCTCAAGCAGCCGCGCAAAGTGATCATTCAGGCGCTTCTGTGTCGACATGTCCCCGGCAAAACGCTCCGACCAGAGGCTCGCCATATGTTGTGCCAGCCAAGCAGTCTCACGGCGCTCGCGCAAGTTGAGCATCAAATACGCGCGCAGATTGTCCAATAGCCGGTCCCGATCTCCCAGGCTGGCATATACCTGCTCGTCCAGTTGGGCGGTTATCCAACGCAGCAATTGCTGGTGCAGTGCCTGCTCATAGGCGTGTTCGACACTGGGCCGACTCAGCTCGCCCTGATACAGCCCAACGTGCTCGACCAGGCGCACATCTGCCGACCTGGGAAAAACCCGGGTCGCCGCCAGCCGCGTATCCAACAGCGCCAACAGCGCCGTGCTGTCATCGCTGGCTTGCGAGCCAAGCGGCGGGCGAGCTACCAGGGCAGCCAACTGCGCCAGTCGTTGATGGTTGACGGCATAACTGTGCCACCACAGCCCGCCGACACCGCCAATAACCAAGGCTACGGCCATCGCTTGCAACCCCTGGCGCCAACGGATTCGCTGTCGTTCCTCGGCCTGCAAGCCCGCGAGGTCGGCTTCGGCAAAGATTGCCTGGCTGAACAGGCCCTGCACAAATCGCGGGTGCCGGCCATCGGCGCAGGTCAGGAAAATCCCTCGCAGACCATTGATGGGTTGGTAGCGATGAGAGGAAAACGCCATTTCAGCGAACAGATTCACGCGTTCACCTATTCGTGCCACCTGCTGGGGGAATCCCAGCATCAGCCCCCGGCGCTCGACATTGCGCTCCTGGTGCAATCGCCCGATCAGCTCACTATTCAAGCGCTGTAACAATCGCTCGACCGCCCGGCGAACCTGCGTAGTGTCAGTATCCTCGACATGGGCGTCCAAGTGCTGCCCAAGCAAGCTGTCAGCACTCTCTGCGTGGGGCAGGTCGAAGAACTCAGCGAATCCCGACAACCGATCGGCCTGGGTCAAAACCAGGTAGATCGGCACATCCACATGCAACGTCTGCTGAATCTCCTGCAAACGTGAGTGCACACGGCGTGCGTGATGATCCAGGTCGTACTCGTTGATGCTCAACAACGTGTCGACCGACAGCGTCACCACTACACCATTCAGCGGACGCACTCGGCGCCGCCATCTGAGCAGATTGAGCAAGGTTGCCCAACCTGCAGCATCCACTGAGCTGTCAGGCTGGGTAAGGTAGCGCCCCGGCGTGTCGACGAGTATGCCTGCGGCGGCAAAGTACCATTCACAATGAGTGCTACTGCCCATTGGTCGCCCTTGGGCAGGGTCGAGCGCCAACGGCAAGCCGGCGGCAGCCAGTAACTGCGTTTTGCCACTGCCTGGCTCGCCAATCAACAGATACCACGGCAGATCATGGCGCCAGCGTGCGTTATGCACACCGTAATGGCTGGATGTTTTCAGCAGATGCACAGCGTTTTTGAATCGAACGCTTACCTGACGGCGCTCATCCTCGACCCACTTCAACGGCTGCTCACGCGGGGGCCTTTGGCGCCTGGTAGCACTACCAGTATCCGTAAGCGCTATCACCAGCCCCCACAGTAAAAACACGATGCTGATGGTAAGCAGGCGAGCAGTCGTCCCCTGCCAGATACGATAGTCATCCACTGCCAACAGCGGCCCTAAAAACCACACGAGTGCCGCACAGGAAAGCGCCAGCAGAAGGCTCCAAACCCAAACCCTGCCCAGCACGGCGCCCATCCTCTTGAAGAATGCGCTCATTCATTGCTCCAGCGTTTACAAGGGCGTACGAATCAGGTCCGACGCCGAGAATTGAAGGGGTTGCAGTGCATTCGATCGTTCCTTGCTCAGTACCCAGGCAAATCCTGTATACAGAGCCAACAAACAGCTCAGGGTGAATGCCACACACCAGGTGACGGGAATGACACGGATCCGCTTGTGCGGGTCCTTCCCCTGTATGGCAGGCAGTAGCGGCGCCTTCAGCGGTTCCCCACGTACATGCCTGATCTGGCGATACAAGGCATCACGAACAGCCTCAAGTTGTGACGCGCCCCGCTCCATGACCCGGTATTTGCCCTCGAACCCCAAAGATAGACACAGGTACAAAAGCTCCAGCATCGCCAGGTGCTTGAGGGGGTCGCGCGACAGCCGCTCCAGCAGTTGGAAAACTTTTTCGCCCCCGAAGGTTTCGTTATGAAAGCGGCTCAACAGGCTCTTTTTCGACCACTCGCTCTGCGCCCCCCACGGAGTTATCAAGACCGCCTCGTCAATCACACTGCACAACACATAACGCGCCGATATTATCTGGCTGCTTTCCACGCCGCCCTGCAAAGCGTGGGTTTCAAATTGATTGACAGCCAACGACAACCGCTCGTTGAGCGTGTCCCAACTTTCACGGCCAGAGCAGCGCCTGAGCCCTACAACCTCGGACAATACCGCCCAGGCTGCGTCGACTATAGGGTTGAGCCCAACCTGGAAGCTTTGCGTATCGAGCCTGAGGCCGGCGTAGATCATCCGATCTTCCAACTGCTCATAACGCGGCGGCGACGGGAAGTCCGTTAAGGGTCCTTGGGCAGGCCCATGACTTTCCCGGTCAAGCAAGACGGTTTTTTCATCTTGAGTGCATTCACTTTCCATGGCGTTCAATTCCTGATGGCCCAGAAGTCAAGTTCAAGCCCGGTGAACTCACCTCCTACGTGGAAAGCGAAACCACCTGACTGCTCCAGTTGTGCGATATCACGAGCGCTCATATCGAGCATGAAGTAGGTCTTGCCGGCGTGAAATGGAATCTGTCGCGGCGCCACTGGCAACGGCGTGACCTTGATACCGGCCAAGTGCAGGTTGACCAATTCACGTATGCGCTCAACTGGCGCGACTTTCAGGTGTGCCGGCAGACGCTGGCGCAGTTCCTGCGCCTCACACTGCGCAGTGGCCGCCAAAATGAAGGTGGCCGTACCAAGCAATTTCAACTCGCTGACTGGGCATACCAGGACGCCATATTGGCGCGGCTGCAAAGCCAACTTGATCGCCTGTTGCTCCAACACCACAGACAGCACCAAGCGCACCTGCTCCATCAGCCCACGAAAACTGGCGCCCTGATTACCGTGTTGGTAATGAACGTTCAACTGCGCACGCTTACTGTCACTGGCGAACGTTGATAACTCACCGAGCAGCGACACCAGCGCACGGAACACTGCTTCGGGCCGCACCCGGGCCTGGCTCAGGCAGTGGCGCAGCTCCAGCTCGGTACGATTGATTACTTGCAGCATCAGGAAGTCAGCGATTTGTGTGCCTGCGTTCGTGCTCTCGCCACGAATACGTGCAGCGATGGCATCGCCCCTGCTGACAAGCAGGCCGATCACCTCCTTGAGACACGACGCCACGTACCCATGCTCCTGCACGAAAATGAACGTAGGGATGAACGCTGTATCCAGGTTCACTCCCCCCTCGTCGGTGGCGTCCAGTACCTGGGCAATCTTGAGTTTGACGAAGTGCTCGTCATGCGGGTGTTCGCCCAACAGAAGACGTAAGTCGGGACGTGCGCAGTTGATCCGGCAACGCGTATCCACACCCGCATTGGCATCTCCCACTTCCACTTCGCAGCTGACGTAGCGTGCCAGCACATCACTCTGTCCTGGCTGGCGAACTTCAAGGTGACTGCCACTGGCCAACGGGAGCGCCAGGAAAACGCCTTGTCTGCCCGTGTCGGTGGGTACCTGCAACACCAGAGGTTCCATGCCGGCGCTCAACTCAAACAGGCTACCGTCCGGCAAAACGCCGCTGGCCTGGTTGACCACCAGCTTGCCCAGCTTGAGGTACTGTAAATTGAGTTCCAGCGTGAGCAAGCCCCAGGTATCACTGCCCAACAAGCGCGTCTGGGTGAGTTGTTGATGATAATAACGGTCGTTGTGCTGCAAGTGCTGTGGCCGCAACAGCATGCCTTCTTGCCAGATAACTTTCTGAGCCTGCATGTCACTGCGCCTCCAGGCCGGCGAGTGAGCCAGCAACGCGTATACCGGTCTGATCCAATACCAGATCAGCACGGTTACGTTGTTGCACGGTCAGCGGGATCAGTAGCCGCCACTGGACATTGGGCAGGTCTCGATAAGCCGCCAGCACCCCCACGAAACGACTGTCAGGTCCGATACGAAGCTTGAGCTCCAGGCGGTCCCCAGGGCGCAATTCAAGTTCGTCGCTGTTTACCCAGTCCTTGGACAGCGTCTGCTGCGCATTGCCATACAGACCGAAGAAGTCGGCATGTTCAAAAGCGACGCCCTGGCGCAGTTCAATCAACTGCACCACAACTGGCGAGGGGCGGCCATGCAGATCCGGGTTGACGAGTTCACTGGCGGTCAGCGCCATGTCTAGCTTGGTCAGCTTAGAAAAAGGCGAGGCGGCGCTGCAACCTGTCAATAGCCCGAACATGAGCAACAGCAAAGCAAGGGTGACTCGGTACATGAGCATTATCCTGGAAAATCAATATGCAGGCTGGAGATCAGGCGCACCTGCTCCTCATAGGCCTTGGCGAAGTCGCCCCCCAAAGGACGATCATTCAATCGCTCTTGCGCCACCAGACGCTGGTAATGACGCTGGTACGCACGCCAATGCCCACCATCCGAGAAAAACCCGACCGACTTGCCCGAGGACTCGAAGCATCCCAACAGATAGCTGGGCTCAAAGGCCGCACGGGCGTTGCGCAAGGTGCTTCGACAGGCGGCCAACAGTGCGACCTGATGCGCTTGCAGTTCCCGGTGAGCCTGGGTGATAGCCCGTACAGCGGGCATCTGGCCTAACGCACTTATATCCAACATCGCAGCTACCGCAGCATCGATGTCGCTACACGCTTTCAAGGGATTAAGGCCCACACCATGGCTGCCGAACGGCGCTGTATCCAACTCGTTATTCAATTCGTCACGGGTGCGCAAACTTTGTTGCAACCCTTCGATAGTCAGGCGAAATAAGCGCGCCACCTTGATCGCCAGTGCTTGCCGACCCGGTTGATCGAGCGTATTCAGGTCCAGGCCCAAGGCTGCTGCAAATTGTGGCCAGAACTCGTCATCAGTCGGCACAGTCATCGCTGCCTGTACCGTAGCAACCTCTACCGCGGGTTCTTCCCGACGTGGGAAGACCACGTGCTCCCGGTCAGCCCCGTGGCGATCCGTCCACACTTGCTGCTCATCGGCGGACTCGTTCAATGCCTCCAGATCCTGCGAAAAGGCATGCATACGGCAATCAAGGTCCAACTGATGCGAAGGGCCCAGCGAGAGAAAGGCGTCTTCAGGAATCGTTACTGCCGAGGCGGCCTGCAGGCCGCCAGCAGGTTGCGGTGGCTCCAGCAAGCGCGCACGTATCGTCAACGCTCCCAGCTCGAACACTTCGCCATCACTGATCAATCGCGCGTGCCCCTTGCGCAGGCGCTCATGACTCCCTGCCACCCTGATTCCGTTGCGGCTGATATCCGTGAGGAAATAGCGGCCCTCGCGGTAGGCGACCAGTCCATGGTGGCTGGAGAGCACGCGGCTGGCGTCAGGTATTACCCAATCACATTCCGAGCCGCGGCCGATCACGCCACCACTCACGTCAAACACTTTGCGGACCAGGGGCACGTTCTTTTCGCTCTCGGGCGCGCAGATCTCAAACACAAGCTGCATCTTCATGACCCTCCATTCAGCGGCCACGAGTGATCGCCTGTGGGTCACCCACAGGATGGTACTCAGCGTCATCGAATACATAGTTGGCGTTACAGCCACCCAGCAAAAACAGTACAAGCACGACGATGTGCCATGGACGATCAGGCATCGGCTTTCTCCCATAGTGAAAATAAGGTGCGTCATTCAACGTTCTTCCCTGGCATCGCCAAAGGGAATGTTCAAGCGGGCAAGACGATAGAGCAGCGTACGCCGGGCAACCCCTAGCTCCCGTGCCGTACGGGTGCGATTACCGCGATTCTTGTGCAGGCAATCGAGCAAAAACGTGCGCTCCACTCGCTCCATGCGCTGGCGCAGGGTCGCTTCATCGGTAGCGGCTGGCGTCAGTGTCATTGGCAGCGCCAGATGCTCCGGTCGGATCACGCTGTCGTCACACAACAGCACGGCGCGCTCCACCAGGCATTTGAGCTCGCGTATGTTGCCGGGGAAGCTGTGGCTGGAAAGTTGATCAAGGGCGGAATTCGACCAATCGACAGGTGACCTTTCCAGCGCTTCGCAAACCTTGTCCGTGAAATAGCGCGCCAGTTGCTGTACATCGCCGTCTCGCTCGCGCAGGGCCGGTAGAGTGATGGGAAACTGAGCAAGCCGATAATAGAGATCCTCGCGAAAGCGCCCCTCGGCAACCATCGCCGCGAGGTCGCGATGGGTGGCAGCAATGATGCGGACATCAACCTTATGGGCTGCACTGGCGCCCAGTGGGCGAACCTCGCCCTCCTGCAATACCCGCAGCAACTTGGCTTGCAGTGACAGCGGCATATCGCCGATCTCATCCAGCAGCAACGTACCGCCATGCGCAGCGTCGAACAGCCCCGCGTGATTGCGCTCGGCGCCAGTGAACGCGCCTTTTCGGTAGCCGAACAGTTCGCTTTCAAGCAACCCTTCCGGGAACGCTGCGCAGTTCTGCACGACAAAGGCCTTGGCCTTGCGCGGCCCGGCGGCATGGATGGCGCGGGCCACCACTTCCTTGCCAGTGCCGGTCTCACCGTGCAGCAGCACGGTATAAGACGTGTGCAGCACTTTACTGATCAGCCGGCACGCCTGCTCCATTGCCGCACTGGTGCCAATCAAGCCATATGTTCCAGCCAACGGTTTGTCGCATCTGCGCTTTGTGCCAACGATGGGCTGGATATCGCGCAGTGCGAGTAACTGATTCAAGGCGAAGCTGCCCAAATGCCCCAAGGATGAGGCGTAGCCTCGCAACTGGACCGACTGCTGGCGGGCGAAGACCAGCACACCGGTCATACGTTTGCATCGGCTGAGCAGCGGCACGATCAATAGCGCACGCCAGGGTATCGCCATTGCCGGGAGGAAGCGGGTGTCATACCCACTGTCTTGCACATCCTCCAGACTCAGGACAGAGCCCTGGTTCAAGGTGTCGTGCAGCAGCCCTTGGTGGGACTGATCGGGACACGCAGGCGCAACGGAGAGCGATGGTATCTGGGCCATATGTTGAGCGGTCAGTTCAAGCCGGCCGGTCACTTCGTCCAGCAGATACAATTGGCTGAGCTCACACTGGCTCAGCCGTGCCGCCCCGGTAACGCATCCTTCAAGTAACGAATGTTCATCGCGCTCGAACCCCAAGCGTGTGAAACAGGCAGACAGCGCGTCGACATAAACCAGCGGGTCGGCCTCTTTACCAAGCAGGTTATCGGTCATGGGCTGCACTCGTCGAAACACGCCAGGGCCAGCACTGTGTCGGTCTTGCCGACAGCGCGCCGATCAGTTGTTGCAGGTCCGCATTAGTCATGGTCATTAATCCCTGATGAATTGTGGGTCAGCGTGACCACGCCATCGGCCTGTTCATGCGCCAGCCAAGTGGTCCAGCCCAGGCGGCAAACCGTGTTCTCACCAATATGCAAGGCCTTGATCTGGCCCTGCGCCAACATCAGGCTCAGGTCGTAGTCCAAGGGGTCCCGCAGGGTCAGGCGCACCAGCGAACGCAGTGGTTGGTAGGCACTTCCGGTGGGCAGGAAATCGTGGAAACGCTCCCAGCAAAGCGCCCGGACATGCACCCTGAACTTGCCACTGCGGTCAGCGATGCGGTGCCCCAGAACCAGGTCATCGCCAAGAGCACTATTGGCCCGCCCCAGATGATTGCGCTGCGTCTGGCAGACCTCGACCGTACGTGCAACCCATTGCTCTAGAAACAACGCCTCGTGCATGAAGTAGTAACGCAGGACCGACTCGATCAACGCCGCCGAATGCACCCGTAAACTCAGCAAGCCAAGGTAAGGCAGCAGGCGCTTGCAATCGACTCGGCAAACGCCCCGTATCGCAGCTGCGCCCAGCCCCATCAAGGCAAACATCTGCTCGGAAAACCTATCGTTGGCACCTGCCCGGAAACACGCCCGATAGCGGTACTTGCGCCAGATCGGTAGCATCAGCCGATGCAGCCGATGGTGGAACAGGTCGAGGAAATCCCGAGTCGGGTTGCCACCCGAGCGCTCGGCGAATGCCTGCTCACCATAAAACGCGGGCAGTGGTGACCCCGCACCGAATAACCCCAACACATTCAGACGCAGGCGTGCGCGCAATTGGCCCTGTTCCATAAAGAACTCCACCCGGTCAATATCGTGCGCGGCAAACCCGAGACCAGGGTTGGCCTGGAATTCCAACTGGTCGTACAGCGCGTCGTCATCTAAAAGCGGATGGGCCTCGCGCAAATGCTCGATAACCTGCAGAACCGCCTGAAACAACGTGAACTCACGGATAACGCGACAAAGTTGAGTCAGAGCTGGGGTTGCTGTCCCATCTGGGATGGCCATAGATACACGTCTCCTTGTGTGCTGATGACCCGCAACTCGTGATACGAATTGAGGCTGGCATAAAGCGCAAAAAACTCATTTAGAACGCAAGCGAATACAAACAGGTCGCCCTGGCCAACAAAGCCCTGGGAATCGACCGTCAGATCGATCCGCACGCCTCGGATGGGCAGCCCGCGGTGCAGGCGATCCACTGGCTCTTGGCGGATGGAGAGCAAGGCGCCCAGTCTTTTCTGGCTGACCTTCAGCGCCTGGCGATCGTAATAACGCGGCAAATCGTAGGACTCCAGAATCACTCTCAAGGCATTGATATCGGTCAACGACAAATAGTTGAGCGACATGTTGCTGATGAGCTTCCACAGATAGTCTTGGTCCAGTGGTGGTGCGAAGCTCGCCGTTGGCGCGGTGATGTTGCGGAACGTCAACGACTCCGGCGTCTGCTCGCCCGGCAGAT
Organism: Pseudomonas sp. GW821-FHT07B01; assembly: GCF_059419065.1. Taxonomy (NCBI): domain Bacteria; kingdom Pseudomonadati; phylum Pseudomonadota; class Gammaproteobacteria; order Pseudomonadales; family Pseudomonadaceae; genus Pseudomonas; species Pseudomonas sp. GW821-FHT07B01. The sequence goes on along the minus strand of NZ_JBWKRA010000020.1, from coordinate 25,089 downwards.
TGATATCACCCGCACGCAGTTGGCGCGGCAGGTTGCAATTAGTACAGGTCAGTTCGACCGAGAGGGTTTCATGGCCCCGTTCGCGGCGGTTGCCAAACCCCATCCAGGTATCGAGCCCGGCATGCTGAACCGACGAGCGTTGGCGAATGCTGTAACTGGGCGGTGCCGCCAGGGGCTCAGTGTCGCAGTCATGCTCAAACGACTCGAACGGCACGTAGGTTTGATAGCCCAAGCCACCGGGGCGCCACCCGGTGACCTGATCCACGGAAAAGACGCTGGCATTACCCGGCGTATATTCCCCGGGCACCAAGAGGTACTCATCCTGCTTTCCATCCAGGCGAATAGGAATCGCATCCTGCTTGAACAGGTTGACGATGGGCGTGCAGTACAACTTTATGTTGTCCAGGGTGGGGCGCTGAGCTTCACGGCCGTGAGTGCGATGTTCAAAGCGCATTACCATGCCATGCGCCTGCCGGAGCAGCTCGTGAGACAGCGTGTGCAGCACACTCAGACCTTCAACGTCGACAAACAGGTACTTCTCGGGAAAAGCAAAGTACTCCTGCAGGTGTCGATAACCCCCCAGGGCATTCTGCGGATAAGGAATCAACGCCTGCTCCTTGGAGAACCCCACCGGCCGAACCTGGTCAGCAGCGAGCCGGAGCATCACGGGCATGCCATCGCTGGCGATGATCGGCATACCGTCGTGATCCAGTAACAGCAGGCAGATCCCATCGAGATGACGCAACAGGTTCAGATACAGGTCCTGACTGACATAAGGATCTCCGGCCAGGTGCAAGCGCAGTGAATCAAATGCCAACTCGCTGAAGTTACCTGCGACACTCATGCTCAGGTGCAAATCCAGACGGGCCCCTTCGCCCTGGCTCCGGTATTCCAGGCCACTGAGTTGCAGGGGCATGACATCGGTGGCGTAGCATGTACGGAACCGGCAACGCTCGCCGTGGATGGTGGCGCTTTCCACGGCGGTGTCCCGACCCACTCGAACACCGGGACCAGCGCGTTTCAACGGATCGAATTGCAGGATGCTGAAGGCCGGTATCGGCCGCATGTAATGAGGCCAGAGCAAGTGCATCAACGAATGCGTCAACTCCGGCAGTTCGTCATCCAGCTTCTGGCGCAGGCGCGCAGTCAAAAAAGCAAAGCCCTCCAGCAAGCGTTCGACATCCGGGTCCTGGCCAGCCTCGGCGAGAAACGGCGCCAGGGCGGGATTGCGCTCTGAAAAACGCCTGCCCAGTTGGCGCAGGGCACTGAGTTCGCTTTGAAAATATCGGTCAAGCGTCATCGGTAAAAACCTCAACTCGCCCGGCATCCGTGAGGCGGGCGTGGAACACCACGGGCTGCAGGATGCCGTCAATGGCCCGCTCAGCCTCGATGGCAAACGCCAACTCCAGGGATTCACGCGCACCCGGCAACAGCCTGACACGTGCATTCGTCAACCGCGGTTCATAGGCCTGGATAAAGCGCTCGATATGTAGACGCGACTGGCTCAAGGACTCATGCAAGCTAAGCCGCATGTCATTGAGGTCCGGCAGCCCATAATCAGGCAATGTCTTGACACTACCCGCGCGAGTGCTGAGCATTTTCCCCAGATGGGCAGCAATGGACGCCGCCCCGCCCTCCGGGGGCGACGCACCGCATTCGAGGCGTTCGAAAAGGCTGCTGTGCTCTGGCATGCCGTAGCCTCTGCTCATTCTTTATCCAGCTTACCGACCAAGGACAAAGTGAAATCTGCCCCCATGTACTTGAAATGCGGGCGCACAGTCAGGTTGACCCGGTACCAGCCAGGTTCGCCATCGACATCACTGACGACAATGCGTGCAGCTCGCAACGGGCGCCGCCCACGTACTTCGGCACTGGGGTTTTCCTGGTCCGCCACGTACTGGCGAATCCACTTGTTGAGTTCCAGCTCCAGGTCTGTGCGCTCTTTCCATGCGCCCAACTGCTCGCGCTGCAGCACCTTGAGGTAGTGCGCCAAGCGGTTGACTACCATCATGTAAGGCAATTGGGTCCCTAGCCGGTAATTCAGCTCTGCGGCCCTGCCCTCCTCACTGATACCAAAGGTTTTGGGCTTCTGCACGGAGCTGGCGGAAAAGAACGCCGCGTTATCGCTGCCTTTGCGCATGGTCAAGGGGATGAAACCTTCTTGTGCCAACTCGTATTCGCGTCGGTCCGATACCAGCACCTCGGTAGGGATTTTGGTTTCGATCTCGCCCATGCTCTGGAAGTGATGCAGCGGGAGGTCCTCGACCGCTCCGCCGCTTTGCGGGCCGATAATGTTCGGGCACCAGCGAAATCGCGCAAAGCTGTCGGTCAGGCGGGTGGCAAAGGCATACGCGGTATTGCCCCACAAGTAATGCTCGTGGCTATTAACCACATTCTCCTGGTAGGCAAAGGTCTTGACTGGATACTCAAGGGGGTCATACGGGGTACGCAACAGAAAGCGCGGTACGGTAAGGCCGATATAACGGGCGTCTTCGCTCTGCCGGAAACTTTGCCACTTGGCAAATTGCGGACCTTCGAAATGATCTCGCAGATCCTTCAGGTCCGGCAGCCCGGTGAAACTTTCCAAACCGAAGAACCCGGGCCCGGCAGCGGCGATAAAAGGCGCATGGGCCATGCTGGCGACGCTGGAGGCGTACTGCATCAGCTTCACGTCGGGTGCGTTGGGCGAGAGAAAGTAGTTGGCAATGATTGCGCCCACCGGCTGTCCGCCGAACTGGCCGTATTCAGCACTGTAGACATGTTTGTAAAGCCCGGACTGGGTGATCTCCGATGAGTCTTCGAAATCGTCCAGGAGGTCCTGGCGCGAGACATTCAAGAGCTCGATCTTGATGTTCTCGCGAAAATTGGTGCGCTCGACCAGCAACTGCAAGCCTCGCCAGGAAGCCTCCAGTGCCTGGAAGTCCGGATGGTGCAGGATTTCATCCATTTGCTGGCTGAGCTTGGTATCGATCTCGGCAATCATGCGGTCGACCAGGTGTTTCTTTACCGGCTCATCACAGTTATGTGGCTTCACCAGCTCTGCAATGAACGCCGACACGCCGCGCTTGGCGATGCCGTAAGCCTCGTCGTCGGCACTGAGCAAGGTCTGGGCAATGATGTTATCGAGGATGCTGCAGGTTTCGGTGGTTTGTACGAGTTTCGAGCTGTGTTCAATCGTGTTCATGGTGTCAGTGTCCCTTTACTGAAACGGCAATGCTTGAGGGCTGTCCAGCCCCAGTTCGGCCAGGACTCGAGCGCGGGAGTCGTCATTGGCCAATGCCTGCTCGATAGCCTTGCGAAAGTTCGGCGTGTTCCCCAGCGGCCCCTTGAGCGCCACCAGGGCTTCACGCAATGCCATCAGCTTTTGCAACGCCGGGATCTGCTCGACCAGGTTTGCGGGGTTGAAGTCCCTCATGACGTTGATCTGCACCTGGATCGGCAACTCCTCCACATCAGCGGTATCCTGCAGGCGATTGGGTACGCTCAGCGTCAGGCTCAAGGCTTGCTTGGCCAACACCTCGTCAAAGGTGTGCTTGTCGATACCGATGGGCTTGCGATCCTCGAGTTTGCGTGGGTCCGCACGCTGGGAAAAATCTCCCAGCACCAGCAGCTTCAACGGCAGCTCGACTTCTTCCTGGGCCCCACCGACAGCGGGTTTGAAAGTAATATTGATACGTTCCTTGGGGGCTACCGAACCGTCTTTGGCCATGGTGCTTTTCCTTTTTGATGAGGCGCTATTCAAGTACTGCTTCAAGATCGAAATGGCACAACCTGCGCTGCAGTGCGTCTTTGCAGTCGCATATGGGCTGGGTTTGTGGCAACAGCTCATAGCAGCGGTACAGAAGCTTGCCGACTTGCAAGGTCAGCACCGGCTCCCAACTTTCCAGACCTGTGCGCTGTAATTGAAGGTCGAGTTCTTCCAGCTGAAGCCTGGCCAGCTCATGCTTGCCAGCCGCCACGCACAACCTGGCCAGCGCCAGGCGCCAATGAAAGCGCGCTCGATCACCGCACGCTGCCTGCAGCCCTTGCTTGAGTACGGCCACTGCTGCCTTGAGGCCGTCCTTTCGCAGGCAAGGCATCGCCGCTTGCAATGCGGTCTCCCAGGGCTGGGTGTCAGCGACAACATGGGAGGGCTCGGGCTTGTGCACGTGACGCATCACATGCAGCGCGATCCACTCACCTGTCGCAGGGTCGGCAAAGGGGGTGCCGTCGTTGAACCGATATTCAGGCAGGTGCGGCAGGCGCTGCAGCAGCAGAGCCAAATGCATCTCCAGTTCAGTCATGGCCAGGTTTGCATGCAAGGCGTTCAGGCACTCCCAGACCATGCGCAAACCATCCAACCAGAACAACGCACCCGCCTGGCTTACCTCAAGCTCAGGCAACAGATCGGCGTAATGGCCTTGGCTGAGACGCTCTTGATAGCGCTTGCGCTTGTCCGCGACCAACGGGCGCAACGCCGTTACTCGCTCACTATTGGCGTCGGGATAATTGACGAGCATCAACCACGCCAAGGTTCGACCCAGGCGCAAGGCACGCAGGTCGGTTGCGTCCTGGCGCAACCACCAGGCACATAACGGGCGGGCCTGCTCCTGTAAAGTGCGCAGCAGTCTGTGCGCGTCTTTTTCGTTGTTGATCGGTTGCCCGGGACTCAGCAACTGGGTCGTCTGCTTGACCTGGGCAATGACGTTCGCGACACCGCCAGGTTCGGATACACCCTGCGCCAAGCGCTCCGACAATTGCCGGCGAATCGGCAGCAGCAAAGGTGCATCGCTTCCAAGTTGTTCGCCCCATAGCTGGTCGAGACATGCCAGGTGTTCCAACAGGGCCTGGAATAAAGGCCGTTGATCGCTGATCGACGGGTTGAGTGCAAACGCTTGCTCAAGACGCGACACCAGCCAGCCAAACGCCGCAGCACGGGTTCGTAGCTTGCCAGGGTAAACCTGCTCCCAATGGAGTTCACACAGGTCACGCAGCAAACCGAGACCGGCCAGCAATCCGGCAAATGAATCACGTTGATACAGGGCCCAGGCCAACCAGACGGCGACGCGTAGATCCTTGGAGTGATCACGCAGCAAATGCTCGCTGATTTCGCTGACCTTCTGCCAATCCGGCTGGCCCGCAACATGGATAGATTGGGCTTTGCCAAGCTCGGCCTCCAGCGCTTCAAACTCGCTCGAAAAACGCACGTCACTACCAACAAAACTGCTTGAGCAACATGCTGTCCGTGCAAGCTTGCGGTAATGAACATAAAGTTCTTCTGAATAAGCCATTTTGAGTTGCACACATCCGTCCGAGGTAAATAGGAGGACTTAACGCCATTGTCGAAACGCCCTTGAACTTCCATTCAGAACTCATCGAAGTGAGTGAACCTTAGCCACGACAAAAACAATCAGCAAGTAACGGAACGGAACTTAAGAAACGTCCTACACACCCAACAAATAAAGGAATGCGCAACTATTTGCGCACCTCTTCATCGGAAAAAACCACGCTTTATCTCCGACAGCCGCGCATTTACAACTTATAGGGCATGAGCAACTAAGTGCGCGCAGGCGTGAAACTAATAGCGCTGAAATCCACCTACCGCTCGACAATAAGCTCTCAACAAACGAACACAGAGCCGCCTTGGTCTTTATTTCATTGGCTTTCATACTTTCAGGCACGCTTCTTGTTATAGGCCTCTGCCCCTTCAGCGCTTTTGCTGTTCGGCAATACCTACTCAATCAGGCAAGGAAACCCGTCATGCCAACACCCGCGTATCTCTCCATCACCGGTGTCAAACAAGGTTTGATTACGGCAGGCACATTTACTCAGGACTCGGTAGGCAGCATTTATCAGGAAGGTCATGAGGACCAGATACTGGTACAAGCATTTGCCCACCAGGTGATCATTCCTCGCGACCCGCAATCCGGCCAGCCAACCGGTCAGCGCGTGCACAAACCGCTGATGATCAGCAAGGTTTTCGATAAATCCTCACCCTTGCTGTTCAGCGCCCTGACTACCGGCGAAGAAGTGTCCTGCCGGCTGGAATGGCTGCGCAACTCTTCCTCCGGGACCCTGGAGCACTACTTCACCATTGAACTGGAAGGCGCGACCATCGTGGACATCCAATCGCGCATGCCCAACTGCCAGGCCCCCGACAACGCCCACTTCACCCATCTGGAGGACGTGCACTTCAGTTATCGCAAGATCATCTGGACTCACGAGGTCGCCGGGACGTCCGGTTCGGACGACTGGCGCAGTCCAGTGGCCGGCGGCTAAGCAGGGCGATAGGACCCCGCTAACGAGGTGCCGAGTAATGGGGCAAGAGCGTTTTGCTTGATTTGCCGCTTTTGCAAAGTGAGCCGCCGTCATTGCGGAACCCTAGGTGGCCGTTACCTGAATAACGGATATGTACGCGGTCTGATCTGACATCTGGTCGGCTATCAGGCCGCCTTCGCGAGCAAGCACGCAGTTTTGTTATCCTGGCGCTCCCGCCCACACGGACGCGCGCGTATGCACATCGACCCGACCTTCATCCTTCACCAGACCGAGCACTGGCAGCTCAACCACCACCTGGCGTCGAAGCTGCCGGGCTACCTGATGCTTGGCGCCAAGGTACCGGTTGACTCCCTCGCTGACATGCCAGAAGCCGCACTGGCCGAAATGGGCGGTTTGCTCGCCAACATCCAACGAGTGATGCAAGCCCAGCTCCAGCCGAAGTGGCTATATATCAGCCGCTACGGACATATGCCGGGTTTCCCGCTGCACTTTCACTTCATTCCTGTCTATGACTGGGTGGAGCGAGCGTTCTGGCAGGACGAACGCTACCGCTCGCTGTACGCTTTCGGTACGCCGCCCCTCGAACCCCTGACCGATGGCGCTGAACTGACCCTGTTTGTATGGCGAGAGTTTGGCGAGAGCCTAACCCCGCCGCAGGTTCAAGGGCCAGGGGTGGCGCAGGTGATCGAGCAATTGCGCGCTGCATTCAAGCGGGGCTCATAACCCGCAGCCGCTTCACCATCGGCACACACGCCAGCACCAACCCGGACGGAGAGCGATACACCGCTTGCTCATCGCCTACATACCCGCACGCTCTATAAAAACTTACCGCATTCAAGGTCGCATCCAGCACAACCTGTTCAATCGCTTGCTGGCGTGCCACGCCTTCCAGATGAGCAAGCATTGCCTTGCCAAGGCCTTGCCCCATGTAAGCAGGCAATACAAACAAGGCCCCTATTTCACCGTCGGCAAGATCGAGCATACCGGTGACGACGGGCTCGTCATTCAGCCAGCCCATGTAGAACTGTTTTTCCATCAACACGCTGTAGCCATCGCTGGCGTGACCTCGGGTCCAGAGCGCCATTTGCTCAGCGCTGTAGGCGCCAATGCATTGGCCGCGAATGGCCTCGCGTCGAATCTCGAACGCACGCTCGGCGTCATCCGGCGTGGCACGTTTTATCTCCAGCATCGCAAGCTCCTTCCATGACCTCAAACTGCCACTAGCCCATTTGTGCTAATCGACCCCACCCCACGGCGGCGCTATATTCCGCGGCACTTCCAACGTTCTCACCCACACCGCGCACTCAATGCGCGCGGGTTCTTTGCGCGTTGGAAAAACCAAAACAACCCCAAGGAAGAAGCACCATGAAACTCCACTCCCCTGTCACTCGTCTTGCCCTGCTGGGCGCCTTGATTATCGGCGTCGCCGGTTGCAGCAATATCAAACCCACCGAAGATCATCTCAAGAAGCTTTCGGAAACCAATCTGGGCGAGCCGGTAAAACGTATTTCCAATGTGCGCAGCGACTCCATGACCACCTACTACGTCGCTAACACAGCCTCCGGCGAGTACAACTGCTCCGTGCCCAGCGGTGCGAGCGGCGGCGCGTTCGCGATTGCCAGCTTCGGCCTGATGAAGCCCGCGGCCTACTGCATGCCCAAGGGCGCCAAAGGCAATGGGTTGACGCCGTTCATGCAGTAATTTTTTCCTGACTGAGCTCACGCAGGGTGCCGCGCAGCTCCGCAGGGCGTACCGGTTTGGAGAGGATAGCGATCTGCCGATCATGCAACGCGGCCTGGATTTTCTCCACATCGTGCCCGGTGAGGATCAGCGCTGGCACCGCCCAGCCGCGTTGTTCGCGTAGCTGGTCGATGCATTCAATGCCGGTGGCATGGTTGCCCAGATCGTAGTCGGCAACGATGATGTCGCAGTCGCTGACCAAGCCCTGCCCCGTGGACTCGGCCTGCACCTCGCACCCCCAGCGCTCGAGCAAAGCTTGGGTGGCGAGCAGCACGTTGTAGTCATCCTCCACCAGGCACACTTTCAGACCGCTGAGCAGACCGGCCTGGCGAGCATCGTCACGCACTGCCGGTTGACGCGGCGCGGTGGCCAGGGCCAGGCCATGCAGACTCACTGAGGTGCCATGGCCCACCCGCGAACGCAGGCTCACCTGCAACCCCATCAACTGCCCCAGGCGCTTGACGATGGACAGCCCAAGGCCCACGCCTTCAACGTCCTTGTCACGCAGTTGGCGCACGCGATAAAACTCTTCGAAGACCTTTGACAGATGCTCCCTGGCAATGCCCCGGCCCTGGTCGTGCACCTCCACCACCAAGCCGTTATCGCGAACACGCACACCGATCAGCACGGGTCGTTGCGCGCCGTATTTGAAGCAATTGGAGAGCAGGTTCTGCACCATCGTTGCCAACATGGCCGGGTCGACCAGCACCCAGTGAGCGCAGGCGCGCAAGCGCAACTGCACTCCAGCCCAACGCGCAGCCTCGGCGTTCTGGCGCACCAGGTCGGCGAGAAAGTCACCCAGGTGAATCACTTGGTATTTGGGCAACAGGCGTCCGTTGTCGAGGGTGTAAAGGTCGAGAATCGAACGAAACAATTGCGACACGTTAAGCAAAGAGCGGTCGATATTGTCCACCAGGCGCTGTTCGTCCTCCCCCAAGCGGGCTTCGCGCAAGCAGGCGGTGAACAGGCCGATGGAGTGGATCGGCTGGCGCAGGTCATGGCTGGCCTGGGCAAGAAAGCGCGACTTTTCCAGGTTGGCGGCGATGGCTTGCTCGGAAGCCTTGCGTGTGCGCTCCAACAGGATATGGGCGTACACCGGGATCACTGTGCTGGTGATCATCAGCATCAGCATCATGAAGGGTTGCGCCTGCCACAGCGGCGTGAGTTGGTACACGATCAACAGCGCCAGCAACGCCAGCCCCGTCGCAATTGCCAGGTAGCGCGAACCGTAGCGCATGCCGTTGCCCAGGTTCACCCAGACCATCACCGCATACAGCGGCAATGCCGCCTCACCGCCCACCACCAGGCCGAACGAAGTGCCCGTGTAGTCGTGGATCATGCCAAAGATCCGCCGCGCCGGATAATGCCCGGGCCAGCGTGCGATCACCTGGCGCAACCCGATGGATGCCAGCAGGAACACGAAGATATACAGGATCACCGGCAGATAGGTGTCCAACGACTGCCCAGGCAAAAAGCCCAGCACGCCGATGTAAACGATAGCGATGCTGGCCACCACGATGCGCAGATTAGCCTGATCGAGTTCGGAGTTGGTCTCGGGGCTCATCGTCATATCCTTGACCTATCATCTGTAGGAGCGAGCTTGCTCGCGAAAAAACGTCAGCGACAACGCGTTTTACCTGGAAGTACGTGGTGCCTGGGCGTGCTTCGCGAGCAAGCTCGCTCCTGCGCCGACAGTAAATAAAGTAGCATGCCTCGACACAACCTGGCCCCAGGAAGGAGCTCACCATGACCGGCCGGATCATCATCGCCGACGACCACCCCATGTTTCGCGAAGGCATGGCGCGCACCGTGCAACGCCTGCTGCCCGACGCGCAGGTGCAAGAGGCCGGCGACCTGGCCACGGTGAATACGTTGCTGCGCGAGGCGGGCGAGGTCGATACCCTGATCCTCGATTTGCGCTTTCCCGGCCTGACCTGCATCAGCCAACTGGCCGAACTGCGCCAGCAACTGCGACGCACCACCTTGGTGGTGGTGTCGATGGTCGACGACCCTGCGCTGATCGAACAAGTCATGGCCTTGGGCGTCGACGGTTTTATCGGCAAGAACATCGCCCCGGACGAGATCGGCCAGGCGCTGCTGGCGATACGCGCCGGCGAAGTGCTGGTCAAGTTCGCGCCGTCGGGCCTGCTGCCGCTGGACACTCATACCCTTACCACCCGCCAGCAGGAAGTGCTGCGCCTGATTGCCCAGGGCAAGACCAACAAGGAAATCGCCAAGGCCCTGGATATCTCGCCGTTTACCGTGCGCATCCATGTGTCGTCCCTGCTGCGCAGCCTGAAGGTCCCGTCGCGTGCGGCGGCGGCGGTGAAGTACTCCGGAGAGCTCTAAGCTGTTTGTAGGAGCGAGCTTGCTCGCGAGAAACCCACAGGCGCCGCGTTGACTCAGAAAACACGCGTTAGCGTTGACGTTTTTCGCGAGCAAGCTAGCTCCTAAAGCCCCCTCTGCATCCGATATTTATGCTCAATTCCCAACTTAATAATATTTTATTAATCACCGCCCGCCCCCTAACTTGACGTCATGCCCAAGCTGAATCCAACTGCATTACGCAAGGACAGACACATGACTCAAGCAATAACAAAAATAGACACGCTGGTAGTGGGCGCAGGTCAGGCTGGCGTGGCCATGAGCGAGCATTTGAGCAAGCAAGGCGTGCCGCACCTGGTGCTGGAGCGCAGCCGTATCGCCGAACGCTGGCGCACCGGGCGCTGGGACTCGTTGGTTGCCAACGGCCCGGCCTGGCATGACCGCTTCCCCGGTCTGGAATTCGACGACGTCCCTGCCGATGGCTTCGCGCCAAAAGAGCGTGTCGCCGATTACTTTGAAGCCTACGCACGCAAATTCAATGCGCCGATCCGCACTGGCGTGGACGTGACGTCAGTGGTACGTAACATCGGCCGCCCCGGCTTCACCGTGCACACCACTGAAGGTGTGATCGAAGCCAACCGCGTGGTCGCCGCCACCGGGCCATTCCAGAAGCCCGTGATTCCAGGCATAGCGCCTACAGGCACGGCACTGCACCAGATCCATTCCGCCGACTATCGCAACCCTGGGCAACTGCCGGCGGGCGCCGTATTAGTGGTGGGCGCCGGTTCTTCCGGCGTACAAATCGCCGATGAACTGCAGCGCGCCGGTCGCCAGGTTTACCTGTCGGTTGGCGCCCATGACCGCCCGCCCCGCGCCTATCGCAACCGGGATTTCTGCTGGTGGCTCGGGGTGTTGGGCGAGTGGGACCAGGCGGCGATGAAACCTGGCCGTGAACACGTGACCATTGCTGTGAGCGGCGCCCATGGCGGCAAGACCATCGACTTCCGTGAACTGGCCCAGCAAGGCATGACCCTGGTTGGCCTGACCCAAGCCTTCGACGGCACGGTGGCGACGTTCCAACCCAACCTGGTGGAAAACCTGGCACGCGGGGATGAGAACTACCTGGCCCTGCTGGACGCGGCCGACGCGTATGTCGAACGCAATGGTCTCGACCTGCCCCAGGAGCCCGAAGCACGTCGCGTGTTTCCCGACGCTGAATGCATCAAGCAGCCAATCCTGACGCTGGACCTGGCCGAAGCGGGCATCACCTCGATCATCTGGGCCACCGGGTTTGCCGTGGACTACAGCTGGCTACAGGTGGACGCTTTCGACGCCGCCGGCAAGCCGCAACACCAACGTGGTGTATCCAGCGAAGCCGGCATCTACTTCCTCGGTTTGCCATGGCAATCGCGGCGTGGCTCGTCGTTTATCTGGGGGGTGTGGCACGACGCCAAATACGTAGCCGACCATATCGCTATCCAGCGTCAGTACCTCGAGTACCGCGAAGCCGCGCCGGTTGCCCGCCAGACCCCTGTCAGCGCCTGATCACTTTTTCCTGGAGTTTTTTGATGCCTACTCACACTCGCATCCGCATGTTCAACACCAAAGAAACCTATCCCAACCAGAGCCTGGATAACGACCTGTGCCAGGCCGTGCGCGCCGGCAACACCGTGTATGTACGCGGCCAGGTGGGCACTGATTTCGATGGCAACCTGGTGGGCCTCGGCGACCCTCGGGCCCAGGCCGAACAGGCGATGAAAAACGTCAAGCAACTGCTCGAAGAAGCCGGCAGCGACCTCAGCCACATCGTCAAAACCACCACCTACTTGATCGACCCGCGCTACCGCGAGCCGGTGTATCAGGAAGTGGGCAAGTGGCTCAAGGGCGTATTCCCGATTTCCACCGGGCTGGTGGTCTCGGCCCTGGGCCAGCCGCAGTGGCTGATGGAAATTGATGTGATCGCGGTTATCCCAGAGTAAGGAGGCTAGCCATGACCTTTTCAATCGTTGGCCGCTGCGCGGAAACCGGCCAGTTGGGCGTTGCCATCAGCTCATCAAGTATCGCCGTAGGCGCTCGCTGCCCATGGCTGCGGCCCGGCGTGGGCGCGGTATCGACCCAGAACATCACCTTGCCGGCCCTCGGCCCAGACGTGCTCGACGGGCTGGAACAGGGCCTGGCCCCAACCGATGCCGTGGACAAAGCACTCACCCGCAACGGCTACAGCCAGTATCGGCAACTGACGGCGATAGACCACCTGGGCCGCAGCGTGCATTTCAGCGGCAGCCAGACCCTGGGTACCCATCACGCGGTATCGGGCGAGCAATGCGTGGCGGCGGGCAATATGCTCGCCGACCGTGAAGTCATCACCGCGATGGTCTCGGCCTTTGAACAGGGCGAAGGCCAGCTCGCAGACCGGTTGCTGGCAGCGATGCATGCTGCCATCGCCGCCGGTGGCGAAGCCGGCCCGGTGCATTCCGCCGCGCTGGTGGTGGTGGGCGAGTTGACTTGGCCGATCATCAACTTGCGCGTGGATTGGGCCGACGAAGCGCCGATTGGCGAATTGCAAAAACTCTGGGACGCCTACCGCCCACAGGTACAGGACTATATCGATCGCGCCCTCGCCCCCGACCGCTCCCCCGGCTACGGCGTGGCCGGAGACGAGCGATGAGCCGCAGCCGCGACCTGCTGGAAACGCTGGTGGGCTTCGACACCACCAGCCGCGAGTCCAACCTTCAATTGATCGAGTTTGTGCGCGATTACCTGGCCGGGTTTGGCATCGCCAGCGAGTTGGTCTACAACGCGCAACGCACCAAGGCCAACCTGTTTGCCAGCGTCGGCCCGGTTGAGCTGCCAGGTATCGTGCTGTCGGGGCATACCGACGTGGTGCCAGTGGATGGGCAACCCTGGACCCTGCCGCCGTTCACGTTGACCGAGCGTGACGGCAAGCTGTTCGGGCGCGGCACCGCCGACATGAAGGGGTATATCGCGTGCGTACTGGCGTTGGTACCCGCACTGGTCAAAACACCGTTGCGCCTGCCGGTGCATATCGCCCTGTCCTACGATGAAGAAGTCGGATGCCTGGGCGTACGCTCATTGCTCGCTGTTTTGGAACAGCGTCCGGTGAAACCCATGCTGTGCATCATCGGCGAACCGACCGAACTCAAACCGGTGTTGGGTCATAAGGGCAAGTTGGCGATGCGCTGCGACATACAGGGTCAAGCATGTCATTCGGCGTATGCGCCCTCGGGGGTGAATGCGATCGAACATGCCGCCGATCTGATCTGCGAACTCGGGCGCATCGGCCAGCGCTTGCGTTCGCACCAGGACCCACGTTTCAACCCACCTTTCAGCACGGTACAGACCGGCCTGATCAGTGGTGGCAAGGCATTGAACATCGTCCCGGCCGATTGTCGCTTTGACTTTGAAGTACGCGCCCTGCCCGCCTCGGACCCCGCTGAAGTCGCTCAAGAACTTCAAGCGTACGCCATGCAGCAGGTACTGCCGCGTATGCAGGCGGTCAGCAAGCAGAGCTCCATTCGGTTCACAGAGCTGTCGGCCTACCCGGGGCTGGTCACGGATGAGCACAGCCAGGCGGCGCAGCTGATTGCAGCGTTTTGCGGCTCGCAAGCGTTCGGCACCGTAGCGTTTGGCACCGAAGGCGGGCTGTTTGATGCGGCGGGCATTCCCACCGTGGTATGCGGGCCCGGGAGCATGGAGCAGGGGCATAAGCCGGACGAGTTCGTGAGCGTAGCGCAATTGGCGGGATGTGATGCTATGTTGGGACGCATGCTGGACTCGGTCCGCTGAGCCAAACACTGCTTCCACACGGGTTTGTATTGCCCACAGAATCAGCGCCCGGCACAGATCCCCTGTGGGAGCGGGCTTGCCCGCGAAGGCGGTGTGTCAGTCACTGAATCTTCAGCTGAACCACCGCCATCGCAGCATAGGTATCTACATAACCTTGGCGCTAGGCTGGGCCTGTGGCGAGGGAGCTTGCTCCCGTGACGACCTGCCAACCGACGCTGATCTACCTGACACATCACGATCCAAATGTGGGAGCTGGCTTGCCTGCGAAGACGGCCTGACAGTCAGCACAGTTGGACCGTGTACATATCCATTCCTGCGGTAACGGCCACTTAGGGTTCCGCTTTTACAGCGGCTCACTTTGAAAAGCTGGAATGCCGGCCCAGACAAAAGTAAGCAAAACGCTCTTGCCCCACCACTCGGCACCTCGCTTAGGCTCGGTGTGCACGTAATCCGCCAGCGTGGTTTAACGGGGCGCCTAAGATCAAAAGTAGATCAAGAGCGACTCGCTTCGCATCGTGGTTACCGTCTGCCGTTACAGCCCACAAAGTTGTGTAGATACCTCTGACCATCGCAGGCAAGCCAGCTCCCACAAAAGGCCAGCCTCCAGTCAGACCAGCTCCCGAGCAAGAAACGACGCAGTCCGGCTGGTCTTGCTCTTGGCCACCTTCTGCGGCGCCCCACACGCCACGACTCTCCCGCCCAAGTCCCCTGCTCCCGGCCCGATATCAATCACCCAGTCACTTTGGGCCACCACGCGCATTTCATGCTCCACCACAACCACCGTATGCCCCGCATCCACCAACTGGTTCAGTTGGCTGAGCAAACGATCGACATCCCTGGGGTGCAACCCGGTGGTCGGCTCGTCCAGCACATACAAGGTGGCGCCCCGGGCATTGCGTTGCAACTCGGTAGCGAGCTTGATGCGCTGTGCCTCACCGCCCGACAACTCGGTGGCCGGCTGCCCGAGGCGCAGATAACCCAGGCCGATATCGCGCAACACGACTAACGAACGCAGGATGCCCGGCTGCTCGGCAAACACCTGCACCGCTTGCTCCACCGTCAACCCCAGCACCTGGGCGATGTTCAAGCCCTGCCATTTGATCGCCAGGGTGTCGGGGTTATAGCGCGCGCCGTGACAGGTCGGGCATGGCGCGTACACGCTGGGCATGAACAGCAATTCAACGCTGACAAAACCCTCACCCTCACAGTTCGGGCAACGGCCCTTGGCGACGTTGAAGGAGAACTGCCCGGCATCGTAATTGCGTTTCTTGGCCGCTGGCGTGGCGGCAAACAGTTTGCGCACGTTGTCGAACAGCCCGGTGTAGGTCGCCAGGTTGGAACGCGGCGTGCGGCCGATGGGCTTCTGGTCCACCTGCACCAGCCGCTGAATGTGCTCGAGCCCGGCGCTGATGCGCCCGCCACTGGCTTGCGGTGCAGCATCTTCCAGGCTCGGTTCGTCGTCGCTTTCCAGCAAACGCCCCAGGCCCGTGCCCACCAATTCCAGCAGCGCCTGGCTGACCAGGCTGGATTTGCCCGAGCCGGAAATACCGGTCACCGCGGTGAAACAGCCCAGCGGGAAATCCACGTTCAAATCTTTCAGGTTATTCCGCGTCACGCCTTTGAGCTTCAGCCAACCGGCCGGCTCGCGGCTTGGCACATTGGCCGGGCGAGGTGAGGAAAACAGGTATTCGCGGGTCTGCGAGGCCTCGACATCCGCCAACCCTGCGGGCGGCCCGCTGTACAGCACTTGCCCGCCATGTTCGCCGGCAGCCGGGCCCACGTCGATCAGCCAGTCGGCGCGGCGCATGGTTTCCAGGTCATGTTCCACCACAAACAGCGAATTGCCCGCGGCCTTCAAACGATCAAGCGCGGTGAACAATGCTTCGCCATCCGCCGGGTGCAGGCCCGCCGAAGGCTCATCGAGCACATAAATAACACCGAACAACTGCGAGCCCAATTGGGTAGCCAGGCGCAGACGCTGCAGTTCCCCGGACGACAGGGTCGGCGTGCTGCGCTCCAGGGACAGATAGCCCAGGCCCAGTTCGATCAAGGTGTTGACCCGTTCGAGTAGGTCCTGGGCGATGCGCTGGGCCGCCAGGCGTTTTTCCACCGACAGCTTCATCGTGTCGTGCCCCGCGGCCACCGGCTGCAGCAACTCGGCCAATTGCGCCAGGGACAATTGCGACAGCTCACCGATATCCACCCCGGCAAACTTCACCGACAACGCCGCCTGGTTCAGGCGTTTGCCCTCGCACAATGGGCAGGTACTGCCTTGCATGAACTGCGATACACGCTTTTTCATCAGCGCGCTTTGGGTGTTGGCGAAGGTGTGCAGGATATAGCGCCGGGCGCCGCTGAAGGTGCCTTGGTAACTGGGCTCCAACTTGCGTTTCAACGCCTCGCGGGTCTGCTGCGGGGTGAAGCCGGCGTACACCGGTACGGTGGGGGTTTCTTCGGTGAACAGGATCCAGTCGCGCTGCTTTTTCGGCAGCTCGCGCCACGGGATGTCCACGTCATAACCCAGGGTCACGAGGATGTCGCGCAGGTTCTGGCCCTGCCACGCCAACGGCCAGGACGCCACTGCACGCTGGCGGATGGTCAAGGACGGATCGGGCACCATCAGCGCTTCGGTCACTTCATACACGCGGCCCAGGCCGTGGCATTGCGGGCACGCGCCCTGGGGCAGGTTCGGCGAGAAGTCCTCGGCATACAACATGGCCTGCCCTTTCGGATAGCGGCCGGCGCGGGAATAGAGCATGCGGATCAAGCTCGACAAGGTGGTGACACTGCCCACCGACGAGCGCGCACTGGGTGTACCCCGTTGCTGTTGCAGGGCCACGGCAGGCGGCAAGCCTTCGATGCTGTCTACGTCCGGCACGCCGACCTGGTCGATCAAGCGCCGCGCATAGGGCGCTACCGATTCGAAATAGCGGCGCTGGGCCTCGGCGTACACCGTGGAAAACGCCAGGGACGATTTGCCGGAGCCAGACACGCCGGTAAACACCACCAGGGCGTCCCGGGGAATATCCACATCGACATTGCGCAAGTTATGTTCACGGGCGCCACGCACCCTGACAAAGCCCGTTTGCCGGGCGGTGAGCGGTGGGATGTTGCGCTGTGAAGTCATGGGCAACCTTGTCTTGCGCTTAGCACCCTGCGCACGCGTTGGGTCAGGGCATCGGGGCTGTAGGGTTTGCTCAGCAGGTGGATATCGGCGCTGAGCAGATGATTGGAAGACAGAATGTCGCGGGTGTGGCCTGAGGTAAACAGCACCGGCACCGGCGGGTTCTGCGCGCGGGCCCAGGTGGCCAGGTCGGTGCTCTTGACCCGACCGGGCATCACCACATCGGTGAAGATCAGGTCCGGCGACACGCCGCGCTGCAACACTTGCATCGCGCGGTCACCATCCTCGGCAATCAGTACGGTATAGCCCGACTGCTGCAGCAACTCGACCACCGTCAGGCGTACGCCTTCATTGTCCTCGACCACCAGGATGGTTTCCTGGCCGCCGCCTTGCAGGTCCGCATCACTGTAGTCGTCGAAGCATTCAGGCTCCAGGCAGTGGGGGAAATACATCTGCACTACCGAGCCCTTGCCCTCCTCGCTCCACATGTCCACATGCCCGCCACTTTGGCGCACAAAACCGAACACCATGCTCAGGCCCAGGCCGGTGCCGTGGCCTTCGCGCTTGGTGGTAAAGAAGGGTTCGAATGCGCGCTTGAGGGTCGCCTCGGACATGCCCACGCCGGTGTCGGCCACTGCCAGGCGCACGTACTCGCCGGGCTTGATGCTTTTACCGATGCAATCGTCCGGGTTGAGGATGACGTTTTCTCCGGTGATACGAATCACACCCTCGCCCTGCATGGCATCCCGGGCGTTGATCGCCAGGTTGAGCAGCGCGTTTTCCAGCTGGTTGCGGTCGACATTGATGCACCAGGAGTCCTGGGGCAGTTGCACGTCGATATGAATGGTTTCCCCCAACGCCCGTTGCAACAGCTCGCCCAGGCCAGCGTAGATGCGCTGCGGGTTGTACACCGCCGGAGACAAGGGCTGGCGACGCGCAAAGGCCAAAAGTTGCGACGACAGCTTGGCCCCTCGCTCCACGGCGGCGATGGCCGCGGTGACGCGACGTTGCACCTGACAATTGTCCGGCTCATGCCGGGCGAGCAAATGCAGGTTGCCGGCGATCACTTGCAGCAGGTTATTGAAGTCATGGGCCACGCCACCGGTCAGGCCGCCAATCGCTTCCAGCTTCTGTGACTGGCGCAACTGGTCTTCTGCGGCAGACCGCGCCTGCACTTCAGCGGCTACGCGTTGCTCCAGATTATGGGTGAGCTCCTGGCGCACCCGCTCGGACTTCACCAGTTCGGTGGTTTCCACCACAATCGCCAGCACCCCGGCCGGCTGTTGGTTGTCCCCGGCCACGGGGCTGTAATAGAGGTCCAGCCATACGCTTTCCGGTTGGCCGTGACGCGATAACACCAGCTCCTTGTTATTGAACGACAAGGTACCGCCCGCCAGGCACGTATCCACCACATGCCGATTGAACTCGGCCACCTCCGGCCAGCCCAGTTCTACCGGAGTGCCCAAGAGGTAGGGATGGCGCCCGCCGGCAAATACCGAATAGCTGTCGTTGTAGATCATGTACCCCGCCCGCCCCCACAGCATCACCATCGGCACGGGTGAGGCGAGCATCATTTGCACGGTGCAAGCCAGGCTCGTGGACCACTGATCCAAGGGGCCAAGGTCGGTACTTGACCAGTCAAACGTGCGAATCCGCTGGGCCATTTCGCCGGCCCAGCCTTCACAGCCATGGGGGTTGGATAAAAATTGCATGATTGGGCTCTGTGCAGGGACAAGACAGTCGCAAGTTTTGGAGCGCGCCAGCGGTGGATGGTTTCATCCTGAACACAGAGGAATGCACAAACCCCTGGAACTCAATGAAAATCCCGGCTGCGCACCACCATTCCATCCAGCAGCGGCGTCAAATCGGTGAGGCGCCCCGCGATCAAATGCCGCACCTCACCTACCGCCTCCCAACGGCCGTCCACCTTGAGCAAACGCGAGCCCACCAGCGCCTGGCGCTGACGCTCGGCCAGGTCGCGCCAGACCACCACATTGAGGTTGCCGAACTCATCTTCCAGGGTGACAAAGGTCACACCGCTCGCCGTGCCAGGGCGCTGGCGGCCGGTGACCAACCCGGCGATGCTCACGTTGCGCCCATGTTCCACCGCCAGCAATTCCTGGGAACTGCGGCAGCGGCGCCGGCGTAACTCGGCGCGCAACAACGCCAGGGGATGGGGCCCCAGGGTGGTACCGAGGGTGGCGTAATCGGCGTGCAAATCTTCGCCGACCGTAGGTTCGGGTAATGCCACCCGCGTTTCATCGGGGCTCGGCAGGCCGGCAAACAAGCCCAGTTGCTGATGCACACCGGCCACGTCCCAGCGCGCCTGATGGCGGTTGCCGGCCAGGGCGCGCAAGGCCCCGGCATCCGCCAACAGCGCCTGGGCACGCGTATCCAGCCCGGCGCGCGCGTCCAGGTCAGCGATGTCATTGAACAGCCGCTGCTGCCTCGCCGCTTCGATACGCCGCCCGTCGTCCTCGCGAAACCCCGAGATCATGCGCAAGCCCAGGCGGATCGCCGGTTGCTGGCCATCGATGGGCTCCAGGCTGCATTCCCAGTCGCTGGCCTGCACATCCACCGGGCGGATCTGCAAGCGATGGCGCCGAGCGTCCTGCAGGATCTGGTCCGGGCTGTAGAAGCCCATGGGCCAGCTGTTGATCAGGGCGCAGGCGAAGGCCGCCGGCTCATGGCATTTGAGCCAGCAACTGGCATAGGTCAGCAAGGCGAAACTGGCGGCGTGGGACTCCGGGAAACCATAGCTGCCAAAGCCCTTGATCTGCTCGAAAATCTGCGCGGCAAAGGCTTCGGTGTAGCCATTCTTCAGCATGCCGGTGCGCAGGCGCTGCTGATGGGGCTCCAGGCCGCCGTGGCGTTTCCAGGCGGCCATGGAGCGGCGCAACTGGTCGGCCTCGCCAGGGCTGTAGTCGGCGGCGACCATGGCGATTTGCATCACCTGTTCCTGGAACAGCGGGATGCCCAGGGTGCGTTCCAGCACGGCCTTCAATTGCGGCGACGGATAGGTGGTGGGCTCTTCATTATTCCGCCGACGCAAGTACGGATGCACCATGCCGCCCTGGATCGGCCCAGGCCGCACAATGGCAACCTCGATCACCAGGTCATAAAACGTCTGCGGCTTGAGCCGGGGCAACATCGACATCTGCGCCCGCGACTCGATCTGGAACACACCGATGGTGTCGGCCTTGCTGATCATGGCGTAGGTGGCCGGGTCTTCATTGGGAATCGTGGCCAGGCTCAAGTCCCGGTGGCGATGTCGGCGCAGCAAATCGAAGCAGCGGCGGATCGCGCTGAGCATGCCCAGGGCAAGGATGTCCACCTTGAGCAAACCGACGGCGTCGAGGTCGTCTTTGTCCCACTGGATAATGGTGCGCTCGGCCATGGCCGCATTTTCCACCGGCACCAGAGTGTCCAGCGGGTATTCGCTGATCACAAAGCCGCCAGGGTGCTGGGACAGGTGCCGCGGAAAACCGATCAGTTGCTGGGTCAACGTCAAGACACGCCGCAGCAGTGGGCTGTCCGGGTCGAAGCCGCTTTCACGCAGGCGCTCCAACGGCGGCGCCTCATCGCTCCAGCGCCCGCAGCAATCGGCCAAGGCGTTGATCTGGTCCGCCGGCAGCCCGAGGGCCTTGGCCACATCACGTACCGCGCCCGTGGCATGGTAACTGCTGACCACCGCCGTCAAGGCTGCACGGGTGCGGCCATAGCGCTGGAACACGTATTGCAGCACCTCTTCGCGGCGCTCGTGCTCAAAATCCACGTCGATGTCCGGCGGCTCGTTGCGCTCTTTGGACAGGAAGCGCTCGAACAGCAGGTTGGTAAGGCTCGGGTTGATTTCGGTGATGCCCAGGGCAAAACACACCGCCGAGTTAGCCGCCGAACCACGGCCCTGGCACAGGATCGAACGGCTGCGGGCGAAACGCACGATGTCATGCACCGTAAGGAAATAGCTTTCGTAACCCAGCTCGCTGATCAGCTGCAGTTCACGATGGATTTGCTGCAAGGTCTTGTCGTCGATGCCTTCGGGCCAGCGCTGGGCGATGCCTTCTTCGGTGAGGGTGCGCAGCCAGGATTGGGCGTCATGCCCCGCGGGTACCAGCTCGCGTGGATAGTGATAGCGCAACTGGCCGAGGTCGAAGGTGCAGCGCCGCGCGAGGGCGAGGGTTTCATCCAGCAAGGCCTGGGGGTACAGCGCCGCCAGCGCGTCGAGGCTGCGCAGGTGGCGTTCGCCATTGGGGTGCAGGCGCGTGCCAGCTTCGGCCACCGGCACGTGGTGACGGATGGCGGTCATGGTGTCTTGCAGGGCACGGCGGCCTCGCGCATGCATATGCACATCGCCGCAGGCCACGGCAGGGATTTGCAGGCTGTGGGCCAGTTGCAAGCGCTGTTGCAGATGGCGCGCATCGTCCTGCCCACAGTGCAGGTGCACCGCCAGCCACAGGCGCTGGTCGAAGGTGCGGCGCAGCCAGTCGAGGCTGGCCTGGGTGTCGCTGTCTTGCGCCACCCACAACGCCAACAGGCCGGGCAACGGTTGCTCGAAATCTTCCTGTAGCAGGCGATAACTGCCCTTTTCAGCCCGACGCCGGGCCAGGGTGATCAGCCGGCACAGGTGCTGATAACCGCTCAGGTTCTCCACCAGCAGCACCAGTTTCGGGCCATTTTCGATGTGCATTTCACTGCCGATAATCAACGGCAAGTCCACGGCTTTGGCGGCTTGCCAGGCACGCACGATGCCTGACAGCGTGCATTCATCGGTGATCGCCAGGGCGCTGTAGCCTTGGCGCTTGGCGCGCTCGAAAAGCTCCAGCGCACTGGAGGCACCCCGCTGGAAGCTGAAATTGGACAGGCAGTGCAGCTCGGCATAATTCATGCGCCCCCACCTCCTGTTGTAGGAGCGAGCCTGCTGTGGCGAGGGAGCTTGCTCCCGCTGACTGCGCAGCAGTCTCCGGCTTTTATTGGGGGCGCTGCGCACCCCAGCGCAAGCAAGCTTGCTCGCCACAGTAGGTGCGCTCCAGCTGAGGGGATGCTCATGCAAACCACCCTTGCAACCACAACCCATCGCCTTGCCCCACCGTGCGATAGGCCCAACCCTGCTGGCCGGCGCGGGTCTGGACCAGGTAATAGTCACGGCGAACATCGGCGCCATCCCACCAGCCGGATTCAATGCGCTCCGGACCCATCAGGATCTGTACGCCGTGTTCGGCCAGCAAGGTCGGTTGCGGCAATAACCAGCCTGGGCGGCGGACCTTGTTCAAGCTCGGGCACGCCTGGTGGTCGGTCGCAGCCTGCCAGGCGCATTCGGGGCGATGGTCGGCCTGAAAACGCAGGCCCTGCACCGCCTCATCCCCCAGGCGTGCACGCAGGCGTTCGCGCAACTGTTCCCACGGCAGGGTTTGTTGCGGGCGGTCGTCGAACAGGTCCTGGCGTTGCGGCACGAAGACCGGCAAGTCCTCGGCCACCAGGCGCACACCCCGCACCGGCGCGGTGACCTGTACCTGCTCCAGGCGCCCACGGGCCAGTTCGAACAACATTGAAGGCTCGCGCTCGGCGCTGAGCAGGCCCACCTTGATCACGCTGTCTTGTGCCTGGGCGTGTTCCAGGCGCAGGTCAAAGCGCTGCACGCCACTGTCGCGGCCGCACAGGAAAGCGGACAGGTCGCCGGTCAAACGCCGCAAGGGGAACAACAGCGCCTGGTGGGATTGCACATCGAAATTCAACTCGATGCGTGCATCGAACTGGTCGGGCGGTTGATAAAAATCCAGGGCCAATGGCCGCTGCCCGCTCAGGGCGTCGAGGTGCTTGAGCAGGCTGGCGTCAAAACGTCGCGCCAGGGTATGCCGGGGCAAGGCCTGCACCTGGGCCAGGCTGCGCAGGCCCATGCGCGACAAGGCGGTGGCGGCTTGGGGTTCAAGGCCTGCACGGTCGACAGGCAGCGACGCCAGGGCCTGCATCAGGGCGCTGTCATCGGCCACGGCCAGGCCGTCGTAGCCGTTTGCCAATATCCGCGCCGCCGCCGGGTTGGGCGCAGCGACGATGCGATGACGAAAGCCAAGTTCGGTCAGCTCTTTGCGCAAACGCGCCTCAAGTTGCGGCCAGGGCCCGAACAGGCCCAGGCTCGATTCGATCTCGAACAACAAGGCCCGTGGGTAATACAGGCTGACTTGGGAGCTGAATCGGTAGGCCCAGGCGGCCAGAAACTGCTGCAGGCGCTCGATCTCCAGCGGGTCGTATTCGACACAGGCAAACTGCTTGACCAGGGCATGGGCTGCCGTCAACGATTGCCCGGGGCGCAGGCCCAAGGCGCGGGCGGCGGCGTTGACGGTTTGCAACACACGCCGCTGCGGCGTGCCGGCCAGCAGCGCCAGCGGCTGCTCGGGTTCGGGATGCACACGCTGTGCCCCGTCCAGCGCCAATTGCGGGAAGACAATACACACCCAACGCATGGCAACCTCAATGCCCCGCCAGGGCAATTGGCGCCGGATGGGCCAGCCCGCCACGGCACTTGAGCACCCGCACTTGCGCGGGCCTGGCCTCGACCGCCAGGCGCAGGGCGGCAGGCGAGGCATTGATCGCCTCGCTCAGGGAGCGCCAGGCAAACGCCAGGGTCTGCCCGGTTTCGGCCGCCACCTGCAAACGCCGCAAGGCACGATCATCGGCCTTGCGCGGCCAACACAACACCGCCCCGCAACTGCCAGAACGCAGGCATTGCTCCACCGCCCACAACGCGTCACGCTCCTCGGCCCGGATGATGGACAGCTGGCGCACATCCACCCCGGCGTTCTGCCACGCATGGGGATAGGGGGTATAGGGCGGCGCCACCAGCACAATGCGCTCGCCCAAGGCCGACAGGCGCGCCAGGGTAGGCAGCACCAGTTGCAACTCGCCCACCCCGTCCTGGGCCATCAGGATTTCACTCAAGGCCGATTCCGGCCAGCCGCCACTGGGCAGCACCGCATCCAGCGCCGCCAGCCCCGTGGGGTGCACGCTGGCCGGGGGCGCGGCGGGCCGGCCCTTCCAGACTCGCCCGCCATTGAACAGCGAGTCCAGGGCAACCACGGCGCCCATCAGCCTTGCCTCACCAGGCCGCAGAACACGCCTTCGATGGCCAGGTCCTGCTCGGGCCCGACCACGATGGGTTGATAGGCCGGGTTGCGCGGCAACAGGCGAACACTGTCGCCGTGGCGCTCGAAACGCTTGATGGTGACGTCGCCGTCCAGGCGCGCCACCACAATCTGCCCGTTCAAGGCTTCGGCACTGCGGCGCACGCCCACCAGGTCGCCATCGAGAATGCCATCTTCAATCATCGAATCGCCCTGCACCCGCAGCAGGTAATCGGGGGTTTTGGCGAAAGTGGCGGGGTCCAGTTGCAAGCGGCTGTGCACCTCGGCATCGGCGCCAATCGGCCGACCGGCCGCCACACGACCGAGCACCGGTACATCCAGCCACTCGGGACGCGCAGGTTGATTGAGCAAGCGAATGCCACGGGCCTGGTTGGGGTTGACCTCGATAAACCCAGCTTCGGTCAGCGCCACCACATGCTTGCGGGCAACGCTGCGCGAGGCGAAGCCGAACGCCTCGGCGATCTCGGCGAGGCTGGGAGGCTGGCCTTGTTGCGCGATGCGCTCGCGAATGAAGGTCAGGATGGCGGTGCGGCGGGGAGTCAGGTTTGTCATGGAGTACATTTGTACTCCTGTAGGAAATTTCTGACAATAACCGTCAGTCTGCTAGTTGCCACCTACCTGTGGGAGCGGGCTTGCTCGCGAAGGCGATGTATCCGTTAGCACATGTGAAAACTGACCCACCGCTTTCGCGAGCAAGCC
>NZ_JBWKRA010000019.1:0-120171 GCF_059419065.1 Pseudomonas sp. GW821-FHT07B01 | reverse complement strand
GCCTGCGATAGCGGAATTTCAGTCAATGATGCTGTGACTGATAAACCGCTATCGCAGGCAAGCCAGCTCCCACATTTGGTTTGGTGTCAGGCAAAAGATCGGATACGCGCCACCAATTGCGCCAACTTAGCATCATCCCGCTACGCGCCACACCGGGAAGCGCCCGGTCGAT
This sequence comes from Pseudomonas sp. GW821-FHT07B01, assembly GCF_059419065.1. Taxonomy (NCBI): domain Bacteria; kingdom Pseudomonadati; phylum Pseudomonadota; class Gammaproteobacteria; order Pseudomonadales; family Pseudomonadaceae; genus Pseudomonas; species Pseudomonas sp. GW821-FHT07B01. The sequence continues at coordinate 119,999 of NZ_JBWKRA010000019.1, read as the reverse complement.
CAGTAAAGCGGTTTGGGAACGATCCAACTAACCGTTCCGCAAACGCATGGCCGGTGATGACGTCCCCGCCGAAGTCAGCAGCCCGCAGATCGTTCCCACGCTCTGCGTGGTAACGCCGCCCAGGACGCTCCGCGTCCGCCCACTCGGGCGAGCGGGCGACGCGGAGCGTCTCGGTATGCATTCCCACGCAGAGCGTGGGAACGAGAGTGCAAAAAAACGCCCCGAACCAGTCGGGGCGTTTTTCATTCAGCGTGCAGCTATCAACGGTCAGTCAGCCAACCGCCACGTCGTCCCACCCTTGCCGTCTTCCAACACCACACCCATCGCGGTCAGTTGGTCGCGGATACGGTCGGATTCCGCCCAGTCTTTATTGGTGCGAGCCGCCAGACGCGCCTGGATCAGTGCATCTACCTCAGCGGCATCCACACGCCCTTCGGCACCCGCTTGCAGGAAGTCATCGGCCTCCATCTGCAACACGCCCAGCACGCTGGCCAGTTCTTTCAGGCGCGCCGCCAGGCCCGCCGCTGCGTCGATATCGGTCTCGCGCAAGCGGTTGATCTCACGCACCATCTCGAACAGCACGGCGCAGGCTTCCGGCGTACCAAAGTCGTCGTTCATGACTTCGGTAAAGCGTGCCACGAACGCTTCGCCACCAGCAGGCGCAACCGATGGCAAACCTTTCAACGCGTGGTAGAAACGCTCCAGGGCGCCCTTGGCGTCCTTGAGGTTGTCTTCCGAGTAGTTGATGGCGCTGCGGTAGTGGCTCGACACCAACAGGTAACGCACCACTTCCGGGTGGTACTTTTCCAGCACGTCGCGGATGGTGAAGAAGTTGTTCAAGGACTTGGACATCTTCTCGCCATTGATGCGGATCATGCCGCAGTGCATCCAGGCGTTGGCGTAGGTCTTGCCGGTGGCGGCTTCGCTCTGGGCGATTTCGTTTTCGTGGTGCGGGAACTCAAGGTCGCTGCCGCCGCCATGAATGTCGAAGGTCTCGCCCAGGCAGCAGGTGGACATCACCGAGCATTCGATGTGCCAGCCCGGACGCCCGGCGCCCCACGGCGACTCCCAGCTTGGCTCGCCGGGCTTTGTACCTTTCCACAGTACGAAGTCGAGCGGGTCCTGCTTGGCTTCGTCGACTTCGATCCGCGCGCCGATGCGCAGGTCTTCGATCTTTTTGCGCGACAGCTTGCCGTAGCCCATGAACTTGGCGACGCGGTAGTACACGTCGCCGTTGCCTGGGGCGTAGGCGTAGCCCTTGTCGATCAGGGTCTGGATCATCGCGTGCATGCCAGGGATGTGGTCCGTGGCACGCGGTTCCATGTCCGGCTTGAGGATGTTGAGGCGCGCCTCGTCCTCGTGCATGGCGGCGATCATGCGCTCGGTCAGCGCGTCGAACGACTCGCCGTTTTCGTTGGCACGGTTGATGATCTTGTCGTCGATGTCGGTGATGTTGCGCACGTACGTCAAGTCATAGCCGCTGAAACGCAACCAGCGGGTCACTAGGTCGAAGGCAACCATGCTGCGGCCGTGGCCGATGTGGCAGTAGTCGTACACGGTCATGCCGCACACGTACATGCGCACCTTGTTGCCGTCCAGCGGCTTGAAGACTTCTTTGGTCTTGCTGAGCGTGTTGTAGATCGTTAGCACGATGTTTCCCTTAAATCACTGGCCCCACGAATCTCGCAAGGTCACGGTACGGTTGAATACCGGAGCGCCTGGTTTCGAGTCCTTGATATCCGCGCAGAAGTAGCCTTCGCGCTCGAACTGGAAACGGTCTTCCGGCTGTGCGTCGCCAAGCGATGGCTCGGCACGACAACCAGTGAGTACTTGCAGGGAATCAGGGTTGATGTTGTCGAGGAAACTCGCGCTGTCTTCAGCCTTCTCAGGGTTTGGCGAGCGGAACAGACGATCGTACAGGCGCACTTCGCATTCGATGCTGGCAGCGGCCGGTACCCAGTGGACCACACCCTTGACCTTGCGGCCTTCAGGGTTCTTGCCCAGGGTGTCCGGATCGTACGAGCAGCGCAGCTCGACGATGTTGCCGTCGGCGTCCTTGATCGCTTCGTCCGCACGGATCACGTAACTGCCGCGCAGGCGCACTTCGCCGTTCGGCTCCAGGCGCTTGTAGCCTTTTGGCGGCTCTTCCATGAAGTCGTCACGGTCGATGTAGATCTCGCGGGCGAACGGCAACTTGCGCACGCCCAGCTCTTCTTTCTGCGGGTGACGTGGCAGTTCGAGGTTCTCGACCTGGCCTTCCGGGTAGTTGGTGATCACGACTTTCAACGGCCGCAGCACGCACATGGCGCGCGGGGCGTTGGCGTCGAGGTCCTGACGGATGCTGAATTCCAGCATGCCGAAATCGACCACGCCGTCGGAGCGGTTGGTGCCGACCATATCGCAGAAGTTGCGGATCGACGCCGGGGTGTAGCCACGGCGACGGAAGCCCGACAGCGTGGACATGCGCGGGTCGTCCCAGCCATGCACGTGTTTTTCATCGACCAGTTGCTTGAGCTTGCGCTTGCTGGTGATGGTGTAGTTCAGGTTCAGACGGCTGAACTCGTACTGACGTGGGTGCGCCGGTACCGGCAGGCTGTCCAGGAACCATTCGTACAGCGGGCGATGGCTTTCGAATTCCAGGGTGCAGATGGAGTGGGTGATGCCTTCGATGGCGTCCGACTGACCGTGGGTGAAGTCGTAGTTGGGGTAGATGCACCACTTGTCACCGGTCTGGTGGTGATGGGCATGGCGGATGCGGTACATGATCGGGTCGCGCAGGTTCATGTTCGGCGAGGCCATGTCGATCTTGGCGCGCAGCACGCGGGCGCCGTCCGGGAATTCGCCGGCGCGCATACGGTTGAACCAGTCCAGGTTCTCTTCCACCGAACGGTCGCGGAACGGGCTGTTCTTGCCCGGCTCGGTCAGCGTGCCACGGTACTCCTTGGCCTGCTCCGGGGTCAGGTCGTCCACATAGGCCTTGCCGGCCTTGATCAGCTCGACGGCCCAGTCGAACAACTGGTCGAAATACTTGGAGGCATAGCGCACTTCACCGGACCATTCGAAGCCCAGCCACTTGATGTCGCTTTCGATGGCGTCGATGTATTCCTGGTCTTCCTTGGCCGGGTTGGTGTCGTCGAAACGCAGGTGCGTGACGCCACCGAACTCCTGGGCCAGGCCGAAATTCACACAGATCGACTTGGCGTGGCCGATGTGCAGGTAGCCGTTGGGCTCTGGCGGGAAACGGGTGACGATCTGCGTGTGCTTGCCCGAATCCAGGTCCGCCTGGATGATCGGGCGCAGGAAATTGACCGGGACGGCAGGTCCGGCCTTGGTATTCGAGGTAGGGTCGACAGTGGGCTTGCTCATAGGATCCTTGAACAGACAGGTGCATGGCCAGGTGGGGCCAGATAAAACAAAGGGCTCATAATAGCCGAAGCAGTCAAGACACATACAGAGCGCGGCCAATTAATTGCCCGGGCGGTAAAAAACCACCTCGAAATTCCCGCAGGGCACGCTAAACTGCGCGCCTTGGCCGTCGTTTAGCCAGACAGGTAAGGTGCCCAGGCGCCCACACCCACGAATTCCCTGAAAAGAGTAGCGAACATGACTCAAGTCAAACTGACCACCAACCACGGTGACATCGTTATCGAGCTGAACGCCGAGAAAGCGCCGATCACCGTCGCCAACTTCATCGAATACGTCAAAGCCGGCCACTACGAAAACACTGTTTTCCACCGTGTCATCGGTAACTTCATGATCCAGGGCGGCGGTTTCGAGCCGGGCATGAAAGAGAAGAAAGACAAGCGTCCAAGCATCCAGAACGAAGCGGACAACGGCCTTTCCAACGACAAGTACACCGTCGCCATGGCCCGTACCATGGAGCCGCATTCGGCCTCCGCGCAGTTCTTCATCAACGTCGCCGACAACGCCTTCCTGAACCACAGCGGCAAGAACGTGCAGGGTTGGGGCTACGCGGTGTTCGGTAAAGTCACCGAAGGCACCGACGTTGTCGACAAGATCAAAGGCGTCTCGACCACCTCCAAGGCCGGTCACCAGGACGTTCCAGCCGAAGACGTGATCGTCGAGAAAGCCGAGATCGTTGGGTGATATTGCTGATTTCAGATTTGCATCTGGAAGAGGAGCGCCCGGACATCACCCGGGCGTTTCTGGATCTGCTCCACGGCCGCGCCCGTGGCGCCCAGGCGTTGTACATTCTGGGGGACTTCTTCGAAGCCTGGATTGGCGACGATGGCATGACCCCCTTCCAGCGTTCCATCTGCGCGGCTCTGCGCGAGCTGAGCGACAGCGGCACCCCGATTTTCATCATGCACGGCAACCGTGATTTCCTGATCGGCAAGGCGTTCTGCAAAGCGGCAGGCGCTACCTTGCTCAAGGACCCGACGGTCGTGCAGTTGTATGGCGAGCCAGTGCTGTTGATGCACGGCGACAGCCTCTGCACCCGCGACCTCGGCTATATGAAGCTGCGGCGCATCCTGCGTAACCCGGTTGTACTGTTTATCCTGCGCCACCTGCCCTTGGGCACGCGTCACAAACTGGCGCGCAAGTTGCGCAGTGAGAGCAGTGCTCAAGTGCGCATGAAGGCCAACGACATTGTCGATGTCACCCCTGAAGAAGTGCCACGGGTGATGCAGCAGTTCGGCGTGCGCACCCTGGTCCACGGCCATACCCACCGCCCCGCCATCCATAAGTTGCAGATCGGCGACCAAGCGGCCAAGCGCATTGTGCTGGGGGACTGGGACAAGCAAGGGTGGGCGCTGCAGGTGGATGAGCAAGGCTTTCAGCTGGCGGCGTTTGACTTCGTCAACCCGCAGTTGGCGTTGCCTGGCGCCTGAACCTCTGACACAACACCGTTCAACCTGTGGGAGCTGGCTTGCCTGCGATAGCATCACCTCGGTGCATCTGATACACCGAGGTGTCTGCATCGCAGGCAAGCCAGCTCCCACACAAGCCAGCTCCCACAGGAACCGCGCTGACCTTACAATCAGTGCCCCGAAGCCGCAGGCCCGGCCTTCGCCGTGAACGGCGGCTTGGCCAGCCACACCAGCAACATCAAGCCCATGAACATCCACCCCAGCAACGTGAAGTAATCCACAGTGGACATCATGTACGCCTGGCTGGTGAGGATCTGGTCCAGTTGGGTATAGGCCTTCTGCCCTGCCCCACCTAGCGCCTGCAACGCATCGCGGGTGGTCGAGTCGTAGACGGTCATGTTCTCGCTCATATAGGCATGGTGCTGGTCGGCCCGGCGGATCCAGATCCAGGTGGTCAGCGACGCCGCAAAGCTGCCGCCCAAGGTGCGCAGGAAGGTCGCAAGCCCCGCGCCGTCGGCAATCTGGTGCGGCGGCAGGTCGGACATCAGGATGCTCAAGGTCGGCATGAAGAACAGCGCCACGCCGATGCCCATGAACAGCTGCACCATGGCGATATGGGTGAAGTCCACTTCGTTGGTGAAACCGGCGCGCATGAAGCAGCTCAAGCCAATCGCCAGGAACGCCAGGCCCGCCAGCAGGCGCAGGTCGAACTTGTGCGCGTACTTGCCCACGAACGGCGACATCAGCACCGGTAGAATGCCGATCGGCGCCACCGCCAGCCCGGCCCAGGTGGCCGTGTAGCCCATCTGGGTTTGCAGCCACTGCGGCAGGATCAGATTGATGCCGAAAAAGCCCGCATAACCGAGGATCAACACGATGGTGCCGATCCGGAAATTACGGTGTGCGAACAGCCGCAGGTTGACCACCGGGTGCTTGTCGGTCATCTCCCAGATCACGAACACCGCCAGGGCAATCACCGAAATGGCCGCACCGATGATGATGAAGTTGGACTCGAACCAGTCCAGGTCATTGCCCTTGTCGAGGATGATCTGCAAGGCCCCCACCCCGACGATCAGACTCAACAACCCGACGTAATCCATCGGCTGGTAGCTGGTGACCACCGGGCGTTTCTTCAACTGCGAGCGCACCACCATCACCGCGAAGATACCGATGGGCACGTTGATGAAAAAGATCCACGGCCAACTGTAGCTGTCGGTGATCCAGCCACCGAGGATGGGACCTGCAATCGGCGCCACCACCGTGACCATCGCCAATAACGCCAGGGCCATGCCGCGCTTGGCCGGTGGGTAGACCGCAATCAGCAAGGTCTGGGTCATCGGGTACAGCGGCCCTGCCACCAAACCTTGCAGAACCCGAAAGCCGATCAACTCAGGCATCGAGGTGGAAATACCGCACAGGAACGACGCCAGCACAAACAGCAGGGTCGCCCACAAAAACAGCTTCACCTCGCCAAAGCGCCGGCTCAGCCAACCGGTGAGCGGCAAGGCGATGGCGTTGCTCACCGCAAACGAGGTGATCACCCAGGTGCCCTGCTCCGAACTCACCCCCAGGTTGCCGGAGATAGTCGGCAACGCCACGTTGGCGATGGTGGTGTCGAGCACCTGCATGAAGGTCGCCAGCGACAGGCCAATAGTGGCCATCAACAGGCTGGGTGGCGTGAACGAGGCGTTATTGCTCATCAGCGTTGCGCAGCCTTGGGAGCGGCGACGCTGTTGTCATGGATCAACTGGTTGATCATGGCATCGGCTTCGGCCAGTTGGCGGTCATACACGTTGGTGGTGAACGAGGCTTTTTGCGGCGCTTGTTGCGCCAGCACCGGGCCGCTCTGGTCGTGCAGGTCTACATTCACCACGGTGCTCAAGCCCACGCGCAGCGGGTGTTTGGCCAGCTCTTCGGCGTTGATATGGATGCGCACCGGTACCCGCTGCACGATCTTGATCCAGTTGCCGGTGGCGTTCTGTGCAGGCAACAAGGCGAACGCGCTGCCGGTGCCGGCGCCGAGGCTGTCGACGGTGCCGCTGTACTTGACGTCGCTGCCGTAGATGTCCGACTCGATATCCACCGGCTGGCCGATGCGCATATCCCGCAGTTGGGTTTCCTTGAAGTTGGCGTCGATCCACAGCTGGTCCAGCGGGATCACCGCCATCAGCGCGGTGCCCGGTTGGACGCGCTGGCCCAATTGCACGGTGCGCTTGGCCACATAGCCGGTGACCGGCGCGATCAAGGTGCTGCGGGCATTGGTCAGGTACGCCTGGCGCAGTTGCGCGGCGGCCGCTTGCACATCGGGGTGGGACGAAATCACCGTGTCATCCACCAGGGCATTGGTGGTTTTCAGTTGTTGCTCAAGGTTGGTCAAGGCGTTCTTGGCAGCGGTCAGGCTGTCGCGAGCGTGGGACAGTTCTTCCTGGGAAATCGCGCCGCCCTGGGCCAGGGTCTTGCGGCGGTTGTAGTTGTCCTGGGCCGTCTGTACATCGGCCTTCTGCGCATTGACCTGGGCTTTCATGCCATCGACGTTGCTGTACAGGCCGCGTACCTGGCGCACGGTGCGGGCCAGGTTGGCCTGGGCACTCTGCAGGCCGACGGCGGCGTCGTTGGGGTCGAAGTTGATCAGCACCTGGCCTTCATGCACCAGGTCGCCATCGTCGGCGCCAATGCTGACCACGGTGCCGGTGACCAGCGGGGTGATTTCCACCACGTTGCCGTTCACATAGGCGTCGTCGGTGCTTTCATTGAAGCGCCCGTAGAACTCATACCAGGCCCACACTCCCACCACACTCAGGATGACGATCAGCGCCAGGCCGATCAGCATCACTTTGCGTTTGCGGGGGTTGGTGTCTTTGGGTTGTTCGGTTGCGTTGTTGCTGTCGGCAGTGGCCATGACAAATACCTCAAATTATTCCGTGCGTGTAGCTGGGGTGGTCGCGGCCACGCTGTTGACGTGGTACCCGCCACCCAGGGCCTGCATCAATTGAATCGACAGGTCGATCTGCGCCGCATTCAGGGTGGCCAGCTGACGCTGGGCCTGTAGCAGTTGCTGCTCGATGCTGAGCACATCCAGGTAGTTACCGATGCCTGAGCTGTAGCGTTGCACCCCGGTGTCGTAGGACTGTTGCGCGATGTCGGCGGCATGTTGCTGGGCCTGGATCTGCCGCCCGGTGTCACGCAGTTGGGACAGGCTGTTGCCGATATCGCCCAAGGCTTGCACCAGGGTTTTGTTGTACTGGGCCACGGCCAGGTCGTAGTCGGCGTCGCGGGCATCGAGATCAGCACGCAGACGGCCGCCGTCAAAGATCGGCAGCGAAATCGTCGGCGCAATGTTGAAGAAGCGGCTGGCCGAACCGAACATCGCATCGCCCAGCAACGACTCGGCACCGGCGCTCGCGCTCAGGTTGAGGTTGGGGTAGAAGCGGGTCTTGCTGGCATCGATGTTCTTGCTCGCGGCCTCTACGCGCCAACGTGCGGCGACCAGGTCCGGGCGACGGCCAAGCAACTCGGCAGGCAACACCGCCGGCACGGCCACGGCGCTGGGTTTGAGCACCGCTGGGCGCGCCAACTCGTCACCGCGGTCCGGGCCTTTACCGAGCAAAACGGCGAGGGCGATCTTGGCGCTTTGCAGTTGTTTTTCCGCGTCAATCAGTTGCGACTGAGAGCTGGCTTCCAGGCTCTCGGTCTGCTGGAACTGGTACTCGCTGTCGATACCGGAACTCAGGCGGCGCTTGCTCAGGTCGAGCATCTGGCGGGTACGCTTGAGGTCATCTACCGCCAAGTCACGCACGATATGGGCCTGGCCCAGGTCGCTGTAGGCCTTGGCCACGTTGGCGGCCAGGGTTAGGCGCGCGGCCTGCTGGTCGACTTCGGCAGCACGGGCCTCGCCCAACGCCGCTTCCCAGGCGGCGCGCTGGCCGCCCCACAGGTCGAAGTTGTAGTTGAAACTGGCGCCGATGTTGCGCACCGTCGAATAGGCATCGCCCTGCCCGCGTGGGTCCTGGTCCTTGGCCAGGCGCGAACGGCTCACGCCGGCGCTGGCATCCACGGTCGGCATACGCGCGGCGTTGGCGGCATAGGCGGCGGCTTCGGCCTGATGCGCACGAGCGTCGGCCACTTGCATGTCGGGGCTGTTTTGCAGGGCTTCCTGGATCAGGCCGTCAAGCTGTGGGTCGCCCAGGCTTTTCCACCAGTCGGCGGCCGGCCAGGCGGCGCTCGACAGCGTCACGCCGCTGAGGGATTTACCGGTGTGCAAGGTATTGGCGTCGAGGCGCTGGCCCTGGGTGTCGAGGCCGCTGTAATTGGCGCAACCGGCCAACGTCATCGCCGCCAGCACCAGGCTGAGTGCGCGAGTGTTCATGATCTACCTACCCGCTGGATCGTAATGGGGTCACCCGCAGCGATCAGCATTTTCTTCAGGATCCGCTCCAGGGTTTCCAGCTCGCCCGGCTCAAGCACACCGGCCAACTGGTTAAGGGCCTTGGCGCCAATGTGCGGCAGCATGTCCGCCAAGCGCTGGCCCTCGGCGGTCAGCACCAACTGCACCTGGCGCCGGTCCAGCTCGGAACGCTTGCGGCTGAGCAGGTCTTTTTGCTCCAGTCGGTCGAGCATGCGCGTCATCGAACCGCTGTCCAGGGACAGGTTGCGGCACAACTCCGCCGGGGTATCGACGCCGAACTGGGCCATGATGATCAACACCTTGAACTGCGCGGCGGTGATGCCGTGGGGTTCCATATGGGTGTCGATGATACGGTCCTTGAGGATCGCGGCGCGGCCCAGCAACAGCCCGAGGTGGCAGTTGTGAAAGTTGTCAGGGGTGAAGTGAGGCATTGAAAGTCACCTTATTACTGCCTAGGCAGTGAATGTGTGACGAGATGTTACTGCTTAGGCAGCGAATGTCAAATGGAATAATTAGGTTGCTTGGTAGTTGGTCGAAGGCTGGAGTGAAATGAAAACCAAATGTGGTAGGGAGCTTGCCCCCGATAACAGTATGTCAGTCAACTTGTTTGTAGCTGACCCACCGCTATCGGGGGCAAGCCCCCGCCCACATTTTTACCGGATACCGGTCAGAAATCGCGCTTGTAGAAGATATCCAGAGAGCTGGCGACACCCGTCGCCACTTCCAGGTACACCTTCTTGCTCAGCAAATAGCGCAAGGCAATCGTATTGGCCGGCTCGAACACCCCTACCCCGTAACGCAGGCTGAGCTTCTCGTTGATCTTGCCGCTGGCCACCACCGCCGTACTGTTGCCAGTGCCTTGGGTGTCCAGATCAAAGTCCTGAATCCCCAGCTTGTTGGCAATATCCGAGGTCACCCCCGCGCTGCCCATCAAACCCAGGCCCAGGGCGGCTTCGGCGAGCATGTTGTTGTCTTCGCCGGTGTTGGTGCGCGAACGGCCCAGCACCAGGTATGACAACGCATCTTCCTGGGCCATGGCCGGCTCGGAAAAGATCTGCGTGGTGGGTTGTTCGGCGCTGCCGCTCAGGCGAATCCCAGCGGTCACGGTGCGGGACGATTCGACCACCACGCGCACAGCTTCGATATCCAGGAACGGTTGGTCCAGCGGCCCGGCAAACAACAGGCGTGCACGGCGCACGTTGAGGCGCTGGCCGTAGGCGCGGTAGCGGCCGTCGTTGAGCCACAGCTCGCCACGGGTGTCCATGTTGTCGCCGATATGCACGTGGCCCTGGACCTTGGCGGTGAGGCCGAAGCCGGCGAAGTTGAGCTGGTCTTCGCCTACCTCCACGTCGATATCCATGGCCATGGCCATCGGCGCTTTGCCCTCTTCGGTCTGGCTGCCGATGATCACGGTGTCGTCGGACACCTTGACCGTCGAAGGCGGCAGTTCGCGTACGGTGATGTCGCCACGGGGGATGTGGACTTTACCGGCAATCGCCAGCTTGTCGTCCTTGAGGCTGATCTTCAGGTCGGGGGCCACTTCCAGCTTGGCGTAGGGCTCCACGGTGACCGGCAGTTGCGAGCCTTTGAGGCTGAGGTCGACCACCAGGGCGCGGCCCCAGTCGATCTGGCCCTTGAGGCTGCCCTGCCCGGCTTTGCCGCTGTGCCAGCCGCCGTTGAGCTGCACGCTTTCGCCGGCGATTTGCGCCTGCAGGTTCAGGCCCTCGAGGCTGATGGGCAGTTCCGGCCCGGAGACTTCGCCGTCCACAAGGTTCAGGTTGCCGTTGACCAGGGGCGCGAGCAAGCCGCCGGAGATACGGCCATTGCCGTTGAGTTTGCCGTTGAGCGTTTCCACCATCGGCACAAAGGGCCGCGCGACGGCGAGGTCCAGGCCGGTGAGGCTGAACGTGCCAGTGATCGGCTTGTTGTTCGGCAACGGGTTGATCTGCGCCTGCAACAACAACTCGCCGAGCTTGCCGCCACGGAAATTCAGCTGGGTGTCGATGCGCTTGGGGTTGAGGGTGGTTTCCAGTTTCAGGGTGTCGTAGGGGAAATCCAGCCACTGGCCTTTGTCGCGCACGCGCAGGGTGCCGCCACTGGCGTCCACCGCGACCACGCCTTTGGGGCCGCTTTGCGGCAGGTCGAGTTGCACATCGGCGTTGAGCCTGCCCTGCCAGGCGAAGTCTTTGGGCAAGAACGCCGCGAGGCTGTCGAGGGGGAATTGCTTGAGGTGGTAACGCAACTTCGGCTCGGGCATCAGGCGCTGGTCTTCACCACACAGGCTGGCGCCGCCGGAGACCCAGCAGTGCGCGCCGAAGGTCAGCTTGCCATCGGCCAGGCGTTCGATCTTCGCCGGGGCTTGCAGCCGCCAGTCTTGGCCACCGGCTTGCACGTCGCCACTGGCCAGGCGCCCGCGCCAGTTGTCTTTGTCAAGGTTACCATCCAGGGCCAGGGCCAGTTTGACCAGCGGGCCAGTCAGCGCCAGCTGGACTTTCTGGTTCTTGATATCGCCCTGGGCGCTGGCGGTGAGGTTGCCGACTTGCGTCTCGCCGCTTTGAATGCCGTTGGCCTTGAGGTCGAGCTTGGCGCGCTGGGCGCTATCGAGGTTAGCGTCCAGGTTGAGGCTTTGCAGACGGTTGTCGGCAAAGGCCAGTTGCTGACCCTTGAGGTCGAGCTTGCCTTGAGGGGCTTTCAAGGTGCCAGCCACTTCGACACGCCCGTTGACTTGCCCACGCAGTTGCGGCCAGAGCTGGGCCAGGCGCGCCAGCTTGATGTCGATCTGCCCGGCCAGACGCTGTTGCAGGCTGCCGCTGCCGTTGATGCGGTTGTCGCCCAGGCGGATGTCCAGGTTGGCGAGGGTCCATTGTTCGCCGGCGCCTTCGGCCTTGGCCGCCAGCACAGCGGTTTGCCCGCGCAGGCGGCCCTTGAGGTCGAGGTCAGCGTTGAACTTGAGTTGTTCGTTCTTGAACTCACCTTTGCTGCGCAGCGGCCCGGCCAGGGTGCCGGGCAACTCTGCGACCCAGTAGGCAGGGTTCAGCGCCGACAGATCCAGGGCGGTGTCCCAGGCAATGCCGTCGGCAAATTGCAGGTTCAGGTGGCCTTCGGCCTTGCCCTGGCCGGCACTCAGTTTCAGCTCAGGCAGGAAGACCTGCTTGAGGTCGCCACTGAAGGGGGTGACCACATTGAACTTGCCCGCCGGGCCGTCGAGGTCGGCCTTGAGATTGCCCAGGTAGTTGCCGTCTTTATAGGAGATTTCACCGTTGAAGGTGCGCAAGGCCACTTGCGGTTCGTCGATGACCGGATAGAGGCGATGCCAGGGGAAGTCCAGCCAGTCGATCTTGGCGTCCGCGCTGAAGCCTTGTTGCCAGTCCAGGTTGGCACTGAGCTTGAGGCTTTGCTTGTCGCCGGCCGCCAGGTCCAGGCCGGCAATCTGTGCGCCCTTGGCGTCAACCTTGCCCTTGAGCAGTAAATCCACCGGGCCGTTTTCGGCCGGTAGCACGGCCTTGCCCAGCAACTGGTAGCCATTGCTCAGGTCGCCTTTAGCGTTCAAGTCCAGTTGGTTGAGTTGCAGGGTATCAGGCAGGTCTGCGCTGGGTTTGAACGATTCGGAGGTGATGTGCATCTGCGCCGGCAGGTTTTCCACCAGGGGTTGCAGCTCGCCAGTGAGCTTGGCGGGCATGTAGCCGCTGCTGTCGGCGTCGAGCTTGAGGGTCTTGAGCAGGTCGCCATCGATCTTGAGCGCAACGCTCCAGGGAACACCGCCTGGGGCGTAGGGCAGGCTGAGGTTGCCGGTGGCGTTCAGCGGCCAGTCGCCGGTGGGTTGCAGCAGGCCGGCGAGGTCCAGCACCAGGTCGTCGCGTTGTAAATGTACCGAGTCGATCTGCATACCGGCGCCAGTCCAATGCGCCGCCAGTTGCAGGCCCTTGAGTTCTTCGCTGCCGTTGAACAGCAGGCGACCGATGCGCACATCGCCCAACTGGATCGCAACCGGCAGCTTGAGCTCAGGCAATTGGATCGGCCCGCTGCTGCTTTCGTCGGTGCTGGGCGCAAATTCCAGGCTGACCTGCTCCACATCCAATTGGTCGATGCAAAGGGTCATGCGAAGCAGGCAGCCGGGGGACCAGTCAAACGTCGGTGCATTCAGCTCGACGCGGCTGCCGTCCTGCTGCCACAGCAAATGATCGGCACTCCACTGCCCGCCCAGGCGCCCCTGGAAATTTTCCACGCTCAAACCTGGCACCTGGCCCAAGGCCCAGCGACTGCCCGCCTGGGTGCCAAGCACTGACCACAGCGCCAACAACAGCAAGACGAGGATGGCAACCAACGCCAGCCCCGCTATTTTCAAACCACGCATCACAGCTCAGGCCCCATGGAAAAGTGCAAGCGAACGCCGCCCGGATCTTCGAGGGCATGGGCCAGGTCGAGGCGAATCGGCCCCACCGGCGACACCCAGCGCACGCCGACACCCACGCCGGTTTTCAGGCTGGGCAAGTCCAGGTTGTTGAAGGAGTTGCCCTGGTCGACAAAGGTCGCGATACGCCATTTATCGGTGATGGAATATTGATACTCAGCGCTCAGGGCCACCATGTAGCGGCCGCCGATGCGGTCGCCGCGATCGTTCTCGGGCGATAGCGTCTGGTACTCGTAGCCGCGCACGCTCTGGTCACCACCGGCGAAGAAGCGCAAGGAAGGAGGCACGGATTTGTAGCCATTGGTGGCACTGCCGCCAAATTGCGCACGGCCCAGGAAGCGGTGGTTGTCCCACAAGGTGGTCAAGCCCTTGACCGTCGCTGTGCCGTAAAGCAGGTTGGTGTCGGACCCAAGGCCCTCTTTGGCGACCTTGGTGTCGAACATCAGGCGGTAGCCATGGTGCGGGTCGATGCGGTTGTCACTGCGCAGGTAGGAATAACTCACGCCAGGCATCAGCAGGTTACTCAGGCCCGAGTCATTGCCCAGGCGGTATTCCTCGCGTTGGTACTTGAGTGAGATCACCCGCGTCCAGCCACTGGGCAACTTGCTGTGCCATTCGGGGCCGATGGTGAGCAGCTTGCTCAGGGTATCAGTGTTGGCGATCTCTTCATTCTGGTAGCCGCCGGCAAAGCGCAACTTGTCGGTAAGCGGCGGGTCAAGCGGGATGTCGTACCACAAGCCGACGTTCTGCCGCGGTGCCGACAACTCGGCTTCCCAGCCATAACTGTGGCCCTGGGGGTTGACCCAATGGCGCGTCCAGTTGGCTTTGCCCCGTGGGCCGACGTCGGTGGAGTAACCCAGGCCCAGGCCCATGGTGCGCGGCTTGCGGGTGTCCAGTTGCACCGCCACCGGGATCACGTCATCGGTGGCGGCGGTGGGGCTGGCGTCGACGCGCACGCCTTCGAAGAAGCCACTGGCTTGCAGGTTCTGGTTGAGTTCGGCGACCAGTTCGGAGTCATAGGGTGTGCCGGGCTTGAACGGCACCATGCGCTGCAACAGCTCTTCATCAAAGGGCGTGTCGCCGGTGAAGCTGACCTTGCCCATGCTGTAGCGTGGGCCGCTGTCGTAAATGAGTTCGATGTCGGCCACGCCCGCTTGAGGGTCTACGGCAAGTTTCTGGCTGGTGAAACGCCCGCTGAAAAACCCGTAGCGCGAGGCCTGGTTCTGGATCAGGCGCTTGGCGTCTTCGTAATAGCCGTGATTGAGCACGGCGCCGGGCTTGAGGTCGTCGCTGGCGGGCACGCGAAAGGTCTTGAGACTCGCGGCCTGGCCGTCGACCCTTATGGTGACGTCGCGCAAGTGCACCGGTTCGCCGGGGTCGATGGTGAGCGTCAGGCGCGGGTTCTTGCCGCCCTTCACATCGCTGTTGATCTGCGGCTGATAGTAGCCCAGGGCCTGCGCGGCTTTGCGCGCCTGCTCCTCGGCGCCACGGCTGAACCGCAGCAAGGCTTCTTCATCACGATCGCCCACACCGCCGATATAGCCTTCGGTGTTGGCTTTCAGCGCGTCGTTCGAGGGTTTGATCCGCACGTCCAGTTCGCTTTGCGCCAATGCGCCGCAGCTTGTGAACAGCAGAATCAAGCCGCTGGTAAATCTTCCTGGAAACTTCATAGGCGCGGATGCTACACGAGCGAGAGAGGAACTATGAACCCGGATTCTTCTGAATAATTCTGTCTCAAGCCGTTGCAGGATGTAACGCCTGGGGATTGGGATGGAAAAACACATGCTCGCGCACCGGCCCTACGGCGACTTCGCCGATTTCCTCATAGCCCTGGCGCTTGTAGAAATCCAGATAACGGGAGTTACCGGTGTCGAGCACCACGCCGGATGAATGCGGGTCGTCGGCACACCAATTGTGTACCGCTTCCAGCAACTGCTCACCATGGTGCTTGCCCTGGAACTGCGGGTGAATACCCAGCAACGGCAGCACATGCACAGACGTGTTGGGCAGGCACGCCATGACGGCATGATGGTATTCCAGGTAACGCCGCGTACCGCGCACGCCGGTGCTCAGCCACATGCGGATTTGCCAGGCCCAGCTTTCGGTGATGCCCAGGCGCCGCTGGGGCGGTGCAATCAGGGCGATGCCGATCAGCCGGTCGTTGACGAACAGGCCGATGGCCGGGAGTTTCTGGAAAAAATGCTGCTTGACCAGTTCGCGCACGGTGGCACGTACTCGCTGCTCATAGCCCGCCCGCTCGGCTTCGAAGATGTAGGCAAAGGTCGGCTCATGGCGATACGCCTGGTACAGCAGGGATCGCGCTTCACGGGAGTAGCCGCTATTGAGCAGGCGGATTTCGGCAGTGGCCGTCGAAGTGTCTGGCATAACAGTCAATCTCCCTGGGCGCCACTCAAACGTGGCGTTCTTATGAGTACGAACCTGCACAGCTCCAGTCGTTCCCAGACATTAGCAGCGCATTCATCCTACCGCCACGCTGGCCCCCATCCGACTTGTCGGCTAGCATCGCCCTTTTGCCAGACTGGACTGCCGACCATGAAAATCGTCTCCTTCAATATCAACGGGCTGCGTGCTCGCCCTCATCAGTTGGCGGCGCTGATTGAAAAGCATCAACCGGACGTGATCGGTTTGCAGGAAACCAAGGTCCACGATGATCAGTTCCCGTTGGCCGAAGTGCAGGCCCTGGGTTATCACGTGTACTACCACGGGCAGAAAGGCCACTACGGCGTGGCCCTGCTTTCGCGCAAAGAAGCGTTGAGCGTGCACAAAGGCTTTGCCAGCGATGAAGAAGACGCCCAGCGCCGGTTTATCTGGGGCACCTTCGCCGACGAAAACGGCCACCCAGTGACCATCATGAACGGCTACTTCCCCCAGGGCGAAAGCCGCGACCACCCAACCAAGTTCCCAGCCAAGCAGCGCTTCTATGAAGACTTGCAGCAATTGCTGGAAAGCCAGTTCAGCAATGACCAGGCGCTGGTGGTGATGGGGGACGTGAACATTTCCCCAGAGGACTGCGACATCGGCATCGGCGCCGACAACGCCAAGCGCTGGCTGAAAACCGGCAAGTGCAGCTTCCTGCCGGAAGAACGCGAGTGGATGGCACGCTTGAAGAACTGGGGCTTGGTGGACAGCTTCCGCCACCTCAACCCGGACGTGACCGACCGCTTCAGCTGGTTCGATTACCGCAGCCGTGGCTTTGAGGACGAGCCCAAGCGCGGGCTGCGCATCGACGTGATCTTGGCGTCCACCGGGTTGGTGCCTCGGGTCAAGGACGCGGGGGTGGACTATGATTTGCGTGGGCTGGAGAAACCGTCGGACCATGCGCCGATCTGGTTGGAACTGAGCTGACAGTTGGCTTGGTGAAGATCTGAATGTGGGAGCGGGCTTGCCCGCGAAGGCGGTGTGTCAGTCACCGCACCTGCTGCTGCACTAACGCTTTCGCAGGCAAGCCAGCTCCCACAGTTGATTTGTATTGTGTCGGTCATATGACTGCAATCCGACTGACTTAATCTCCCGGCACTCCCTTGGCTGAGAAGGTGCCGGCATGATGCTGCGCGTTCTGTTCCTGTGTTTTGCAATCGCACTCCCCGCCGTGGCGGCCCCTCTGTCCATTCCCGACCAAGGCCCGGCCCTGCGCATCCAGGGCTCCAACACCATCGGCGCGGCACTCGGCCCGGCGCTGGTCAAAGGCTTGATGGAGTATCAGGGCTTGCAGGATGTGCGTGCTGAACCGGGTGCCGGGGTGAATGAGCAGCGCGTGGTTGGCAAGACACGCCAAGGCCAGACGGTCACCATCGAGGTGGCGGCCCACGGTTCCAGCACCGGCTTTGCGGCGCTGAAAAACAACCGCGCCGACCTCGCCGCCGCGTCCCGCCCGGTCAAAGACAGCGAGCTGGTGGACCTCGACCCCCTGGGGGATTTGAAAACCCCAGGCGCCGAGCATGTGATCGCCATTGATGGCCTGGCAATCATCGTCAACCCGCGCAACCCGCTCAATAGCCTCAACACCGAGCAATTGGCGCAAATCTTCAACGGCGAGGTCAGCACCTGGGAGGCACTGGGAGGTACAGGCGGGACCATTCATTTATATGCCCGGGATGATCAATCTGGCACCTTCGACACCTTCCGGGAACTGGTGCTGAGCCGCCGCGGCCAACCGCTCGCGCCGTCGGCCAAGCGCTTTGAATCCAGCGAACAGCTTTCCGATGCGGTGAGCCAGGATCCCCAGGGCATCGGTTTTATCGGCCTGCCCTCTGTGCGCCAGGCCAAGGCGGTGGCGATTGTCGACGGCGACTCGCAACCGATGTTGCCGCTGACCAGCCTGATCGCCACCGAGGATTACCCGCTGTCACGTCGGCTGTTCTTCTACTTGCCGCCCTCTTCCCGCAACCCATGGGCCAAGGCGTTGGTGGAGTTTTCCCAAGGCAGCAAGGGCCAGGCGATTGTGGCTGCCAATGGCTTCATCGCCCAGCAGGTGCAAGCGATCGGTGTGGCGCCGCGCCCGTCGATGCCCGACGATTACCAGGCCATCGCCCGAGACGCTCAGCGCCTGACGGTGAATTTTCGCTTCGACGAGGGCAGCGCCAGCCTCGACAATAAGGCGCGCCAGGATGTGCAGCGGGTGGTCGCCTATATCAGAAGCCACGGCAAGCTGAATAAACAGGTGACGCTGGTGGGGTTTGGCGACACCAAGAATGATCCGCAACGTGCGGCGCTGCTATCGAAGTTGCGGGCGATGGCAGTGCGCCGAGAGCTGGTCAAGAGCGGCGTGGTGCTCAAGGATATTCGCGGGTTTGGCGCGCAGATGCCGGTGGCGGCCAATACTGCGGATGAAGGCCGGATCAAGAATCGGCGAGTGGAGGTTTGGGTGTACTGAAGATCGTTCCCACGCTCCGCGTGGGAATGCCGCTCTGGACGCTCCGCGTCCGCTCTTGAAAGGGTGACGCAGAGCGTCACGGGAGGCGCTCCCACGCAGAGCGTGGGAACGATCATCAGTGTTACTGCCCGCCGCGCATCAATTCCCGAGGCACATATTTGCCAATCTCGAACTTGCCAATCGCCGCACGGTGCACTTCGTCCGGGCCGTCGGCCAGGCGCAGGGTGCGTTGCATGGCGTACATATAGGCCAGCGGAAAATCATTGGAGACCCCGGCACCGCCGTGCATCTGGATCGCGCGGTCGATGACCTTCAAGGCCACATTCGGTGCCACCACCTTGATCTGGGCGATTTCGCTTTTCGCCACTTTGTTACCCACGGTGTCCATCATGTACGCCGCTTTCAAGGTCAGCAGGCGGGCCATGTCAATTTCCATGCGTGAGTCGGCAATCTTGTCGATATTGCCGCCCAACCGCGCCAAAGGCTTGCCGAAGGCAGTGCGGCTGACCGAGCGTTTGCACATCAACTCCAATGCGCGTTCGGCCATGCCGACCGAACGCATGCAGTGGTGAATGCGGCCAGGGCCAAGGCGGCCCTGGGCGATCTCGAAGCCACGGCCTTCGCCCAGCAACACGTTTTCATAGGGCACACGCACATTGTCGAACAGCACTTCGGCATGGCCGTGGGGCGCATCGTCGTAACCGAATACCGGGAGCGGCCGCAGGATTTTCACACCTGGGGTATCAACCGGCACCAGGATCATCGAGTGCTGCTGGTGACGCGGTGCATCGGGGTTGCTCAGGCCCATGAAGATCAGGATCTTGCAGCGCGGGTCGCAGGCGCCGGAGGTCCACCACTTCTTGCCGTTGATCACCCACTCGTCGCCCTGGCGTTCGGCGCGGGCGGCCATGTTGGTGGCGTCCGAGGACGCCACATCCGGTTCGGTCATGGCAAAGGCGGAACGAATCTCGCCGCGCAGCAAGGGTTCGAGCCAGCGCTGTTTCTGTTCTTCGTTGGCGTAGCGCACCAGCACTTCCATATTGCCGGTGTCGGGAGCGGAGCAGTTGAATGGCTCCGGGCCGAGCAACGAGCGGCCCATGATTTCCGCCAAGGGTGCGTATTCCAGGTTGCTCAGGCCGGCGCCCAGTTCGGATTCCGGCAGGAACAGGTTCCACAAGCCCTTGGCCTTCGCCTTGGCCTTGAGCTCTTCCATGATTGCCGTGGGCTGCCAGCGATCACCTTCGCTGACTTGGCGTTCGAACACCGGTTCGGCTGGGTAGACATAAGCGTCCATGAACGCAGTGACGCGTTCACGCAGTTCCTGAACCTTGGGCGAATAGGCGAAATCCATGAGCAGCTCCCTTCTCTGAGAGGTTGTTTAGGTCATGCATTCGATGCTAGAACAGCGCTGATAATTTACCTAGCCTATTCTCGCCGTGTATTAACATTCATCACCGATATATGATCGGCGTATGAGCACCTCACAATAAGAGCGCAACGAAATGAATCTGAGCAAGGTCGATCTCAACCTCTTCATCGTCTTTGATGCGATCTACACCGAAGCCAACCTGACCCGCGCCGGCCAGATCGTCGGTATCACCCAGCCGGCGGTGTCCAACGCCCTGGCACGGTTGCGCGAGACCTTCAACGACCCGCTGTTCGTGCGCACCGCCCAAGGCATGGTGCCCACGCCCATGGCGCAGAACATCATCGGCCCGGTGCGCAATGCGTTGTCGTTGTTGCGCGTGTCCGTGCAGGAAAGCCGCATCTTCAACCCGCAGCAGGCGGCCAAGACCTACCGTATCAGCATGACCGACCTGACCGAGGCCGTGATCCTGCCGCTGCTGTTCCAGCGCCTGCGTCGCCTGGCGCCGACCGTGGTGATCGAGAGTTTCCTGTCCAAACGCCGCGAGACCACCAAGGAACTGGCCGCCGGGCGCCTGGATTTTGCCGTGGATGCGCCGCTCAATACCGACCCGCAGGTGCGTCACGTCAAGCTGATGGAAGACCGCTACGTGTGTGCCATGCGCAAAGGCCACCCGATGGCGGGCAAGGATAAATTCACGCTGGATGATTACCTCTCGCTGACTCACATCCATATCTCCAGCCGCCGCAACGGTTTGGGCTATGTGGACCTGGCCTTGGGCAAGATGGGCATTCAGCGCAAGATTGCCCTGCGTTCCCAGCATTACCTGATGGCCTCCCAGGTGCTGCAACAGACGGACATGGTGATGACCGTGCCCGAGCGTTTCGCTCGCCGTCATGAACTGCACTGGTTCCATCTGCCGGTCAACAACGTGCCGCCGGTGGAAACCCATTTGTACTGGCACGAAAGCACCGACCAGGACCCGGCGAACCGCTGGATGCGTGAACAGATGATCGAGTTGTGCCAGCAGGTGACGGCCCAGGAAAAGAAAGCCCAGCAGCCTTGACGTTTACGTCAACCTGCAATTAGCTTAGCGCCAAGACTTCCTTGAGCACCGCCATGAGCACCACCTACAGCATCTCCGACCTCGCCCGCGAGCTCGACATCACCACCCGCGCCATACGTTTCTATGAAGAACAAGGCCTGCTGGCCCCCGAACGTCGGGGCCAGGAGCGCATTTACTCGGCGCGGGACAAGGTCAGCCTCAAGCTGATCCTGCGTGGCAAGCGCATCGGCTTCTCCCTGGCCGAATGCCGCGAACTGATCGAACTCTACGACCCCACCGGCGGCAACCAGATCCAACTCAACAGCATGCTGGCCAAGATCGCCGAACGCCGTGAACAGTTGGAACAGCAACTGCTGGATATCGAACAGATGAAGCTGGAACTGGACACCGCTGAAGAGCGTTGCACCCAGGCCCTGGCGCAGACCATCAGCCAAGCCGGCCATTGACCAGAAGGTAACTGCCATGTCCCTCCCCTCCCACGTACGCCTGGTTGAAGTCGGCCCGCGCGACGGTTTGCAGAACGAAGCCCAGCCCATCAGCGTGGCGGATAAAGTCCGATTGGTAGACGCCTTGAGCGCCGCTGGCTTGAGCTATATCGAAGTCGGTAGTTTTGTCTCGCCCAAATGGGTGCCGCAAATGGCAGGTTCAGCCGAGGTATTTGCGCAGATCCAGCGCAAGCCCGGCGTGACCTATGGCGCACTGGCACCGAACCTGCGCGGGTTCGAGGATGCGCTGGCGGCCGGGGTCAAGGAAGTCGCGGTGTTTGCGGCGGCGTCCGAGGCGTTCTCCCAGCGCAATATCAATTGTTCCATCAGCGAAAGCCTGGAGCGCTTCGCACCGATCATGGCCGCCGCCAAGCAGCACGGCGTCAGCGTGCGCGGTTATGTGTCCTGTGTGCTGGGTTGCCCCTATGAAGGCGAGATCGCCCCGGAGCAAGTGGCGGCCGTCGCCCGCGAGCTGTATGCCATGGGCTGCTATGAAGTGTCCCTGGGCGACACCATCGGTACCGGCACGGCGGGCGCTACCCGGCGCCTGTTCGAAGTGGTCGGCGCCCAAGTGCCACGGGACAAGCTGGCCGGGCATTTCCATGACACCTACGGGCAGGCCATCGCTAACATCTACGCCAGCCTGCTGGAAGGCATCACGGTGTTCGACAGCTCAATCGCAGGCCTGGGCGGCTGCCCCTACGCCAAGGGCGCCAGCGGTAACGTCGCCACCGAGGACGTGCTGTACCTGCTCAACGGCCTGGGTATCGACACGGGCATCGACCTGGAACGCTTGATTGGCGCCGGCCAGCAGATCAGCCAGGTGCTGGGACGGCCTACGGGTTCCCGCGTGGCGAAGGTGCGTAACGCAGGTGAGTAGCACAGCTGTGACAATGTGTTACCGCCCCCCAGCATAACGGGTAACGCGGGAACAAAATCCGCCGTGCAAACTGAAAGAAAACACTGACAAAAAACCAACTCGTTGATTTTAAAGGATTTTAAAAAGTTGGCACGCCTTCTGCTATCTCTATGGCATAACAAGAATAAAAAGCGCCAAACCTAATAAAAATAAGACGAAACGACTCTGACATAACAAAAACAACACGGCAGAGACGCAGCTAACAGATTTTTTTGGAGAAGATGTGCTTCCCAGGGTACGGCATGCCGCAACCCGCAACCGGATAGAGAAAAATAAAACTACCTCAGGTAGCTACCCACTGGTTGGATCGTTTACGAAGAAGCAGGTCAGCGTTCAAAAAAATACGTTTGCTCTTGACCCCGGATGGGGGTCGCCAAAAAAAGCGGTACGGGCCACGGCTACCAAAAACAACAACAGGCCGCCCCTCAATAATAAGAAAAGAGCACGCAACGACAAATTAAAGGGGACCCTCGGGTCCCCTTTGTGCTTTCGGGGTTTCACTATTTTGGTGGCACAGCAGGTTCGCGGGGTATCAGGTAGATGTGGGCCGGCAGTCAGGCCGCCATCGCAGGCAAGCCAGCTCCCACAGGGGTTTGACGTTGTCAGCGCGCTTGCAGCTCCTGGATGGAAATCTCGCGCATCCGAAATTTCTGGATCTTGCCCGTCACCGTCATCGGAAACTCATCCACGAATTTGAAATGCCGGGGCGTCTTGAAATGGGCGATGCGGTCCTTGCACCAGCTCAACAACTCCAGCTCGTTGGCCACCTGACCGGGATGGAACTTGATCCAGGCAACAATCTCTTCGCCATAACGCTCATCCGGGATGCCAACGATCTGCACGTCCGCCACGGCCGGGTGAGTAAAGAAAAACTCTTCCAGCTCACGCGGGTAAACGTTCTCCCCCCCACGAATGATCATGTCCTTGTTACGCCCGGCGATGCACACGTAACCCTCCTCATCCATGGTCGCCAGGTCACCGGTGTGCATCCAGCCGGCATCGTCGATGGCCTCACGGGTGCCTTCAGGGTTGTTCCAGTAACCCAGCATCACGCTGTAGCCCCGGGTGCACAGTTCACCGATCACGCCACGGGCCACGGTGTTACCGGCCTCGTCGACAATCTTGGTTTCCAGTTGCGGTTGGGTGCGGCCCACCGTGGTGACACGCCGTTCGATATCGTCATCTGCGCCGGTCTGCAGCGACACCGGGCTGGTTTCAGTCATGCCATAGGCAATCTGCACCTCTGCCATGTGCAGCTCATGGATGACCCGACGCATCACCTCGATCGGGCATGTCGCCCCGGCCATGATCCCGGTGCGCAGGCTGGACACCTCGAACTCGGCCCGGCGTGGGTGATCGAGCAGCGCGATAAACATGGTCGGCACGCCATATAAGCCGGTGGCTTGTTCTTCAGCGACGGCGCTCAGCGTCAGCAACGGGTCGAAGCCGTCATTGGGGTAGATCATGGTGGTGCCGTGAGTGATACAACCGAGGTTGCCCATGACCATGCCGAAGCAGTGGTACAGCGGCACTGGGATCACCAGGCGGTCCCCTGCCGTCAGGCCCAGGCTTTCACCGACCATGTAACCGTTATTGAGGATGTTGTGGTGACTGAGGGTGGCGCCCTTGGGGAAGCCGGTGGTGCCGGAGGTGTACTGGATATTCACAGGTTGATCGAAATGCAGGCTGGCCTGACGGCTTTGCAGTTGCTCGGGCGGCACGCCTGCGCCAAGCGCCGCCAACTGCGACCAGGGCATGAATTCCGGCGGCGGGCTGGGGTCTAGGCTGATGAGGCCGCGCAGCTCGGGTTTCAATGCCTGGAGCATGGCGTGGTAATCGGAGCTTTTGAACGAACCGGCGCATACCAGCCATTGGCAGCCGGATTGTTTGAGCACGTAGTCCAATTCACTGCTGCGATAGGCCGGGTTGATATTGACCAGGATCACCCCGAGCTTGGCGCTCGCCACCTGGCAGATCAGCCACTCGGCACAGTTAGGCGCCCAGATCCCCAGGCGGTCGCCGGTTTGCATGCCCAGGGCGATGAATGCGCGGGCGTGCAGCTCAACTGTCTCGGCCAGCTGCCGCCAGGTGTAGCGCCGCTGCTGGTGGCGCACCACCAAGGCTTCGCTGTCTGGATACTGCGCAACGGTGTGATCGAATGCCTGGCCAATGGTCATGGCCAGCAAGGCCTTGTCCTGGGAGCCACGGCTGTAACTCTGGTTCGGTTGATCCATAACGACCCCTGTTATCTTTTTTGTAGGTTGACGTATACGTAAACTACGATTGACAGCGCCGCAACGCAAGCTTACGTTAACGTAAAGGTGAGCGCCCTCCTCTCGCGCCCTGCCCACACAACAACAAAGCTCACATTAAGGTGCCTGTCCATGAGTTACCCGTCCCTGAACTTCGCCCTCGGCGAGACCATCGACATGCTGCGCGACCAGGTGCAGTCCTTCGTGGCCAAGGAGATCGCACCGCGCGCGGCCCAGATCGACATCGACAACCTGTTCCCCGCCGACCTGTGGCGCAAGTTCGGCGACATGGGCCTGCTGGGCATCACCGTGCCCGAGGAATACGGCGGTGCCGGCCTGGGTTACCTGGCCCATGTGGTGAGCATGGAAGAAATCAGCCGTGGCTCGGCCTCGGTGGCGTTGTCCTACGGGGCGCACTCCAACCTGTGCGTCAACCAGATCAACCGCAACGGCAACCACGCACAAAAACTCAAGTACCTGCCCAAGCTGATCAGCGGCGAGCACATCGGCGCCCTGGCCATGAGCGAGCCGAATGCCGGTTCCGACGTGGTGTCGATGAAACTGCGCGCCGACAAGCGCGGCGACCATTACGTACTCAATGGCAGCAAGACCTGGATCACCAACGGCCCGGACGCCAACACCTATGTGATCTACGCCAAGACCGACCTGGAAAAAGGCCCCCACGGCATCACCGCCTTCATCGTCGAGCGCGACTGGAAAGGCTTCAGCCGCAGCAATAAATTCGACAAGCTGGGCATGCGCGGCTCCAACACCTGCGAGCTGTTTTTCGACGACGTCGAGGTACCCGAAGAAAACATCCTCGGCGTGCTCAATGGCGGCGTGAAAGTGTTGATGAGCGGCCTGGACTACGAGCGCGTGGTGCTCTCCGGAGGGCCTACCGGGATCATGCAGGCATGCATGGACTTGATCGTGCCCTACATCCACGACCGCAAGCAGTTCGGCCAGAGCATCGGCGAATTCCAGTTGATCCAGGGCAAGGTCGCCGATATGTACACCCAGCTCAACGCCAGCCGCGCTTACCTCTACGCGGTGGCCCAGGCGTGTGAACGCGGCGAGACCACGCGCAAGGACGCTGCGGGCGTGATCCTCTACAGCGCCGAGCGCGCCACGCAAATGGCCCTGGATGCGATCCAGATTCTGGGCGGCAATGGCTATATCAACGAATTCCCCGCCGGGCGCCTGTTGCGTGACGCCAAGCTCTACGAAATTGGTGCGGGCACCAGTGAGATTCGGCGGATGTTGATCGGTCGCGAACTGTTCAACGAAACCCGCTGAAGGAGCACGCCCATGGCCACCCTGCACACCCAGCTCAACCCGCGCTCGGCGGAATTTTCCGCCAACCGCGCGGCGATGCTTGAACAGGTCGACGCCCTGCACAGCCTGCTCGCCCACGTCCATCAAGGTGGCGGCGCCAAGGCCCAGGAACGCCACACCTCACGCGGCAAACTGTTACCCCGCGAGCGTATCAACCGTCTGCTCGACCCGGGCTCACCGTTTCTCGAGCTGAGCCAACTGGCAGCTCATCAGGTGTATGGCGAAGACGTCCCGGCTGCCGGGGTGATTGCCGGCATCGGCCGGGTGGAAGGCGTCGAATGCATGATCGTGGCCAACGATGCCACGGTCAAAGGCGGCTCCTATTACCCGCTGACCGTCAAAAAGCACCTGCGCGCCCAGACCATCGCCGAGCAGAACCGCCTGCCGTGTATCTACCTGGTGGACTCCGGCGGCGCCAACCTGCCGCGCCAGGACGAGGTGTTCCCCGACCGCGAGCACTTCGGGCGGATCTTCTTCAACCAGGCCAATATGAGCGCCCAGGGCATTCCCCAGATTGCCGTGGTGATGGGCTCGTGCACCGCCGGCGGCGCCTACGTGCCGGCCATGGCCGACGAAGCGATCATGGTGCGCCAGCAAGCCACCATCTTCCTCGCCGGCCCGCCGCTGGTGAAGGCCGCCACCGGTGAAGTGGTGAGCGCCGAAGAGCTGGGTGGCGCCGATGTGCACTGCAAGGTCTCGGGCGTGGCCGACCACTATGCCGACAGCGATGAACACGCCCTGGCGCTGGCCCGGCGCAGCGTGGCCAACCTCAATTGGCGCAAGCAGGGTGAGCTGCTGCAACGCCCGCCGGTGGCGCCGCTGTACAGCAGCGAAGAGTTGTACGGCGTGATCCCTGCGGATGCCAAGCAACCCTTTGATGTGCGCGAAGTCATCGCACGGCTGGTGGACGGCTCGGTGTTCGATGAGTTCAAGGCCCTGTTCGGCACGACCCTGGTGTGCGGCTTTGCGCACTTGCATGGCTACCCGATAGCGATCCTGGCCAACAACGGCATCCTCTTCGCCGAAGCCGCGCAGAAAGGCGCGCACTTTATCGAACTGGCCTGCCAGCGCGGGATTCCACTGCTGTTCCTGCAAAACATCACCGGCTTCATGGTCGGCCAGAAGTACGAAGCCGGCGGCATTGCCAAGCACGGCGCCAAGCTGGTCACCGCCGTGGCGTGCGCCAAGGTGCCGAAATTCACCGTGATCATCGGTGGCAGCTTTGGTGCGGGTAACTATGGGATGTGTGGCCGCGCCTACGACCCGCGCTTTTTGTGGATGTGGCCCAACGCACGTATTGGCGTGATGGGTGCCGAACAAGCCGCCGGGGTGTTGGTGCAGGTCAAGCGCGAACAGGCTGAGCGCGCCGGCAACGGTTTCAGTGCCGAGGAGGAAGCCGCGATCAAGCAGCCGATCCTCGACCAGTATGAAACCCAGGGCCATCCCTACTACTCCAGCGCGCGCCTGTGGGATGACGGCGTGATCGACCCGCTGCAGACCCGTGACGTGCTGGCCCTGGCCTTGTCCGCCGCACTGAACGCCCCCATCGAGCCGAGCCGCTTCGGCGTGTTCCGCATGTAACCTGTAGGAGCGCGCCTGTTGTGGCGAGGGAGCTTGCTCCCGCTGACTGCGCAGCAGTCCCGGCTTTTTTGGGGGCGCTGCGCACCCCAGCGCAAGCAAGCTTGCTCGCCACAACAAGCTCGCTCCTACAGGAGGCCTCTCATTATCATGGAGCTCCTTGCATGAGCGACTTCAACACCCTCGAACTGATCACTGACCGCCGTGGCTTTGCCACGCTGTGGCTCAGCCGCGAAGCCAAGAACAACGCGTTCAACGCCGAGATGATCCGCGAGCTGATCCTGGCCCTTGACCGCGTACAAGGCGACCCGTCCCTGCGCTTCCTGGTACTGCGCGGGCGTGGCAAGCACTTCAGCGCCGGTGCCGACCTGGCCTGGATGCAGCAATCGGCCGAGTTGGACTACCACACCAACCTGGACGACGCCCGGGAACTGGCAGAGCTGATGTACAACCTGTCCAAACTGAAAATCCCCACGCTGGCGGTGGTGCAAGGTGCGGCCTACGGGGGCGCGCTGGGCCTGATCAGCTGCTGTGACATGGCCATCGGTGCCGACGACGCGCAGTTCTGCCTGTCGGAAGTGCGTATCGGCCTGGCGCCGGCGGTGATCAGCCCGTTCGTGGTGCAGGCCATCGGCGAACGCGCTGCCCGTCGTTATGCACTCACAGCCGAGCGGTTCGGCGGCCAACGCGCACGGGACATCGGCTTGCTGGCGGAAAGTTATCCGGCCGAGAGCCTGGATCAACAGGTGGACCAGTGGGTCACCAACTTGCTGCAAAACAGCCCGGCGGCCATGCGTGCCAGTAAGGATTTGCTGCGCGAAGTGGGCAACGGTGCCCTCACCCCCGCGCTGCGCCGCTATTGCGAAAATGCCATTGCGCGCATTCGGGTGAGCGCCGAGGGCCAGGAAGGTTTGCGCGCGTTTCTGCAAAAACGTGCGCCAAGTTGGCAAACCCAGGAGCCGCGTTCATGAGCACACTTACCACCGTTCTGGTGGCCAACCGTGGCGAGATCGCCTGCCGGGTCATGCGTACCGCCAAGGCCATGGGGTTGACCACTGTGGCTGTGCACAGCGCCATCGACCGCGATGCCCGCCATAGCCGTGAAGCCGATATCCGCGTCGACCTGGGCGGCAGCAAAGCCACCGACAGTTACCTGCAAATCGACAAGCTGATTGCCGCCGCCCACGCCAGCGGCGCCCAGGCGATTCACCCCGGCTACGGCTTCCTCTCGGAAAACGCCAGCTTCGCCCGGGCCATCGAGGCGGCAGGCTTGATCTTCCTCGGCCCGCCCGCCTCGGCAATCGACGCCATGGGCAGCAAATCCGCGGCCAAGGCCTTGATGGAAACGGCTGGCGTACCCCTTGTGCCGGGTTATCACGGCGAGGCCCAGGACCTGGAGACCTTCCGCGCCGCCTGTGAGCGTATCGGCTACCCGGTGCTGCTCAAGGCCACGGCGGGTGGCGGTGGCAAGGGTATGAAGGTGGTCGAGGACGTCAGCCAACTGGCAGAAGCCCTGGCCTCCGCCCAGCGTGAGGCGCTGTCGTCGTTCGGCAACGGGCAGATGCTGGTGGAGAAATACCTGCTCAAGCCGCGGCATGTCGAGATCCAAGTGTTTGCCGACCAGCAAGGT
The DNA here is from genome assembly GCF_059419065.1 of Pseudomonas sp. GW821-FHT07B01. Taxonomy (NCBI): domain Bacteria; kingdom Pseudomonadati; phylum Pseudomonadota; class Gammaproteobacteria; order Pseudomonadales; family Pseudomonadaceae; genus Pseudomonas; species Pseudomonas sp. GW821-FHT07B01. Next base: position 90,826 of record NZ_JBWKRA010000019.1, on the reverse strand, counting down.
CATTGCCTGTACCTCAATGAGCGCGACTGCTCGATCCAGCGGCGCCATCAGAAAGTCGTGGAAGAAGCCCCGGCACCCGGCTTGAGTGTCGAGCAGCGCCGGGCCATGGGCGAAGCGGCCGTGCGCGCTGCCCAGGCCATCGGGTATGTCGGCGCAGGTACGGTGGAGTTTTTGCTGGATGCCCGTGGCGAGTTTTTCTTCATGGAGATGAACACGCGGCTGCAAGTCGAGCATCCGGTGACCGAAGCGATTACCGGCCTCGACCTGGTGGCCTGGCAGATCCGGGTTGCCCAGGGCGAGGCGCTGCCGATCACGCAAGAGCAGGTCGCGTTGAACGGTCATGCGATTGAAGTGCGGCTGTATGCCGAAGACCCGGCCAATGACTTTCTGCCGGCCACCGGGCACCTGGCGCTGTACCGCGAGTCCAGCCCAGGCCCTGGACGCCGGGTGGATAGCGGCGTCGAGCAAGACGACAGCGTGTCGCCCTTCTACGACCCGATGCTCGGCAAGTTGATTGCCTGGGGTGAAGACCGCGAACAGGCGCGCCTGCGCTTATTGAGCATGCTGAATGAGTTTGCGGTCGGCGGGCTCAAGACCAACCTGGGCTTTTTGCGGCGCATCATCGGACACCCTGCGTTTGCCGCGGCCGAGTTGGATACCGGGTTTATCCCGCGCTATCAGGGTGAGCTGTTGCCGACGCCAGGAGCCTTGAGCGATGAGTTCTGGCAAGCGGCGGGCTCGGCGTTTATGCAGAGCTTGCCGATAGGTGACGGGCCTTGGGCAAGTCACCAGGGCTTTCGCGTGGGCCTGCCTGTCGAGGTGTCGCTGCACCTGAGCTGCAATGGGCAGGATCGGCTGGTGACACTGACCGGGCAACCGTCTCAGTTATGCGGCGAACAGTTGCTGACTGAACATCAGGGCGTGCGCCGTGCTCATCTGGCGGTGCGCAGTGAAGGCAGCCTGTACCTGCGTTGGGACGGCGAGATGCATGCCGTCAGCCTGTTCGACCCGATTGCGGCGGTCGAGGCCAATCAATCCCATCAGGGTGGCCTCACCGCCCCCATGAACGGCAGCATCGTGCGGGTGCTCGTAGAGGTGGGCCAAACCGTTGAGGCTGGTACTCAACTGGTGGTGCTCGAAGCCATGAAGATGGAACACAGCATCCGTGCGCCCCACGCCGGGGTGGTCAAGGCGCTGTTCTGCCAGGAAGGTGAAATGGTAGCCGAAGGCAGCGCGCTGGTGGAGCTTGAAACGGCCGGCTAGAACTTCGCCGTGGCTTGCACCACCACACCCAGGAGGCGGCAGCCGTCGGTGAGCAGTACCTTGGGGTAAGTGGGGTTGAGCGGCACCAGGTAGTGCTGGCCGCTTTCTTCCTGCAGTTGGCGAAAGGTCGCCTGGGGGTTACCGGCCCATTGAGCCACCACCAGCCTGCCGGGCTCGGGCGCGATGGCCGGGTCAACCAGGATCATCATGCCAGCCGCAATGCTCATGCCCGTGGGGGCGGTCATGGCGTCTCCCGTCACCGGCAACCAGAATGCCTCGCCTCGGGCGTGGTAATCGTTCAATTCGTAGCGCTCGGCCCTATAAGGCGCACGCTCCTCACGCAGCTCGCAGGCCTGCTTCCAGTCGCTGACCGGGTAGCGGAAATACGGGTTGTAGTGCGCTTCCCGTTCAGGCACTTGCGCGGCCCGTTCACGAATCTCCAGCGCCACCTCCAAATACCCCAACCCCAGTTCGACCAGCACGCGGTTCATGTCCGCCAGGCTCGGCACGCGGCGTTTATTGAGCCAATGGCCGATGCCGCCCTGGGACATCCCCAGGCGCTGCGCCAGTTCATCCTGCGTGACCTTGCGGTCTTTCATGTTGGCTTTGACCAACGCTATCCAGTTATCCATGGCGCATCACAATACGGGCCCCATTTTTGCGGGCAATAAACAGTTTGTAGTAATCCATAAAACGACAGGAATACGATACGTACTATCATCAAGCCCAAGGATTTCGACACCCACCGGAGTACTGCCGCTTATGACGACCCGCACACACCCAACGCCCGACACATCCGAACTGACTGAAGTAAACGACATGTGCAACAGTGGCGCAGCCCAGCGCGCACTGGACTACTACTTGAAAGAAAATCGGTCGACGCCGGATTCGGACGGGGCCATGTTCGCGATCAAACCCGAAGTCAGCCAGGAGGAGGCCCTGATACACGCCTCGGACCTATTGAGAAGTGCAGCGGCTACCGCCTACGAGTCGGCGTGCACCCATCAGGGCAACCAGCGCGACCTGGCGTTTTCAGTGGTGTATTTGATCGATATGGCGAAGGCGATGGTGGAGCGGTCGTTGCAAGCGCCCAGAGCGGCGGCAAACGCTTAGCAGGCATGAAAGAAAAATATTTCTATCCCACGGATAAAAACATTTGACTTGCAAATGATAATGATTATTATTGGTCTCAGCTGATCGCGAGATCAGTCGATAGACCAAGAGACCTTAGGTCGGACTCTTGGAATATCTCCTCATCAGGCTAATCACGGTTTTTGACCCGGCTCTTTGGCCGGGTCTTTTTTTTGCCAGTTTTCCTGGCATGGCTTCAGGCTAATGAAGACTGTGTGTTGCTCGATGGCGCGCATGGTAGCAAAAGACTATCGCCCAAAGAAAGTCGTCCGAGTGCTCCAGCGCGTATCTCTGCGAATTAGCGCTTGAGAATCAATCTCATAGACTCTAAGCTGCGGCGGCGTCACGGATGACGCCCCCTCCCCCTGCAACAATTTTTGCATCCAGGTTTTACCGAACGCCTGTGTAAGATAGCCGCCACATCACTCATATTCAGGCAACCAGACTATGACCGTGGCCTTGACCTCCATCAAGATCAGCACCGACTTCGACAGCGGCAACATCCAGGTCCTGGATGCCAGCGACGCTTATCAGTTGTTGCTGGCAATCAAACCCGACACCCGCAGCGATCACTACCAATGGTTCCACTTCAAGGCCGAAGGCATGCACGTGGGGCACACCCATACCTTTCGCTTGAGCAACGCAGGGCGCTCGTCCTACAAGCATGCCTGGAGCGGCTACAACGCCGTGGCGTCCTACGACCATATCAACTGGTTCCGGGTACCGACGCGCTTTGATGGCGAGATCCTGCACATCACCCTCCAGACCCGGCAAAAGCACGCCTGGTTTGCCTACTTCGAGCCCTACAGCCGTGAACGCCATAACTGGCTGATCGAGCAAGCCCTGAAGTACGCCGGGGTCACCCTGCTGGCCACCGGCAAGAGCGCTGAAGGCCGCGATATCCAACTGCTGCGCCGTGGCAAAGGGATCGAAGGCCGGCGCAAGGTGTGGATCATCGCCCAGCAGCACCCCGGTGAGCACATGGCCGAATGGTTTATGGAGGGCGTGATTGAGCGCCTGCAAAAGGACGGCGACGACGAACTGAAAAAACTGCTGGCCGTCGCCGATCTGTACCTGGTACCGAACATGAACCCGGATGGCGCCTTCCACGGCCACCTGCGCACCAACGCCATGGGCCAAGACCTTAACCGCGCCTGGCAAAGCGCCAGCCAGGAACTCAGCCCGGAAGTCCTGTTTGTGCAGCAACAGATGGAAAAATACGGCGTGGATATGTTCCTCGACATCCACGGCGATGAAGAAATCCCCTACGTGTTCACCGCAGCCTGCGAAGGCAACCCCGGCTACACGCCGCGCATCGAAGCCCTGGAAAAACACTTCCGCAGCCATTTGAGCCACCTGACACGCGACTTCCAGACCACCCACGGCTACACCCGCGACCTGCCCGGCCAAGCCAACATGACCCTGGCCTGCAACGCGGTGGGGGAAAAGTACGACTGCCTGTCCCTGACCCTGGAAATGCCTTTCAAGGACAACGACGACGCACCCAACCTGCGAACTGGCTGGTCAGGCGATCGTTCAAAACAGTTGGGCAAGGACGTCTTGAGCAGCGTCGCTGATATCGTCGGGCGTTTGCGCTAACCCCCTGTGACAAGCTTTTTGTGGCGAGCGAGCTTGCTCGCGCTGGGCCGCATAGCGGCCCCATGAAAATCACTGCCGGATCACCTGACACACCGAGCAGGCTGTTTTGGGGCTGCTTCGCAGCCCAGCGCGAGCAAGCTCGCTCGCCACAAGAGCGGTCAATCCTTGCTGCCGGTCATGCTTTGCAAGACACCATCGCGGCGGATCAAACCGTGGAACAACGCGGCCGCCAGATGCACCAGCACGGAGAGAAACAGCAGATAGGCCAGGTAGCCGTGAGCCTTGCGCAACAGCGCGAACAACGGCGCATTCGCCCCCACCAGCGCGGGCAATTGCAGGTTACTGCTGAGCATCACCGGGTCGCCAGCCGCTGAAATCATCGCCCAACCCAGCAGCGGCAACACCAGCATCAAGGCGTACAACAGCACATGGGAGGCCTTGGCTGCGAGCCTTTGCCACACCGGTAAATCCGCTGGCAACGGCGGTTGGCGCGTCGAGAAACGCACCGCCAGGCGCACGATCACCAGCGCCAGAATCGCAATGCCCAGCGGCTTGTGCAGGTGGATCAGCCACTCATGGCGCTCCGACACCGACGCCGCCAGACCCGCGCCGATAAACAGCATGGCGATGATCATCAACGCCATCAGCCAGTGCAACACGCGCGCCAAGGGCGCAAAGAACCGTGGTTGAGCATTCATGGCTTCGACTCCTGAGGGGCGCTGTGCAACGGGCTGACTTCACCGGCGCGGCGCAGGTACGAACTGGCATACGCGGCCGAACGGGCGGCCAGCAAGGGGTCGTTGGAGGCTTGGATACCACTGGGCAGAATCAGCGGGTCAAAGTTGATATCGCGGCAATCACCGTCTGCCTGGGGCTGGCTGCTTTGCAGCACCAACGTGCCGGCGTTGAGGACCTTGTGCGCACCGGTCCAAGTCTTGCTTGCGTCGTCCAGCGGGTCGCCGGGGTTGGCCAGGGTCATGTTCAACTGCCAACGCAACGGCCCGGCGGCCAGGCGTCGCACCAAGTCCTGCTCGAGGAAGTCACTGCCAGCAGGTGCGGTATCATCCGCCGCGTCCTGGCTCTGGGGCACCACCTCCCAACGCACGGCCTGGCGCGTACCATCGGCAGCCACCAGGTAAAACGCGTTGATGCCGTTATAGGTTTCAGTCGCATAACTGGCCGATGGCTTGGCGGTCTTGACCCAGGCCAGGAATGGCGCGGTCTCCGGGTGTGCGGCAAAAAAAGCCGGCATGCTCGACGGGTTCGGCTTGCCAGTGGCCGGGTCTGGCGCGCCGGCCTTGAGCAACTGGTAGAACGCCTCGGGCGTGCCCACCGGGAACACCGGCATGCTGTTCATCCCTGTACGCCATTGCTGGCCGTTGGCCTGGCTGAACTGCACGGCGAAACTGCGAATCGGCACACTGCTGTCCGGCGCGTAGGGGTTGCCGCTGGGCAAGGCAAAGCGGCCGATGATCGGAGTCTTGGCCTCGCTGAACACCTGGGCGTTGGAATAGGCACGGGCCTCGGTACTACTCTGGAAATAACCCGCCACGCATACGCCCTTGGCATGGTTACGGCGAAAGCCCGGATGCACGCCGTTATTGGTTTCCAGAGCATTGACCAAGGTTTTTGGCCGCAGGCGTTGTGGGTCGAGCGTGCCATTGACGTAGGCAAATGCCCCGGCAACAACCGCAACCACGGCACCGATGCCGGCAAGTCGTGCGATCAGGCTCGCAGTGCTCAAGGGAGGACGGGGGGGTGATGAGTGATCTACCATGCAGGAACTCCAGGGCCAGAGGCCTCAGGCTGAAACATAAGGTCGGAGCATTAAGACGAACGCCGATTGGCTCTATTCCAAGGCCCTGGATTTATTTTGCGGGACGGGGAATAAACTTCAACGCCGGGCGTCTCTCTAGTCCCAGCGTAGTGATCAGCCAGACACCCATGCATGAACTCGACGAACAGTTACGCGAACTCATCCCCAGGTTGCGGCGTTTTGCCGTGTCCCTGACGCGCAACAGCAGCAGCGCCGATGACCTGGTGCAATCGACCCTGGAACGCGCGATCGTCGCCTGGGCCGATAAACGTATCGAGGGCGATCTGCGCGCCTGGCTGTTTTCGATCCTCTACCGGCAGTTCCTCGACGCCCACCGCCGCAACCGCCGCTATGCGCGCATGCTCGAATTCTTCACCGGCCGCGATGACGTGCAACCTTCGGTGGAACGCACGGTGCTGGCCCAATCCACCCTGCAAGCCTTCGACCAACTGAACACCGAACAGCGCGCCCTGTTGCTGTGGGTGTCCGTCGAGGGCTTGAGCTACAAGGAAGTGGCCGAGATCCTCAAGGTGCCCATCGGCACCGTGATGTCACGCCTGTCCCGCGCACGCCAAGCGCTGCGTCAACTCAGCGATGGCGAAATGACCGGCCCTGCCCTGCGGAGACTCAAATGATCAGTCTGCCCCCCAGCGAACGCGATTTACATGCCTACGTCGATCACCAATTGCCGGACACTGATCGCCGTGTGCTTGAAACCTGGCTGGCCAGCCACCCCGAAGTGGCGGCCCAGGTACAGGCCTGGCAACAGGATGCGCAGTTGCTGCGTGCGTCGTTGAGCGGCGCCCTGCAACAGCCGCACAACCCGGCATTGGACCCGGCGCTGATTCGCCAGCGCATCAAGAAACAGTCCCGTCGGCACTTGGCCACGGCGGCGTTGTTGCTGATCGCCGTGAGCCTCGGCGGGGTTGGCGGTTGGCACGCCCGTGAAGCCACCCAGCCGCCACTGTTGCCGATGACCGACGCCATGCAGGCCTACCGCCTGTTTGCCCAGGACGGCATCATGCCCGCCGACTACAACGCCCAGGACCGCGGCACCATGCAGGCCTGGCTCGACCGTTACTTCAACAAGGCCCATCGCCTGCCCGACCTGAGCCAAGCCGGTTTCAAACCGGTCAGCGGGCGCCTGCTCACCACCGACCAAGGCGCGGCAGCCATGGTGCTGTACCAGGACGCGCAAGGCCGGCGCATCAGCTTCTATATCCGCCCGCCGGGCCCGAACAACGGTTTCCTGCCTCGCGGCAGCCGCAGTGCCGATGGCTTGCAGGCCGACTACTGGTCGGGAGGCGGCTACAACTACGCGATGGTCAGCCCGGTGGATCAGGCCGCCGCGTTGCAGACGCCATTCTAGAAACCGACGTCCAACACCACGTTATCCAGATAGGTGCCAGCCGGTGGCGTGGGCTGGTCGGTGTAGACCTTGGCGTTGTAGTTGTACACCTGGCTGCCATTACCCAAGCCGTTGCCGGGATTGACCTCGGCCGTGGAGCTGGCCCGCCGCGTCGCGCCGACACTGCCCCAACGCGTGGTGCCGGCACTTTTGAAAATGTCATAGGCCAGGTAATTGCCGCCGGAAACCATACGCCGCCGGCCGCCGACACTCACCGGGTTCTGGCCATCGCTCAAGCCCACGGTATAGGCGCTGCCCTTGGTGCAGGCGATGTTGATGGTCTGCCCGCTCACCGCAGTAAACCCACTGACCACCGGCGCGCTGCCGAAGCTGATATTCGGGGCAGTGATCTGGCAGTCGTTGGTCACGGTCATGCTGACGGTCAGGGACGCCGTGCCACTGCCGGTGTCACGTCCCAGGCAAATGCCGCCAAGGCCGATCCCCGAGCAATAATTCCACACCCAGGCGATGCTCAGTGTCTCGGTGTACACCCCGGCGGCGACGTTGCTGCCGGTGATGCTGCTCAGGTACAGCGGTACGGTTTTCGCGCCGGGCCCTGCGATCAGGCCAATGCTCTGGGCGATGCCGCCAGCGCCGCCGAAATCGAATTGGCTGCCACGGGTGATGGGATAGCTGGTGCTGTTGTTGCCATAAATCGTATAGCTGATCACATCACCGGTCGGCCCGACCATACCGGTCTGGGGCGAGGTGATCGTGGCGTAAAAGTGATCGGTAGACACCAGCAGCGATATAAGCGCCGAGGTGCAACTCAACCCTGAGTTGGCCGTAGAGCTGGTTTGCGCGGCGGTGCGCACCGTCATCGAACTGATCGAACCAAAACTGGCTGGCACGGTGGACACCACCGAACACGCCGCCATCGCCTGTCCGCAAAACAACAAACCTACGCCATATAACCCTACGCAGCCCCTCACCTGAACACTCCCTGTTCGATCCCTCATTGGCACACTAATGGCCCGATCAAGGGCACGTCCTGTTGCTGCTCATCAATATCAAATGTCGCCTGGCAGGTGCGGCCCTCACCGAGGGTGACCTGCAAGGTGTTGTGCGCGCTGAGGTTTTCCAGATACACCAGGCCATCCCAGCCGACCACTGCTTGGGTGTTGCTTTGCTCGTGCACTACCAGGCTGCCCAGCGGCAACTCCTGATGCTGGCGGTCCACCAGAGTGATGCTTGCAGCGAGCACCCGGCGCAGGGGGAATTCCAGCAGGTAACCGCTGCCACGGCGTACCGATACGCGCTGCTCAACATTGGGGCTTTGCACATTCGCCGGCAGGTTCAAGGGGTCGATCTCGTATTTGCCGCGGTAATAGGCACTGCTCCACGGCACCAGCAAATGGCCGTTGCGGTCGGTCTGGCCCACCAGTTGGTTTTCGTAGCGCACCGGAATCCCGGCAAAGCCTTGGGTGCTCACTACCACAAAGGCGTCATTGATGCGGTTGGCGGCAAAGGTTTCGCCGCCCATCCACACCAGCGAGCCGCTGGCATCGGCCCAGCGCGTCATGGCCTCACTGCTGCCGTACACGCCGGCCTGCAACTGCACCGACTGCAAGCGCCAGGTCAGGTCGGCCTGTCGATAGCTGGGGGCATCGCCCTGGGCATAGCCGAGGTTGTAGCCCACCCCGCCTTCGCTGGGCACCGCGCGGCTGTAGTTGATGCGCTGGCGACTGGCGCCATCCTTGCTGCGCTCGGTGCTCAAGGCCAGGCTGCCGTTGAGGTCGAACGGGATGACCAGTTGCGCCTGCATGGCCCAGTTACTGTCACCGATTTCGCGGTTGGCTGACAGATAAAAGCTGGTGTTGCGCCACAACGGTTTGCTCCAGCTCAGGTTGAGCAGGCGCGTGCGCGAGTCGTCCGCCGCCTGCACGTCGAAATAGCCCAGGCCCAGGCTGCCGAAACGTTGAAGGTTGAGGCTCAAGGTCACCTGCTCGCTGCGCTTGCTGAGGCTGGCGTATGGGGTATCGACCAGGGTCAGGTCGGCGTAGTCGTCGCGACGTTCCACCCGTTGGTACATAAAGCTGTAGCGCGTGCTGTTGTACTGGTAACCGAGGCTCAGTTGCTGGCCCGTGCGGCTGTCGAACTGGCTCTGGCTGAGGGCGGTATTGAGCACGCCGAAGTTGCCCAGGCGCAGGTTGCCGCCGAGCCCGCCGAGGCTCAGGTCGCTGGAGGCTTCGGCGTGGCTCTCCAGGGTCAGGTTATCGGAATAGCCATAGCGGAACGTGCCACTGGCCACGCCCGGTCCGTAGCCGAAGTCCCGTAGGGTGTAGTCACGGCGCAAAGTACCGGCGGCCAGCGAAAAGTCCGTCAAGCCTTGTTGCAGCAAAGTGCTGGTGACGTAGAACGGTACCGTGGTCGACACTTGGCGGCCCAAGGCATCGGTGGTGACCACCACGGCCTCGCCGGCACCGTTGATGAATGGGATGTTGGTCAGGGTGTAGGGGCCGGGTTGCAGTCGCGCGCTGTCGGATTTGTAGCCGTTGATAAACAGGTCCACCGACGAGGGCACCGCCGCCTCACCGGCAAACTGCGGCAAGGGGTACGTGACCAGGTCGGGGCGCACGGCAAAATCCCGGGACAGTTGCACCCCGCCCAGGCGCACCGAGCTACTCCAGGGCAGCGCGCCACTGATCACGTCGCCGGCCTCGTAGGTCAGCAGGCGCTCATCGTCGGAAAAACGCCAGGTGGTGTCGTAACGTCGGTAACCATTGTCGAGGGTGCCGCTGCTGATTCCATCGGACAGGGTCTGGCGCAGTTGCCCGGTGTTGGACAAGGTGCCCCAGGTGTCGAACAGCCGTACTTCGTTCCAGGCCGCGAGGTAACTGCCGCCATCGTCGGTGTCATTGAAATACACGTCATAGTTGAGCAAGGCGCCGAAGCTGCTCATGGCCTGGGTACGCGGATAGGTATTGCGGTTGCCGATGAACTGTTCCTGCAGCCAGGAGGGCGGCACATCCAGCAGCAGCCGCTGGCCGTTGCTGTCGTAGTCGCTGTGCAGGCCCGGCACTTGTTCCAGGGCCACACTGCCGACGGGCTCACCGGGCAGTTTCATGCCCACTTCCTGCAACGCGCTGGCCGGCACAAACAGCTGGCCGGCGCGCTGCTCGACCGCGATGACGCGGCCGGTGTCCATCTGGTTGACCACCAGTTCCAGAAACAGCTGTGCATCGGCAACTGCCTCCATGCTGCCGGGCGGCGGCGGCAGGTCGCCCGCCATCGCTGCGCCCCACAGCCCGCTTGCCACTGCCACCGACGGCCATAAAACCCGAGCCCAACCACGACTCACCATGGCGTTGTGTCCTTCAATGGACATCTCCATCCTGTTAAAACCCGGGCGTGTGCCCGTTGCGCTACATCACGGCTATCGCTTGGGCGCCAGGCTCTCCAGTTGCGGTGCGCCGTTGACCCGGACCTGCAACGGCTGGTCGGCCGATACGGCATCCGGCACCGGCCAGCGCATGCTCGCGCCCGGCAGCACATAGCCGAGCAGGCCGTCCACCAACGGCCGGGTCTGCCCGCCCTGTTTGAATGACGCATCGGTAAGCCGCGCATGCACGGCGCCCTGGTTGCGCACCTCGATGTAGTTGCGCCCTGCCACGTTGACCTTTTGCCAGCTCAACTGCGGCTTGCCCGCGCCCTTGGGGTCGCGCTGGCGGGTAGCGTCATCTTTGCTCCACAAGCCGGCGCCGTAGGCAAACAGCGGCACCGAATAACGCATCTGAAAGCGAATCGCCGCCGCCGTGTTCTTGCCCTCCGGCGGCGCCGGCACCTGCAACGCCGAGGGGATTTCATCAATGATGATGCGATAGGCCAACTCCTGCCCCGGCGGCACTTCCCGGGTGCGGGTCAGGCGCACCAGTTGCTTCTGGCCCGGCTCGATCTTGGCCACCGGCGGGCTGCCGATCACATCGCGCTGGTTCTGGTACTGCTCGTCAAAGCCATTCTGGCTCCAGGCAAACACGCGGATCTGCAGGTTGGCGGTCTCGGTGCCACGGTTCTCCAGCCACAGCGCGCTGGCCTGTTGGTCAGCCTCCAGCACCGGGTCGATGGGCCAGATCAGCACCGAACTGGCCGCCTGTACAAACCCTGCCGAGCATAACGCCCCCAAGGCGAAACCCGCGGTCCATAACCGTCGCAAAGCACAACCCATGACACCCCTCCTTAAAACCGTTAGCCCTACCACGTCAGCTGCACCTGCAGCGTGTCGCTGTACGTCCCCCCAGGCTGATTGCCCGGTAAAACCACCCGCCCGTAAATCGGCAGGCTGATGTTGCTCGCATCGCTGTAGGTCACGCTGACGCTCTGGTTGATCCCCAGGCTCTGGCTGAACGCCGCATCGCGAAACAATTGGTAAGCCACCCGCGCGCTACCACTGTTGAGCTGCAAATTGCGCCCGGTGCTGCTGTACAGGCCGCCATCCACGCTCATGCTCAGGGCCACGCCCGGCGTGCATTGCAGGGTTACGCCGCCAGTGAGAGCCGCTGTGACCGTGCTGGTGGCCAGGGCCGAATAGCTGCCGTAGGCCAAGGTGCCGTAGTTGGCGCCGCCGCCCACGATCAGACAGCCCGGCGTGATGGTCGCACTCACCTGGAAGCTCTGGTTGACCACCGCCGACAGCGGCAACGGTATCGCCAGGCCGATGGCGAGCAACACCCTGGGCCACATCGTTAGAACGTCAGTTCCACGGCCACGGTGTCGGTGTAGGTGCCCGCTGGCAGTCCCGCCTTGCCCACCGCCCGGCCGTAAAGGTTGACGGTCTGCGCCACGCCGGTACTGGTGGCGAGGGTCACCACGCCGTCAATCGCCAACAGCGCTGAACGCCCGCTGTCAGTGTAGAAATCGTAGGGCACGAAGTTACCCACGCCATCGGCCAGCGCACGGGTGCCACCGGGGGAAGCACCGTCGTGGGCGCCGGCACGCACCTTGATCGTTGGCGCGGTGCCAGCCGAACACAGGATCGACAACGCGCCGCCGGTACCGGTGCCGCCGAGCAACTGGGCGTCGGCATTGGTAAACAGGCTGTTGGTGGTGCCGAAGTTCAAGCTACCGAAATTCAACCCGGTGGCCGCCCCGGAGCCGTTGACCTGGCAACTGGCGATCAAGGTCAGGCTGGAACTGATCTGCCCGGTCACCGTGGTCGCCGCGTTCAGGCTGGACGCCAGCCCCAGGCCCAGGGCACAGAGGCCGATTCGCGATACAAGTACATGCATGATATCCATCCTCATGGTTTACCAATCCAGAGTCACCGTCAGGGTGTCTGTGTAGATGCCGGCCGGTAGGGCCCTGGTATTCGCCACCACGGAACCGAATACCGGGATCGGTACCTGGGCGCCCTGGGTCACGACGAAATTGCGTTGCTGGCCGATCCTGTAGGCACTGCGCCCCTGGGGATCAGCCGACAGTCGATAAGGAATGGTCTGGCGGCCATTGCTCAGGCGCCGCGTGGTGCCGTCGCCATTAGCGCCGCCGTCGATGGTCACCGTGAAACTGCTGACCACCGAGGGGTTGCAGGACACCGACAGCGGCGCCTTGTCGGCATCGGAAATCGACGCGCCCAGCGTGTTGCTCCAGGTCGGCCCCTGGCTGCCGAAATCCATTAGCGCCGTGCCGCCCTCAGGCGTGACCGGCGCGGTTTCCACGTCTTTGCTCACTTCGCAACTGGCGGTGATCACCAAACGCACGTGGACCTGGCCGTTGACCACCGCCGCCTGCGCGTCATCCGCCAGCAACAGCAGGCCACCCAGGGCCGTCACAGCCAGGTAGCGGCTTACCATGTGACCGTGACCTTGAGCAGGTCGGAATAACGGCCGACAGCGGGAATGCCTTTGAGCGGTTCGATGCGGCCATACAGCGGCAGGTCGACAGAGCCGGTGTCCGGCACGCGGCCGCTGATCGGCACGTCCACCGGCAAGGGGATCAGCCGCGCGGCGTCGGCATAGATTCGATAGGGGATGGGCCGACTGGAGGGCGCCGGATTGGCGAGATAACGTACTTCGCCGACGCCGCCATGCAGGCCGCCGTCAACGCGCACTTGGTAAGGCGTGTCGGGGTTACATTCCAGGCGCGGCTGGCGTTGGCTGATCAGGGCCGCACTCAGGGGGCCGGCCGGGTCATCCAGACGCGGGCCGCTGCCGAAATCCAATACGCCAAGTTGCTCAATGCCCGCATTGCGGGTGGTGCCCACCAACTGGCAACCCCGCTGCACGTCGATGCGCACCTCCACCTGGAGTTGCGCAGCAAACACCGTGTTGCAGAGCATCGTGCCCATGACAGCCAATACCGCCGGTCCCTTCACAGCCCCAATTCCTTATACAGGGGTGACAACTGTGTATGAGGTTAGCCAGTTAACGCGAAAGTGCCAGTTTGCATGGCTTGGGGCCCTTTCCTATTGGTCAAACGGCATCGAGCGTCCTACAGTGAACGACCACCGCAATACAGAGTGATTATTCTTGGCCGTGCTTGCCCTGCTCCAGCGCCTGCTGGGTAAAAAAACCGACGCCTCGGACGCCTCGCCTATCCCGGCGTATTTTCAAAAAAAAGCCGTACAACAGGGCTATACCCTCAGTGATGGGCAAATCCGGGCGATTACCGCCCTGAATCGCGAGGCCCAGCACCTGCTCAACGGCCAGGTCACGCGCAGCCTGTACCTGCACGGCCCGGTGGGGCGTGGCAAAAGCTGGCTGTTGGACGGATTTTTCCAGGCGTTGCCCATCGCCGAGAAGCAGCGCGTGCATTTCCACACCTTCTTCGCCCGGCTGCACCAGGGCATGTTCCTGCACCGCGAGCATGACGATGCCTTGGGCGCCACTCTGGACGAGCTGCTGACCGGCTGCCGAGTGCTGTGTTTCGACGAATTCCATGTGCACGATATCGGCGATGCGATGCTCATCAGCCGCCTGTTCAAGGCCCTGTTCCAGCGCGGCGTGCTGGTGCTGGTGACCTCCAACTACCCACCCGAAGGATTGCTGTCCCACCCGCTGTACCACGAACGTTTCAAGCCGGTGATCGAGCTGATCGCCGCGCGCATGGAGGTGCTGGAAGTCAGTGCGCCTCAGGACTTTCGCAGCCTGGCTCAGGCCCACGCCCAACAACGCTTCACGGGCGGCCAGTATGTATGGCCAGGTACAACAGGCCAGCGTGAAAGCCTGGGCCTGCCTGCCACAGATTGCCCGGTGCAAACCCTGAAGGTCGGCACTCGGCAGTTACAGTGCCGAGGCCATCAGGCACGAACCATCGCATTTACCTTCAACGACCTGTGCGAACAGCTCACGGCGGTCATGGATTACCTGTTGTTGTGCCAGGACTTCGACCACTGGATCATCGACGGCCTACCGCAGTTGGCCGAATGCCCCATCGCCGTGCAACAGCGCTTTATCAACCTGGTAGACGTGCTCTACGACCAGGACAAGCAACTGACACTTATCGGTCACCAGCCCCTGGATAAATGCCTGGAAGGCCAGGCCATCGACCTCGCCCGCACCGCCAGCCGCCTGCGCCAATTGCACACGCTGTGCCCGCAACCCGCGCCCGAGCCGCTATCATGAGCGCCTTTTACGCCCCCTTCCGAGCACCGCGCCCTGCATGAATACCCTCGCCCAACTCAAGGCTGGCCAATTGGCCGGCGCTACACGCCTGGACCTTGCCTGCGGGCTGACCGAGTTTCCCCGGGAAATCTTCGAACTGGCCGACTCGCTGGAAATCCTCAACCTCACCGGCAACGCCCTGAGCAGCCTGCCCGACGACCTGCACCGCCTGACGAACCTGCGCGTGCTGTTCTGTTCGGACAACGCTTTTACCGAACTGCCCGAATGCCTGGGCCAGTGCGCCAAGCTGAGCATGATCGGCTTCAAGGCCAACCAGATCAGCCAGGTAGCCGCCGCCGCCCTGCCGCCACAGTTGCGCTGGCTAATCCTCACCGACAACTGCATCAGCCAATTGCCCGATGAACTGGGTCAGCGCCCGTTACTGCAAAAGTTGATGTTGGCCGGTAACCAGTTGACCGACCTGCCGCCAAGCCTGGCCCAGTGCCAACACCTGGAGTTGATCCGTATCGCCTCCAACCGCCTCACCCAGCTACCGCAGTGGCTGCTGACCCTGCCGAGCCTGACCTGGCTGGCCTACGCCGGCAACCCGGTGGAAATGGCCGTGCAGGTGAGCAGTGATGAGGCGACGCCGAACATCGCCTGGCAGGAGCTGGACATGGGCGAAGTCCTTGGCGAAGGCGCTTCGGGGATTATTCGCAAGGCGCTGTGGAAACCCCGGGCGTTGCCGGTCGCGGTCAAGCTGTACAAGGGCACCATCACCAGCGACGGTTCACCGCTGCATGAAATGCAAGCCTGCATCGCTGCCGGCCTGCATCCCAGCCTGATCAAGGTTGAAGGACGCGTCGTCGGCCATCCCGATAACCAGGCCGCCCTGGTGATGGAGCTGATCGACCCGAGTTACCGCAACCTCGCAGCCCTGCCGAGCCTGGCGTCGTGCACGCGGGATGTCTACGCACCCACCACCCGTTTCAGCCTGGACGTAGCACTGCGCATGGCGCAGGGCATTGCTTCGGTGGCGGCGCACCTGCATCGGCACGGCATTACCCATGGTGACCTGTATGGTCACAATATTTTGTGGAACGCAGAAGGTGATTGCTTGCTGGGAGACTTTGGCGCGGCCTCCTTCCATGCCACGGCGGACACGTTGGAAACCCGTGCGCTGCAGCGTATTGAAGTGCGCGCGTTCGGAGTGTTGCTGGGGGAAATGTTGGAGCGGGTTGAGGCCAGTGACGAAGGCTTGCAGGCACTGCAACAACGCTGCTGCCAGCCGGATGTGCTGGCGCGGCCGGGCTTTGAAGAAATTGAGGTCTTGCTCGAATCTATGCAACACCACTAAACCAATGTGGGAGCGGGCTTGCTCGCGAATGCGGTGGAACAGCCAATACATCTGTTGACTGTCACACCGCATTCGCGAGCAAGCCCGCTCCCACAGGTTGACCGCGTGTACTCAGATAAACATCAGCCCGCCAGGCCGACAAACATATCCTGCACATCATCATGGTTGTCCAGGCCTTCCAGGAACGCCTCGACTTCAGCCATCTGCTCATCGGTCAAACCGCTGACCGGGTTCTTGGAGATATAGCCCAGCTTGGCCGACAGCACGGTAAAGCCCTGCTCCGGCAAGGCTTTCTGCACGGCATCCAGGTCGGTGGTTTCGGTAATGAACAAGGTGGCGCCTTCTTCACCCTCTTCAAAGTCCTGGGCGCCGGCTTCGATGGCGGCCATTTCTGGATCGGCGTCTGGCGTGTCCGGCGATGCTTCGATCAGGCCCACATGGTTGAAATCCCAGGCCACCGAACCGGAAGCGCCCAGTTGGCCCTTGCGGAAGGCCACGCGGATTTCCGCCACGGTGCGGTTGATGTTGTCGGTCACGCACTCGACGATCAAAGGCACCTGGTGCGGCGCGAAACCTTCGTAGGTCACGCGGTGGTATTGCACGGTCTCACCGAGCAGACCGGCGCCCTTTTTGATTGCGCGGTCCAGGGTTTCCTTGGGCATCGAGGCTTTTTTGGCCTGTTCCACCACCAGGCGCAGGTGCGCGTTGGTCGCGGTATCGGCGCCGTTGCGGGCGGCGATGGTGATTTCTTTCACCAGCTTGCCGAAAATCTTGCCCTTGGCATTGGCTGCCGCTTCTTTATGTTTGACTTTCCACTGTGCGCCCATGACTCACTCTCTTATTCCCATCGCGCCGAAACGTCTACTGGCCGGCGCTTTGGGGGCAGAGTTTATAGCGCGAGAACGCTTCGTTCCACCAAAAAACCGGCCAGGGTACTCAGGTGCGCAAGGGTTTGATCACCGCATTGCGGTCCGGCACAAAATCCCCGGCCTGTTCCAGTACGGCGGGCCTGGCATTCCAGTAGGGCATCAGCACCAGCGACGAAAACAGTGCCGCACCGGCAAACACAATAAATACCGTCACGGTATCGAAATAGCCTGGCAGCAAGCCACCCAGGATCGCCCCCACCGAACCGCAGCCGTTGACAAAGCCCGCAGCGGTAGCGCCGGCCTTGGCGGTGCCGAAGTCGATGGCCGCCGTGCTGCTGATCATCGAGTCCGGCCCATACAGCGTCAGCCCCATGACAAACAGCAACGTCATCACCAGCACCACACTGCCGGTGTGCAGCGCGCCCATAAACAACGCCAGGGCAACCGTCAGCGCCAACAGGCTGAGCACACAGGCGGGCATGCGCCGAGCACCGAACAGTTTGTCGGAGGCCAGGCCGATCAACACCGGCCCCAGTAAACCGGCCAGCTCAAACGCGGTGGGCACGATGGCGGCGCCGACCTTGCCCACCGACGGCATCTGCTCGTAGACGATCACCGGCCCCCACAACAGAATCGCGTAGCGCGCCGGTTTGAGCAGGAAGTACGCCAGCCCCAGGGTCAACACCGTACGGTTGCGCAGGATTGCGCGCAGGGGTTCGAGTACGCTCACGCGCTGCTCGGCGGCCAACTGCTCGGCGCTCAACACGGGCTCGGGTTCGACTGCCGGCAAACCCACATCCTGTGGAGTATTGCGTTGGAACATAAAGAACAGCACGGCCACCACCGCCACCACTGCGGCGCTGGAAATAAACGCCGCATGCCAGCTGCCGATCAGCGTATAAGCCCACCAACCGGCAAACGGTGACGCGACCAACCCGCCAAATGCATAACACGAACTCCACAGCCCCAGCACCCGCCCCCGCTGCTGGGCCGGGAAGAAACTACCGAGGTTCTTGCACAACCCCGACCAGCCAGTGGACTGGGCCAAGCCCTGTACCAACATGCAGGTGACAAAAATCGGCAAAGTGGCAAAGGTGCCCATCACCAGCGCCGCGCCTGCGGAAATCAACAAGCCACCGAGCACCACTACCCGTGGCCCGAAGCGGTCTGCAAGCATGCCCCAGGTGAACTGGCCCACCGCATACGCTGCGAGATAGAGGCCATCCAGGTTAGCCATCGTCATTTTGTCGAGGGGGAAACTCGGGTCGTCGCCAATTCCCAGCTTTGCCACCGAAAAGGCTTTGCGAGTGAAATAGAACGCGGCGTACGCCAGCCAGGTAATGGCGAAAATCTGCACGCGCCAACGCTTGATGCTACCCATAGGGATATTCATGGTGGTTCTGACCTCAGGTGTGAGTGTGCCGGCAGAATCGAAAGAAAACGCCTGTTGTTCTTATGGTTGAGCACTGCAATGCCGGGCCTTGAATAGCGCGGTATTGGTCAGATGGGTGCTGTGTGCCTGCGCCCATGGCCGCCGTGGTTGTAGGACTCAACCTACGGCAACTGAGGTGCATCAAAGCAATGGCTGACTCATAGGTAAAATCGATTTATCGTATTTCAAATATAAGCCCAGGTTTTAAGAGGACGCACCATGTCGGTTTCCCATGCCCAGCTCAAAGCCTTCCATGCAGTGGCCATCCACGGCAGTTTTACCGGCGCTGCAGAACGGCTGTTCCTGACCCAGCCTGCGATTTCCGACCAGGTGCGCAAACTGGAAGAGCGCTTCGGCGTATTGCTGTTTCACCGCAACAAGCGTTCGGTGCGCCTGACCGATCTGGGTGAACGCCTGCTGGGTATCACCCAGCGCCTGTTTGTGATCGAGGCTGAAGCCGAAGAGTTGCTGCAGGATTCGCGCGCCCTGCTCACCGGTACCCTCACTCTGGCGGTGGATGCGCCCGTGCACGTCCTGCCGCAGATTGCGCGCTTCTGCCAGCGCTACCCTGGGATCAGCGTAAAAATCGAAACCGGCAACACCGATGAGTCACTGTCGCGCCTCTACAACTACCAGGCCGACCTGGCGCTGTTGGGGCGCGATGTCGATGATGTGCGCCTGTTGTCAGTGCCGCTGCCCGACGACCAACTGCTGGCTTTTGTCGCACGGGACCATGCCTGGGCCGGGCGCGAGTCGATCTGCCTGGCCGACCTCGATGACACCCCGCTGGTACTGCGGGAAACCGGCTCGGTCACCCGTCAGACCCTGGAGCAGGAGATGCGCCAGGCCGGCCTGCGCATTCGTCCGGCGATCCAGGTGGAAGGCCGCGAGGCCGCCCGGGAAGCCGTGGTGGTGGGAATCGGCGTGGGCGTGGTGTCGGCGGCAGAGTTCGGCGCCGACGCGCGGGTATACGCCATGCCGATCCGCGATTGCACACAACGCATGAAAGAAACCCTGGTGTGCCTGAAAGAGCAGAGTTCACGCCGCGTGGTCGCGACCTTCCTGGAGATCGTGCGTGAGAGCCTTCATGCCAACTCGAAAAACGCCTGAATCAAGCGCAGCGAGCGACGGCGCTCCATGCAGCCGAGCATATGCCGATTCAGCAGGCCATCGCCGAGGATCGGCACCGCCTGCACACGCGGGTCCGGGCTGACCTCCATCGACGACACCACGCCCACGCCCAATTCTGCCGCCACCGCCTCGCTCACAGCTTCCCGACTGTCCAGTTCCAGCAGCACTTTGGGCTGCACATTCGCCGCCAGGCAGGCGTCGTCAAAGGTGCGGCGGGTGGTGGAACTGGGCTCGCGCAGCACCATGATCACCTCATGCAACTGCGCCAGTTCAATACCGTCGGGCTGCTTGGCCCACGGGTGTGCGGCCGGCACCAAGGCGCAAATCCGTGACTGGTCCAGGGGTTGCAAGTGCAGGCCATTGCGCGGCTCCACCTCGGTGAGCACCGCCACATCGGCATGTTCGGACAGCAGCGCCGCCAGGGTTTCCTGAGCATTGCCCAAACGCAGGTTCACGGTAATGCCAGGGTAGCGCGCGCGCAGGCTGGCGATCATCGGCATGACCAAGTGAGGGCCGTCCGCCGCCACTTCCAGGCGCCCGGTGAGCAACTGGCGGTTGGCCTCCAGCAGGGTTTGCGCCTCGTCGACCAAACCGAAGATCGCCCGAGTGATGGCCGCCAGGCGTGCGCCCTCCTCGGTCAATTCCACCCGACGTGCGGTGCGGCGCAACAGCGGGATCTGGTAGTGCTCCTCAAGCGCCTTGATATGCCCGGTCACCGCCGGCTGGCTGATAAACAGCCGAGCCGCCGCGCGGGTAAAACTGCCCTCACGGGCCACGGCATCGAATGCACGCAGTTGGAACAGATTCATAGCTATCGGCCTCACTGATAGCTCGCATAACAACAAACAATTTGATTGATGACAAGCCAAACTGCAATTTAGGCGCCGTAGCTTGAACCCCAACACCTTGCGAGGATTTGACATGCCCACTGCCGCGCCGATCCTGTTGACCCCCGGCCCCCTGACCACCTCGAACCGCACCCGCCAGGCAATGATGACGGACTGGGGCTCGTGGGACGACCGCTTCAACCAGCTCACAGCCAGTGTGTGCAGCCAGTTGCTGGCGATCCTCAACGGCGCCGACAGCCACCACTGCGTGCCGTTGCAAGGCAGCGGCACCTTCGCCGTCGAAGCTGCGATCGGCACCCTGGTCCCCCGCAATGGCAAGGTGCTGGTGCTCATCAACGGCGCCTACGGCAAGCGCCTCGCGAAAATCTGCGAGGTGCTTGGCCGCGCATTCAGCACCTTTGAAACCCCCGAAGACGAGCCCACCACTGCCGCCGATGTGGATCGCCTGCTGCACGCCGACAGCGCCATCACCCACGTCGCGCTGATTCATTGTGAAACCAGCACCGGCATTCTCAACCCGTTGAGGGAGATCGCCCAGGTGGTCAAGCACCACGGCAAGCGCCTGATCATCGACGCCATGAGTTCCTTCGGCGCGCTACCGATTGATGCCCGCGAAATCCCCTTCGACGCGCTGATCGCCGCCTCGGGCAAATGCCTGGAAGGCGTACCGGGCATGGGCTTTGTCTTTGCCGAAAAAGCGGCGCTGGCTGCGTCCCAGGGCAACTGCCATTCCCTGGCGATGGACCTGTTCGACCAGCACACCTATATGGCCAAGACCGGACAATGGCGCTTCACCCCGCCGACCCACGTGGTTGCCGCCCTGCATGAGGCGCTGCTGCAATACGCAGAAGAAGGCGGCCTGCCCGCCCGCCATCAACGCTACGCGGACAACTGCCAGGCACTGCTGGATGGCATGGCCGCGCTGGGCCTGCGCAGCTTTCTGCCGGCGGCAATCCAGGCGCCGATCATCGTCACCTTCCACGCCCCAAAAGACCCGCGCTACCAGTTCAAGGACTTCTACGAACGGGTCAAGGCCAAGGGTTTCATCCTGTACCCCGGCAAATTGACCCAGGTGGAAACCTTTCGCGTGGGCTGCATCGGCCATGTCGACGCAGCCGGCATGCGCGCGGCGGTCGAGGCCATCGCCGAGGTGCTGCAAGAAATGGAAGTGTTGGACATTTGACCCCCCCATTACCACAGGATCTGAACCATGAACTATCAAAACCCCAACACCCTCCAGGCCGTTATCCTCGACTGGGCCGGCACCGTGGTCGATTTCGGCTCCTTCGCCCCCACGCAGATTTTTGTCGAGGCCTTCGCCGAGTTCGACGTGCAGGTGTCTATCGAGGAAGCCCGTGGCCCGATGGGCATGGGCAAGTGGGACCATATCCGTACCCTCTGCGACCAGCCGCAGGTTGCCGAACGCTACCGCAAGGCGTTCGGCCGCACGCCGACCGACGACGATGTGACCGCCATCTACCAGCGCTTCATGCCGCTGCAGATCGAGAAGATCGCTGAACACTCGGCCCTGATCCCCGGCGCCCTCGACACCATTGCAGCGCTGCGGGCCCAAGGGATCAAGATCGGCTCCTGCTCCGGCTATCCCAAGCAAGTGATGGACAAGGTCGTGGCCCTGGCCGCCACCAACGGCTATGTCGCCGACCACGTCGTGGCTACCGACGAAGTCCCCAACGGTCGCCCTTGGCCGGCCCAGGCACTGGCCAACGTGATCGCCCTGGGCATTGATGATGTGGCCGCCTGCGTGAAGGTCGACGACACCGTGCCGGGCATTCTCGAAGGCCGACGTGCCGGCATGTGGACCGTGGCCCTGACCTGCTCGGGCAACGCGCTGGGCCTCACCTACGAGCAATTCCGCGCCCTGGACAGCGACACACTGGCCAGCGAGCGCCAGCGCATCGAGGCGATGTTCGAAGCTTCACGCCCACACTACCTGATTGACACCATCACCGATCTGCCACGGGTCATCAGTGACATCAACCAGCGCCTGGCCCGCGGGGAAATGCCGCAGGCCTACTGACCGAAGTCAAGACAACGGCATTGGCAACAAGCGCAGCGCTCGAAACAGGCATACAGTTAATGCACTCCATCGCTAAAGAATGGAGGTATGCCCTGATGAGTGAGGAACACAGCGATGCCGTGGAAAAATTCCGATACGCGCTACAGCACCATGTCGATTGCGTTGCACTGGTTGATGGTGGTGCTGCTGGCGGTGGTCTACGCCTGCATTGAACTGCGCGGGCAATTCCCCAAAGGCAGCGGCGCACGCACGCTGATTGTGGAAATGCACTTTATGCTCGGCCTTACCGTGTTTGTGCTGGTATGGCTGCGCCTGTTTGCACGCAGCCTGGGGGTGGCGCCGAAGATCCTGCCGGCACCGCCGCAATGGCAAAGCCTGCTGGCGACACTGATGCACGCTGCGTTGTACGCGTTGATGATCGGCATGCCGATTGCCGGTTGGTTGATCGTCAGCGCCGAAGGGCACTCGGTGATGTTCTATGGGATGGAGTTGCCGCCGTTGATTGGAGAAAACAAGGCACTGGCCAAGGAGATTGAAGGCTGGCATGTGCTGTTTGGCCAGATCGGGTACTGGCTGATCGGGCTGCACGCGTTGGCGGGCATCTTTCATCATTACGTGATGCGCGATAACACGGCGCTGCGCATGATGCCGGGTGGGAGGAGGCTTTAACCCAGCCAATTAGCTCCCCTGTGGGAGCGGGCTTGCCCGCGAAGGCGGTGTGTCAGTCACAGTGCCTCTTACTGCAAGACCGCTTTCGCAGGCAAGCCAGTTCCCACAAGGGGTTTGCGTCAGTCGCTGAAGCCTCGGCGGCCTTGCAGGCCGCCGGTGTGGATGAAGATCAGACGCGTGCCGGGGCTGAAGCGTCCAGCCTCGATCTGCTGTTTCAACGCCAGCAGCGCCTTCCCGGTATAGAGCGGTTCCAACGGTAGACCGCACGCTTGTTCGGTGCACTGGATGAAGTCCAGCAGCAGCGGATCGACCTTGGCAAAGCCGCCGCGACTGGCGTCCAGCAATGTATAACCGTCCTGCACGATGGCACTCACGTTCTGCGCCACACCGTGGTCATCCGGCACCGCCATGGCGCCATATACCGGATGCGCGCCCGCCTCCGCCAGTGCCAGCCCGGCCAGTGTCGTGCCGGTACCCGCCGCCAACCACCAGGCGTCGTAATCGCTCCAACCGAGGCTGTCCAGTTGCGCCCGCGCCTGCTCGACCAACACGCCACAGCCCTGCGCACCGGCCAGCCCACCGCCGCCTTCGGGTATCGGATGAAAGCCAGGATACTGCTCGCGCCAAGGCAACCAGAAACCCGCTTCATGCCGCGCCCGATAACCGCCATAACCGAGCCAATGCAGTTGCATGCCGGAGGCTGTGAGGTCGAGAACCGTGGGGGTGTCTTGAGGATGGCCCCGCAGCAGGCCGACCGTGGGAAAACCAAAGCGCTTGCCCGCCGCCGCCAGCGCATGCAAATGGTTGGAGTACGCACCGCCGAGACTCATCACCCCGGTGGCCCCAGCGTGTCGGGCCTGGGCCAAGTGCTCGGTGAGCTTGAACCACTTGTTGCCGCTGATCAGCGGATCGATACGGTCCAGGCGCAGCACGGCCAGCTCGACGCCGTTCAGCCAATCCAGTTGCAAAGGTTCAAGGGGCGCGTGGGGCAGCCAGTTGAAAGGACCCATGTGGGCGCATCTGCATGAAAAAAGGGGCGGTAGTCTAACACCGCCCCTATTGTCGCCTTACAACTCGGCCGCCAGGCGCGAGCCCTGGTTGATGGCGCGCTTGGCGTCCAGTTCGGCCGCCACATCGGCGCCGCCGATCAGGTGCACGTTCTGGTTGGCCGCGACCAGGCCGTCGTGCAATTCGCGCAGCGGGTCCTGGCCGGCGCAGATGACGATATTGTCCACCGCCAGGACTTGCGGCTCGCCCTCAGCGCCGATGCGGATATGCAAGCCTTCATCGTCGATCTTCAGGTACTCAACGCTGTTGAGCATCTGCACCTGCTTGTTCTTCAAGCCGGTGCGGTGGATCCAGCCCGTGGTCTTGCCCAGGCCGTCGCCCACCTTGGAAGCCTTGCGTTGCAGCAGGAACACTTCACGGGCCGGCGCGTGGCGCTCGGGTTTGATCCCGGCCACGCCGCCACGGGCTTGCAGTTGGGTGTCGATGCCCCATTCTTTCCAGAACGCCTCGCGATCCAGGCTGGTGGAGACGCCTTGGTGCACGAGGAATTCAGACACGTCAAAACCGATGCCACCGGCGCCGATCACGGCCACGCGCTTGCCCACCGGCTTGCGCTCAAGGATCACGTCCAGGTAACTCAGGACCTTGGCGTTGTCGACACCGGGAATCGCCGGGGTACGCGGTGCGATGCCGGTGGCCAGGATCACTTCGTCATAACCGCCCGCTACCAGTTGCGCAACATCCACACGGGTGTTGAGGCACAGCTCGACGTGGGTGGTCTGCAATTTGCGTTTGAAATAACGCAGGGTCTCGAAGAACTCTTCCTTGCCCGGCACGCGCTTGGCGATATTGAACTGGCCGCCGATCTCGCTGGCGGAGTCGAACAAGGTCACCTGATGCCCGCGCTCGGCGGCCACGGTGGCAGCGGCCAGACCCGCAGGGCCGGCGCCGACGACCGCGACCTTTTTGATCTGCTTGACCGGCAGGTAATTGAGCTCGGTTTCGTAGCACGCCCGCGGGTTGACCAGGCAGGTGGTCAGCTTGCCGCCAAAGGTGTGGTCCAGGCAGGCCTGGTTGCAGCCGATGCAGGTATTGATCTCATCGGCGCGCCCGGCGGCGGCCTTGTTGACGAACTCGGGGTCGGCGAGAAACGGCCGCGCCATCGAGACCATATCGGCGTCGCCTTCGGCCAGGATTTGCTCAGCAATTTCCGGGGTGTTGATGCGGTTGGTGGTGATCAGCGGAATCTGTATCGAACCGCGCAATTTGGCCGTGACTTTACTGAACGCACCACGGGGTACCTTGGTGGCGATGGTCGGGATGCGGGCTTCGTGCCAGCCGATACCGGTGTTGATGATCGTCGCGCCGGCCTGTTCGATGGCTTTGGCCAACTGCACGATTTCTTCCCAGACGCTGCCGCCTTCCACCAGGTCGAGCATCGACAGGCGGAAGATGATAATGAAGTTCGGGCCTACGGCTTCGCGTACCCGGCGCACGATTTCCACCGCCAGGCGCATGCGATTTTCAAAGCTGCCGCCCCAACGGTCGGTGCGATGGTTGGTGTGGGCGGCAAGGAACTGGTTAATGAAATAGCCTTCGGAACCCATGATTTCGACGCCGTCATACCCGGCGACCTGGGCCAGCAGCGAGCAGGTGACAAAATCCTGGATCTGCTTTTCGATGCCCTCTTCATCCAATTCCTTGGGCTTGAACGGGTTGATGGGCGCCTGGATAGCGCTCGGTGCCACCTGCTTGGGGCTGTAGGCGTAACGCCCGGCGTGGAGGATCTGCATGCAGATCTTGCCACCCGCGTCGTGCACGGCCTGGGTGACGATCTTGTGCTTGCGCGCCTCTTCTTCGGTGGTCAGCTTGGCTGCACCGGCGTACACGCCGCCCTCGTCATTGGGGCCGATACCGCCGGTGACCATCAGGCCCACGCCGCCACGGGCACGCTCGGCAAAGTAAGCGGCCATACGCTCGAAACCGCCGGGCTTTTCTTCCAGGCCAGTGTGCATCGAGCCCATCAGGGTACGGTTGCGCAAGGTGGTAAAACCCAGGTCCAACGGGGCCAGCAGGTGCGGGTAGGCAGCAGCGGTCATGGTACAACTCCACAACGGATCATCACGGGACGTGGCGCACTCGAACGGCGTGCCATCGGTTTATGTCCCACAGACTAAGAGGCGGTGGACCACGGCTCAATGACTGAAACTGACAAGTTATTGATCCAAATGCACAGCGCCCCTTGGCAAGCCACGCCATGGGCCCTACCCTAGTCGCGAACCCTGCACCTGGTCTGTTGTCTGTTGCCCCATGCGTAAACTTCTAGCGTTCACCGTCATCATGGCCCTGGTTGCCTCACTCGCCGCGTACTTGGTCTGGACCCAGGAGCGCCCCGTGGCGCATTACCTGTCCGACCTGCGCATCACCCTCGCCGTCAACGAGGGCGAACCAGCCGACCGGGGCAACCTGCTGGGTATCCAGCCGGAACTGTTCCCTGCCGATTACCAGAGCCTGGAACGCCTGCACCTGAAGCTGTCGGCCTACCTGCAAAATGCCCGGGACCTTGGGCTGATCAATGCCAAGACCGTTGTGGTGCTGCCGGAACATATCGGCACCTGGCTGATGCTCGGCGGAGAAAAGAATGAGCTGTACCAGGCCGCTCACCTCAAGGACGCCATGAACTGGCTGTCGATCAGCAACCCGCTGCAATTTGCCAAAGCCTGGATCAGCGCCACTGGCGACAACCGCATGGACGATGCGTACCTGCGCATGAAAGCCCCGGCAATGGCCCGCGACTATCAAGTGTTGTTTGGCGGCCTCGCCAAAGAATTTGGCGTGACCCTGGTGGCCGGTTCCATCGCCCTGCCCAACCCGAGCGTGATCCAGGGGCAACTGGAGATCGGCCACGGCGCGCTGTACAACGCCAGCGTGGTGTTCGCCGCCGACGGCTTGCCGCTGGGCCAGCCGCAGCGCCAGCTTTACCCGATCTACGATGAACGTGGCTTCATCGAACCTGGCGATGAGCATGTCGTCAACGTTGTCGATACCCCCGCCGGGCGCCTGGGCATTCTGGTCGGCAGCGACAGCTGGTACCCGGACAACTACCGCAAGCTCAACGAGCAAGGCGCGCAATTGATCGCGGTACCCGCTTTTGTCACCGGCCGCGATACCTGGGAGCGTCCGTGGCGCGGTTTCAAGAGCGTATCTACGCCCTCAGAAGTGAGCCTCAAGCCCGAAGAAACCAGTGAGGGCGCGGCCTGGCGTCGTCTTACCCTGATCAGCCAGCCACCTGTCAGCGAAGCCACCGCGGGCATGAGCGTCTTTCTGCGCGGGCAATTCTGGGACCTGGGCAGCGCCGGCCAGAGTTTTCTCAGCCGCAATGGGCAAGTCTTCGCCGATGGCGACGCCCATGGTGCGCGCCTGCTGAATATCTGGCTGTAGCGCCGTGAAGCCGGTGCGCCTGGGGGATCTGTCGGTGGGCTTCGTGCACACCCTGGCCGACGCCATCCACAGCCACGGCCTGGACCCACAGCCCCTGCTGCTGCAATACGGCCTCGATCCAGCTCGCCTGGCTGAGGCCGGCGCACGCTTGTCGATCCCGCGCTACATGCGCCTGGGCCACGCGGCCATTCAACTGACCGGCAACCCCGGCCTGGGTCTGCGTATGGGCCAGCTCAGCCGCTTGAGCCAGGCTGGTCTTGCCGGCGTTACTGCCGCCCAAGCGCCCACCGTGCGCGAAGCGGCACGCACGCTCACACGCTTTGAAGCACTGTACGGCTCCAACTATCGCGGGCAATCAAGCTTTCATGAAGACGCCGAAGGCGCGTGGCTGAGGTTTTATTCCATCAGCCCCTACAACACCTATAACCGCTTTGTGGTGGATTCGATCATCGCCGGCTGGCTGCAGCAATTGTCTGGCCTGGCGCAACAGCCGGTGCAGGCCCAGCGCATTGAAATCGAATTCGACGCGCCGGACTACCACGACCACTACAGGGTGCTGGGAGAGGGCGTGGTCCACTTCGGCGCCGAGGTCAATCAACTGCGCCTCAGCCAACCCACCCTGGCGCTGCGCAACCCGCAGCATTGCCCAAGCACCTGGCACCTGTTGCTACAGCTGTGTGAAAGGGAATTAGAGCAGTTGACCCGCACCCGCAGCCTGCGCGAGCGCATTACCCGTTTGCTCGGGCCGATGCTCAATGGCGGCCGGGAACCCGACCTGGAGGAAGTGGCGGCACGCTTGAAGCTGCCAACCTGGACATTGCGGCGCAAACTGGCCGAGGAAGGCACGCAGTTTCGCGCGATCCTCAATGACACCCGTCGCGACCTGGCCATGACCTACATTCGCGATACGGAACTGGCGTTCGGCGAGATCGCCTACTTGCTCGGTTTTGCTTCGGCCCAAGCCTTCCAAAGGGCCTTCAGACGCTGGAACAACCAGACCCCAGGGGAATTTCGCCGCAGTCAGCGCCACTCCGCCTGAAGTCGGTGTTACAGCTCGGTGGCATCGTCGGCAGGATCCAGTGGGTCTAGCTCGAATGCCTGATACTCCAGCAGCTCTTCCTGGTAATCGTCCATGGTGGACTCCTTTTCGTGTTGAAAGCGGTTGCAGATTAATGACCTGCGAACCCAGCCTAAAGTGCCGTCATGACGAAAAAATGTCGACGTCGTGACATTCCTGCTCTTCAGGATTAAACGTAGCGGCGATCACTGGATTTAACTCAACCGCAACCTCGATCAAAATGTGGGAGCGGGTTTGCTCGCGAAAGCGGTGGGTCATTGAACACACTTGGCGACTGTTACACCGTATTCGCGAGCAAGCCCGCTCCCACATCAGAACAGCATTGCGTTACTGCGCAGGCATCGGAAGCGGTGGAATCGCTTCCGTCGGCGCCGGCAAGGACGGATCAGTCGGCGCCGGTGCAACCGGAGCAGGCTCTGTCACCGGTGCAACCGGAGCGGGCTCTGTCACCGGTGCAATCGGTGCAGCCTCAGGTGGCGGCGCAAGCGGCTCTGCAGCGGCAGGCGCTACAGGCACCTCCTTCGGCGCTTCGACCTTCTCGGCTGCCGGAGCGGTCTTGGGCTCGGGCACGCCGAGGTCGGCCTTGGGCTGCTCGGGGATATGCTCGGCCTGCTTTACTTCCTGCGGCAGGAACACGTCCACCAACGCAAAGTAACGCTCGTAGAACTTCGGTGCCGAGACGGTCTCGCTTGCCACCTTCACCATCGAGTCGTCGGTGGAGCCAATCGGCATCGACACCGAGCCCAGCACGCCCACACCGAGGCTCGCGGAGTTGTTGACTTTCTTCAGCGCATAGCGGTCCTGCAAGGCGTTGGCAAACATCGTCGAGTGATTGCTGCCCTTGCCATCAGCAGCGCACACCACATTGAAACTGATCTGCAGGTGGGTCTCGCCGGTCTGCTGGAAACTCTTGTTGCCGGCCACCAGTTTCGGATCGCTGCTGGTGATGATGTAGCCCTGGCTCAGCAGGGCACGGCGCGCAGCTTCACAGGCCGCCACATCGCTGACCGGGTAATCGCGGGAAAACGTACCGGAATCGTCGAAATTCTCATGTTCATAGATAGCGGTCTTGGGTGACGAGCAGCCCGCGGCGCCCGCCAGCACCAGCGCCAACCCGAGATTGCGCAAGTGAAATGATGTCGACATTGAAAATCCTGAAGAAAACGGTCCGGACGGTATTGTGCAACAGAACGCGACATTGAAGCGCGATTCCTGTCGGTAAAACATCTCAAGCTCAGACAGCGGCGTCAGTAGGAAAAAGCCCGGCGCACATATGATCGATAAAGGCCCGCAGCTTGGCCGAAGCATGGCGACTGGCCGGCCACAGCAACCAGAAACTGCCGCGATGTTCGAGGTGCTCATCCAGCACCCGTCGCAAACGCCCATGCTGTACGGCCTGGTTGACCATGTAGTCCGGCAGGCACGCAATGCCCAGTCCTTCTTGCACCACATGATTGAGGGACTCGATGGTGGTGCTGACCAGCGGTGCGCGCAGGTTCAGTTCTGCAGCCCCCGGGACATGACGCAGCGGCCAAGGCTCCAGCTTACCGGTGGCGCAGAATTTGTGCCGCAGGCAGGCGTGATGATTCAGGTCCTGGGGCCGACGGGGGGTGCCGTGCTGGTCGAAGTAGCCGGGCGTACCGACGAGGACCAACTGGTAATGCCCTAGATGGCGTACCATCAAGCGCGAATCTTCTGGCTTGCCGGTGCGAATCACCGCGTCGAAGCCCTCCTCTATCACGTCCACCATGCGATCGGAAAAATCCACATCCAACTCGATGTCCGGGTAGGCACGCATAAAATCGCTGATCACCGGCATCAACAAACCACGCACTTGGGGCACACTGATCCGCAGCTTGCCGCGAGGCTTGGCAGTGACCTCAGTCAATTCCTGTTCGGCCGCTTCCAACTCCGCCAGGATGCGCCGCGAACGTTCCAGGAAGAGCGCGCCCTCGCTGGTCAGAGTGATGCTGCGGGTGCTGCGATGAAACAACCTGACGCCCAGGCGCTCTTCCATTCGCGCAATGCTTTTACCCACCGCCGACGATGACACGCCCAGTACGCGGCCCGCAGCGGTGAAGCTAAGCGTTTGCGCGACCTGCACAAAAACCGAGAGGCTGCCCAGATTGTCCATGGTGATGCCTTTGCCGATTGCGGACATCAACGTCCGATAAGTTCGGAACCTTAGCCTGTTTTTCCGCGCCTCGCAGCCCCCTACCCTGGCTCCTTGCCCTTTCAAGGAGAGCCCCGATGAACGACAGCCACCAATTGATCGATACAGCCCCCCACGCTGAACGCCTGCCCCTGGCCGGTCTGCTGGCGTTGGCCTGCGCCGGCTTTATCACCATCCTGACCGAGGCGATGCCCGCCGGTTTGTTACCGCAAATCGGTGCTGGGCTCGGGGTCTCCCAGGCTCTGGTCGGGCAACTGGTAACGCTCTATGCGCTCGGCTCGTTGCTCGCCGCTATCCCGCTGACATTGCTGACCCGGGGTTGGCGCCGGCGGCCGTTGCTGTTGATCGCCATCGGCGGCTTTGCATTGGTTAACAGTGTCACCGCCTTTTCCAGCCACTATGGCTTGACCTTGGCTGCACGATTCTTCGCCGGTGTGTTCGCTGGCTTGCTGTGGGCCTTGTTGGCGGGTTACGCCAGCCGTATGGTCGCACCTCATCTGCAGGGCCGGGCGATTGCGATGGCCATGCTCGGCGCGCCGCTGGCCTTGTCCCTCGGCGTGCCCGCCGGCACCCTGCTGGGTACGCTTGTCGGATGGCGCGCCAGTTTTGCCATCATGACTGGCCTGACCCTGTTACTGCTGATATGGGCGCGTTGGCAACTGCCGGATTTTGCCGGTGAACCGCCAAGCAAACGCCTCGGCTTACGTCAGGTACTGGCGTTGCCAGGCATCCGGCCGGTGCTATGGGTGACCTTTACCTACGTGCTCGCGCATAACATTCTCTATACCTATATCGCCCCTCTGCTGGTGCCCGCCGGTATCGGCCGCGAGATTGATCGCGTGCTGCTGGTGTTCGGCCTGATGGCCCTGCTGAGCATCTGGCTGGTAGGCGTCTGGATTGACCGGCACCTGAGGCTACTGACCCTCATCAGTTGCGCGATGTTCGCCGTTGCGGCCCTGCTGCTCGGACTATGGTTCAACTGCGTAGTCGCCATTTACGTCAGCGTGGCGTTGTGGGGGCTCGCCTTCGGTGGCCTCCCAGCGCTATTGCAAACCGCGCTGGCCAAGTCGGCTGGCAACTCGGCCGATACCGCCCAATCGATGTTGGTTACGGTATGGAACCTGGGCATCGCCGGAGGTGGATTAGTGGGCGGGCTCTTGCTCGAACGTTGGGGCGTCGTGGCATTTCCATGGGCAGTTCTAGGATTGATCGTGTTGGCGCTGGGTGCAATCCGGGGTAAAGCGCTGCCCGCACGATGACAAGTTTGTTTACAACTTATTCCTCACCTTCCTATCATCGCCCCTGGGTGCGTTGTTGCATAAAGCACGGCGCAGGTTAAAAGCCAAGCATTGGTCGGGCCGCCAATGGAGATTTGTCGTGCCTGATAAACACCCCGCCATTCCCCGCCCCCAACGTTTGACTGAGGGCGCGCTGTCCGCCCTTGAGCGCTTTTCACACATCGAAGCCGTCAGCGGTATCGTGCTGCTGCTCGCCGCCATCGTCGCGCTGGTGTGGGCCAACAGCCCCGCCGCCGCGACCTACGAGCATTTCTGGAACACGCCCATCACCCTCGGGCTGGGCGATTACAGCGTGTCGCGCTCCCTGCATTTTCTGGTGAATGACGGGCTGATGACCATTTTCTTTCTGGTAGTCGGAGCCGAGATCCGCCAGGAAATCAAAGACGGCGCCCTCGCTAACCTGAAGCTGGCCACGCTGCCGTTGGGCGCGGCGTTGGGCGGTGTGCTGATGCCCGCCCTCATCTACACCCTGCTCAACCACGGCACCCCCGCCGCGAGTGGCTGGGCGGTCCCCACCGCGACCGACATCGCCTTTGCCGTGGGCGTGCTCGCGCTGCTGGGCAAATCGATTCCCAGTGGCGTGCGCATCCTGCTGCTGGCCTTGGCGATCATCGATGACATCGTGGCGATTCTGATCATCGCGATCTTTTTCACCGCCAGCCTCGACTACATGGGCTTGGTGATTGCTGTCGGCGGGCTGGCCCTGGTGTTGGTGTTCCAACGCATGGGCATCAGCAAGGCGGCGATCTACCTGCTGCCAGGCGCTATCGTGTGGTTTGGCCTGCTCAAGACCGGCGTGCACCCAACACTCGCCGGGGTGATCCTTGGCTTGATGACCCCCGTCAATTCCAAGCCCACCCGGGAACGCCCGCTGGAAACCATCGAACGCACCTTCAACGAGCTGATGGACCGGTTCTCGCAGCCAGCCGAAGGGGCCCAGCAAGTCGCCACGCCCCTCAAACAATTGCGCGAAGCTCAACGGGAAATACTGCCGCCAGTGCAGCGTGTTCAATCGGCGCTGCACCCCTGGGTCGCGTTCGGCGTAATGCCGCTGTTTGCATTGGCCAACGCCGGTGTGAGCCTGGACGGTTTCAATCTGGATGACCCGCTGGCCCATGGCGTATTTATGGGTGTCGTCTTCGCCTTGGTGCTCGGCAAGCCTCTGGGCGTGATGCTGGCGAGCCTGGCGCTGGTCAAGCTCAACATCTGCAAACTGCCTGACGGTGTGACCTGGACGGGCGTTGGCCTGGTCGGCCTGCTAGCGGGGATCGGTTTCACCATGTCGATCTTTATCTCGTCCCTGGCATTTTCCGACCCTGCCCTGCTGTCGGCTGCGAAATTGAGCGTATTGGCGGCTTCAACCCTGGCGGCGGTGATCGGGTTGACGTGGGGCAAGCTCAAGTTTGCTGCCAAGCCTATCTGAGGCAGAGCACTAACCTGTGGCGAGGGAGCTTGCTCCCGCTGGGTCGCGAAGCGGCCCTAAAAAGCCGGGACTGCTGCGCAGTCAACGGGAGCAAGCTCCCTCGCCACAGTGACAGTCCCATTTAACTGAGTAGCCGCTTTATCAAGGGCAAAAAAAGACCCCGGCCTTTTCAGGTCGGGGTCTTTTTATTCAGGCCGGCATCAATACTTCTTGATGTCTGCCTGGGTTTCCAGCTGCTTGCGGTAGGCCGCGAAGTCCTGCTGGCCAATACGGGAAGCGAGGAAGCGGCGGTATTGCGCCTTTTCTTCGTCCGTAGGGGCCGCCGCTTCGTTCACGCCGTTCAAGCGCACGATCACCAGGCTGCCATCGCGCAGGCTCACGGTGGTGAAGGTCGGCTTGTCCTTGGCCGCAGGCTTGGGCATGCGGAACAAGGCTTGCAGCACGGCCGGGTCGATGGAGTCCTGACCACGGGTAGCTGCCTCAGTCACCTTCCAGGCCTGGCCGTCAACCGGCTGGTCCAGCGCGGTCTTGCCATCACGCAGGCTGGCGATCAACTCGTCGGCACGGGCTTTGGCAGCAGCGCTTGCGCGCTCCTTGGTCATCTGGGTGCGAATGGCCGCCTCGACCTTCTCGAGCGGCAGTTGGGCCGGCTTGAGATGCTCCTTGGCACGCAGCACGATGATGGTTTCCGGGTCCAGTTCGATGGCGCTGCTGTTGGCACCTTCATCCAGCACTTCCGGGCTGAATGCGGCAGTGACCACGGCACGGTTGGCCGCTACACCTTCGCCACCCTCGCGGCCAAACGGCGCGGAGGTATGGACGGTCAGCTTCAGGTCAGACGCCGGCTGGGCCAGGTCAGAGGCTTCGAATGCCGCATCTTCCAATTGCTTGGTCGCTTCGACAAAACGCTGTTCAACCTGCTGTGCCTTGAGCTCGCGGGTCAGCTTGTCTTTCAGGCTGGCGAACGATGGCACTTCAGGCGCTTCAACGCCCAGCAACTTGATCAGGTGCCAACCGAAGGTGGTGCGCACCGGCGCCGACACCTGGTCTTGCTTCAAGCCGTACAAGGCGGTTTCGAAGTCCGGGTCGTAAACACCAGGGCCGGCAAAACCGAGGTCGCCGCCATTGTTGGCCGAACCTGGATCCTGGGAGAACTCCTTGGCCAGGGCTTCGAACTTCTCACCCTTGGCCAGGCGCGCCTGGATGTCTTCGATCTTGGCCTTGGCTTGCGCCTCGGTGACCTTGTCGTTGACTTCAATCAGGATGTGCGCGGCACGACGCTGTTCAGCGAGGTTGGCGGTTTCCTTCTCGTAGGCAGCCTGCAGCTCATCGTCCTTGACAGTAACCTGGTCGAAGAAGGACGACTTCTTCAATTCCAGATAGTCGATGACCACTTGGTCCGGGGTCATGAACTCTTTGGCGTGCTGGTCGTAATAGGCTTTGACCTCATCGTCGGTGAGTTTCACCGCCGCGGGGTCAGCCTTGATGTTGACGGTGGCGAAATCGCGGGTCTGTTTTTCCAGACGGGCAAATGCCAGCACCTCGGCGTCGGTAACAAACCCGCTGCCGGCGATGCCTGCGCGAACCTGGCCGATCAGCATTTCCTGGGTCAGCATCTGACGGAATTGCATGCGGCTATAGCCCAGCTGGCGGATCACCTGGTCAAAGCGTTCGGCGTTGAACTTGCCGTCCACCTGGAATTCCGGCGTCTGCAGGATCACCTGGTCCAGCGCCGCTTCCGAGAAGCCGAACTTGGAATCGGCAGCACCTTGCAGCAGCAGCTTGCGGTCGATCAGGCCCTTGAGGGCAGCATCGCGCAGCAGTTTTTCGTCCAGCAGGGAAGCATCGAAATCCTTGCCCAACTGTTGCATCAGCTGGCGCCGTTGCATATCGACGGCTTGGCTCAGTTCGGTCTGGGTGATTTCTTCACCATTGACCTTGGCCACGTCCTGCTTGTTATTACCCGAAGCCTGGAAAATGGCTTCGATACCGGTGAACGCCATCAAAGCGACGATGATCCCGATAATGGTCTTGGCAATCCAGCCTTGTGAATTGTCCCTGATATTTTGCAGCATGCGTCCCCCAGAAACGGTTGAACTTCAAAAATTAGGCAACCGTGGAGCGTGGGTAGAGTCCGGATAGAAGAAAGGCGCATCCGAGGATGCGCCTTCTCGTAACTGGCGGAGCGGACGGGGGTTCGAATCTGCACCCCCGGCGTGGCGACCCGATACGTAGGTCAGCTACCGCTCCGCTGCCAGGCCAGACCTGCGTCCGACCCGGGTAAGCAAAGGCTTGAACGAAGCTTAGTTAACGGCTTCTTTCAGGGCTTTACCGGCTTTGAAACCTGGTTTCTTGGCAGCAGCGATTTGCAGTGCTTTGCCGGTCTGTGGGTTACGGCCAGTGCGAGCTGGGCGGTCAGTCACAGAGAAAGTACCGAAGCCTACCAGTACCACGGAGTCGCCGGCCTTCAGAGCGCCAGTGACGGATTCGATTACTGCGTCCAGCGCACGGCCAGCAGCAGCTTTCGGGATATCAGCGGATGCAGCGATAGCATCAATCAGTTCCGACTTGTTCACTCTAAGTCCCCTTATATATCTATTGAGTATGATTCTAAGTTTTTTGGTAAAAAGCAAAACCAGTGCTGAATGGCCTACAGACACTTAAGAGCCGCTTTATAACAAGGGCTCTAAAAAGCTGTCAAGGAAGCCCCCCAGGCTCCAACACATTAATGCGTGCTAATTCTTTCCTTGGAATCGGACTCGCGTTTTTCGTCCTTCGCGACGATCTCCGGGGCCACATCCGGCAAGGGCTCCGGCGCGTATTGCAGCGCAATTTGCAGGACCTCGTCAATCCATTTAACCGGTTTAATCTGAAGATCCTGCTTGATATTGTCAGGAATTTCCTTCAAGTCGCGAACATTCTCTTCAGGAATGATCACGGTCTTGATTCCACCTCGGTGCGCAGCGAGTAATTTCTCTTTCAGACCACCGATCGCCAATACCTGGCCACGCAAGGTAATTTCCCCGGTCATCGCCACATCGGCGCGCACAGGAATGCCGGTCAACGCTGATACCAGCGCCGTGCACATGCCTACGCCAGCGCTAGGGCCGTCTTTGGGGGTCGCCCCTTCCGGCATGTGGATATGGGTGTCGTGCTTCTCGTGGAAGTCCAGCGGGATGCCCAGGCTGCGGGCGCGGCTGCGTACCACGGTCTGTGCGGCGGTAATGGATTCGACCATCACATCACCCAGGGAACCGGTCTTGATCAACTGGCCTTTGCCCGGAATCACCGCCGCTTCGATGGTGAGCAATTCGCCACCCACCTGGGTCCACGCCAAGCCAGTCACCTGGCCGACCTGATCCTGCTGCTCGGCCAGGCCGTAGCGGAATTTCTTCACGCCCAGGAAGTGTTCCAGGGAATCGGCGACCACCTTCACAGAGAAGCGTTTTTCCAGCGCGTGCTCCTTCACCGCCTTGCGGCAGATCTTCGCAATCTGGCGCTCAAGGCCCCGTACACCGGCCTCGCGGGTGTAGTAGCGCACGATGTCACGGATCGCCTCGACCTCGAATTCGATCTCGCCCTTCTTCAGGCCGTTGGCCGAAATCTGCTTGGGCGCCAGGTACTTGACTGCGATGTTGATCTTCTCGTCTTCGGTGTAGCCCGGCAGACGAATCACCTCCATCCGATCCAGCAAGGCTGGCGGAATGTTCATGGAGTTGGAGGTGCACAAGAACATTACGTCAGACAAGTCGTAGTCGACTTCCAGGTAATGGTCGTTGAAATTATGGTTCTGCTCGGGATCAAGCACTTCGAGCAAGGCCGACGCCGGATCGCCACGCATATCGCTGCCCATTTTGTCGATTTCATCGAGCAGGAACAGCGGGTTGCGTACACCCACCTTTGTCATCTTTTGAATCAATCTTCCTGGCATCGAACCGATGTAGGTACGGCGATGACCACGGATTTCCGCTTCGTCACGCACGCCACCCAAGGCCATGCGCACGAACTTGCGGTTAGTCGCGCTGGCAATCGATTCCGCCAGGGATGTTTTACCCACACCTGGAGGCCCGACCAGGCACAGCACCGGCCCGCGAATTTTTTTCACACGCTTTTGCACGGCGAGGTACTCAAGGATGCGCTCCTTGACCTCTTCCAGGCCGTAATGGTCAGCGTCGAGAATCTCTTCAGCACGGGCCAGGTCCAGGCGCACCTTGGTCTGGGCCTTCCACGGCACTTGCACCAACCAGTCGATATACGAGCGCACCACGGTGGCTTCGGCCGACATAGGCGACATCTGCTTGAGCTTGTTCAGCTCGGCGGTGGCCTTGGTCAGGGCGTCTTTGGGCAGGCCAGCGGCATCGATACGCTTCTTCAGCTCTTCGATTTCGTTGTGGCCTTCCTCGCCGTCGCCGAGCTCCTTCTGAATGGCCTTCATCTGCT
The DNA here is from genome assembly GCF_059419065.1 of Pseudomonas sp. GW821-FHT07B01. Taxonomy (NCBI): domain Bacteria; kingdom Pseudomonadati; phylum Pseudomonadota; class Gammaproteobacteria; order Pseudomonadales; family Pseudomonadaceae; genus Pseudomonas; species Pseudomonas sp. GW821-FHT07B01. The sequence goes on along the minus strand of NZ_JBWKRA010000019.1, from coordinate 52,866 downwards.
CATTCAGATAGTACTCGCGCTGGCTACGCTCCATCTGCTTCTTCACACGGCCACGGATGCGTTTCTCAACCTGCAGCAGGTCGATTTCGCCATCCAGCAACGCCAGCACGTGTTCGACACGGGCCGACAGGTCGATGATTTCGAGGATGTCTTGCTTCTGCTCGATCTTCAGCGCCATGTGGGCGGCCATGGTGTCGACCAGGCGGCTTGGCTCATCAATGCTGTTGAGGGACGACAGGACTTCAGCCGGAACTTTCTTGCCCAACTGCACATACTGCTCGAATTGCGAGAGCAGGCTGCGCACGAACACCTCGGACTCCCGCTCCGGGGCTTCGACTTCGTCGATCAGCGCCACTTCTGCGCGCAGGTGGCCGTCCACCTCCATGAAACGCTCTACGGCGCCGCGCTGCTCACCTTCGACCAACACCTTGACGGTGCCATCGGGCAGTTTGAGCAATTGCAGGACAGTGGCAATGGTGCCGACGCGATACAGGGCTTCTTCACCTGGATCATCATCAGCAGGATTCTTCTGGGCCAACAGCAGGATTTGCTTGTCGCCCGTCATCGCGGCCTCGAGGGCTTCGATAGACTTCTCGCGCCCCACGAACAGCGGGATAACCATGTGCGGATAGACGACGACATCACGCAACGGCAGGAGAGGCAATTCGATGGTTGTCTTCATGATTTCGCCTCTATGACAGTTCAAAAATAAGCTTGAAACCAAGATGGGGGTTACATGCAAAAAAAACAAGCTCAATGCCAGTAGTTAAACGCATGAATACACGCGAATTTAACCACCGCTCCGAGAAAAGCCCCCAAAAAAACAAGGGGCCCCTAAAGGCCCCTTGCTTGTACCGCAACTGCTGAACGCTTACGCGTCGGGTGCAGCCTTGGCAGCCGGCTCACTGTTTTCGTAGATATACAGTGGCTTGGACTTGCCTTCGATCACGCTTTCGTCGATCACCACTTTACTCACCTCGGACTGCGAGGGGATTTCGTACATGGTGTCGAGCAATACGCCTTCGAGAATAGAACGCAGGCCACGTGCACCGGTCTTGCGCTCCAGTGCCCGCTTGGCCACCGATTTCAGCGCGTCGGTACGGAACTCGAGGTCTACACCTTCCATCTCGAACAATTTGCCGTATTGCTTGGTCAGGGCGTTTTTCGGCTCGGTGAGGATCTGGATCAAAGCCGCCTCATCCAACTCGTCCAACGTGGCCAGGACCGGCAGACGGCCAACGAATTCCGGGATCAGACCGAACTTGACCAGATCGTCAGGCTCGACTTCACGCAGGGACTCGCCCACCTTCTTGCCTTCTTCCTTGCTACGCACTTCCGCACTGAAACCAATGCCGCCACGGGTGGAACGCTGCTGAATCACCTTCTCCAGACCGGAGAACGCACCGCCACAAATGAACAGGATGTTGCGCGTATCCACCTGAAGGAATTCCTGCTGCGGGTGCTTGCGGCCGCCTTGTGGCGGAACGGAAGCAACCGTGCCTTCGATCAGTTTCAACAGGGCCTGCTGCACGCCCTCACCGGAAACGTCCCGGGTGATCGACGGGTTGTCCGACTTGCGCGAGATCTTGTCGATCTCGTCGATGTAGACAATACCCATCTGGGCTTTCTCTACGTCGTAGTCGCACTTCTGCAGCAGTTTCTGAATGATGTTCTCGACATCTTCACCCACGTAGCCAGCCTCGGTGAGGGTGGTGGCGTCGGCGATGGTGAACGGAACGTTCAGCAGGCGAGCGAGGGTTTCTGCAAGCAGGGTTTTACCCGAGCCTGTAGGACCGATCAGCAAGATGTTGCTCTTGCCAAGTTCAACCTCGTCACCTTTCTTGTCACGCTGGTTCAAGCGCTTGTAGTGGTTGTACACCGCTACGGCCAGAACCTTCTTTGCACGCTCTTGACCAATGACGTACTGGTCAAGGATGCCGCTGATTTCTTTAGGCGAAGGTAATTTATGCGCACTGCTCTCGGCCTGGGCTTCCTGCACCTCCTCACGGATGATGTCATTGCACAGGTCGACGCATTCGTCGCAGATAAACACCGAGGGGCCGGCAATCAATTTGCGTACTTCATGCTGGCTTTTGCCACAGAAGGAGCAATAGAGCAGCTTGCCGTTGTCCTCGCCGTTGCGGGTGTCAGTCATTCGTTCGATCCAAATCCGATAGGCTTGCAACACAAGATGAAGGCTTATGCGGGCTTTTTCAAGCCCGCCAGTGGTCGGACATGCCGACCAGCCCTATTTTGAGCGGCTTATATTAAGCGGGGCGCTTGTCGATCACTGCGTCGATCAACCCGTATTCCTTGGCGGCTTCAGCGCTCATGAAATTGTCACGGTTGGTATCGCGCTCGATTTCTTCCAGGGTGCGCCCGCTGTGCTTGGCCATCAGCGTGTTGAGACGCTCACGAATGAAGAGGATTTCCTTGGCGTGGATTTCGATATCCGACGCCTGGCCCTGGAAACCGCCCAGCGGCTGGTGAATCATCACGCGCGAGTTCGGCAGGCAGAAACGCTTGCCTTCGGCACCCGCGGTCAGCAGGAAGGCGCCCATGCTGCACGCCTGGCCAATACAGGTGGTCGACACATTTGGCTTGATGAACTGCATGGTGTCGTAGATCGACATGCCCGCAGTCACCGAACCGCCCGGTGAGTTGATGTAGAGATGGATGTCCTTGTCCGGGTTTTCCGCTTCAAGGAACAGCAATTGCGCACAAATCAGGTTGGCCATGTAGTCCTCTACCGGGCCAACCAGAAAGATCACTCGCTCCTTGAGCAGGCGCGAGTAGATGTCGTAGGCGCGTTCGCCACGAGCGGACTGCTCGACAACCATCGGGACCAGGCCGCCTGCGGCCTGGATATCAGAGTTCTGCTGAATATAGGAATTACGGAACATGCTCTGCAGTTACTCCCAAATAGTCATGTCTTGAAAACGCATAAGCCAGCGCGAGGCTGGCTTATGGTTGAATTTCCAACGAGTTGGACAATCAGTCGGCTTGTGCTGCTTCCGCCGGTTTGACTGCTTCTTCGTAAGAGACCGCTTTATCGGTCACCTTAGCCTTCTGCAGAACAGTATCCACAACTTGTTCTTCCAGCACAACCGAACGTACTTCGTTCATCTGCTGCTCGTTCTTGTAGTACCAAGCCACGACCTGCTCAGGCTCTTGGTAGGCCGAAGCCATTTCCTGGATCATTTCGCGAACGCGGTCTTCATCTGGCTTGAGGTCGAACTGCTTGACCACTTCAGCCACGATCAGGCCCAGCACAACGCGGCGCTTGGCTTGCTCTTCGAACAGCTCGGCCGGCAGTTGGTCAGGCTTGATGTTGCCACCAAACTGCTGAACCGCTTGAACGCGCAGGCGATCCACTTCGTTGGACAGCAGGGCCTTAGGCACTTCGATTGGGTTGGCGGCCAGCAGACCGTCCATGACCTGGTTCTTGACCTTGGACTTGATAGCCTGGCGCAGCTCACGCTCCATGTTCTTGCGAACTTCGGTGCGGAAGCCTTCGATGCCGGTTTCCTTGATACCGAACTGAGCGAAGAACTCTTCGTTCAGCTCTGGCAGCTTAGGCTCGGAAACGCTGTTGACGGTAACGGTGAACTCGGCGGCTTTGCCAGCCAGGTCCAGGTTCTGGTAGTCAGCAGGGAAAGTCAGGTTCAGAACGCGCTCTTCGCCGGCTTTGGCGCCAACCAGGCCGTCTTCGAAACCAGGGATCATGCGGTTGGAACCCAGCACCAGCTGAGTGCCCTTGGAGGAGCCGCCAGCGAAGACTTCGCCGTCAACCTTGCCAACGAAATCGATGTTCAGTTGGTCTTCGTTCTGGGCGGCACGGTCGGCCACTTCAAAACGAGTGTTCTGCTTGCGCAGGATTTCCAGCATGTTGTCCAGGTCCGAATCGGCCACTTCGGCGCTCAGACGCTCGATTTCGATACCGTCGAAACCGGCCACTTCAAATTCCGGGAACACTTCGAATACGGCAACGTATTCCAGGTCCTTGCCCGCTTCCAGGGACTTGGGCTCGATCGAAGGCGAGCCAGCAGGGTTCAGCTTCTGCTCGACAACGGCTTCGTAGAAGGAAGCCTGGATCACGTCACCTACAGCTTCCTGGCGCGCATCGGCACCAAAACGACGCTTGATTTCGCTCATCGGCACTTTGCCTGGACGGAAACCAGCGATCTTGGCCTTTTGGGCAGTCTGCTGCAGACGCTTGTTGACCGCAGTCTCGATACGCTCTGCCGGCACGGTGATGCTCAGGCGGCGCTCGAGAGCAGTAGTATTTTCAACAGAAACTTGCATGGATATTCCTCGTTGCACAGACATTAGCCGGCCATTTCCGACCCCAATCAAGGGCATGCATTCTAGTGGGTCAAACTCAAGAAGTCACCCTACTGAAAACACAGCGGAAAACAGCCGGCAATTTATCGGTACGAAAGCACTGAAGTACCTCGCCCCGGTGACAAATACAGCCAAATTGCGCCAGGGCCCTGCGCCGCCCCTCTCTATATATAGAAGGAACAAGCATTCATCTCCCTGGCGGCCCGCCCTGCGAACAAGGCGAGCAAGCAACGCGGCATCATCGAGATACATAAATACGACGACACGCCCTGCCGGGGCAGCCCAGCACCTGCGACCACCCAATATCAAACCGCCAAAACCAAAAAAGGCGCCAGACTGTTAAATCTGGCGCCTTTCGAATATGGGGTGGACGAAGGGGATCGAACCCTCGACAACGGGAGTCACAATCCCGTGCTCTACCAACTGAGCTACGCCCACCATATTGCGTTAACAAAGAAACCAAACCACTTCTTTGTTGAGCCCTGCCCCGCCTGACGACCGGGAAAAGCTTTAATTGGTGCGGATGAAGAGACTCGAACTCTTACGCCTCGCGGCGCTGGAACCTAAATCCAGTGTGTCTACCAATTCCACCACATCCGCGCTTGAAGCTCTTAAAGCAAAGGCGCCAGACTGTTAAATCTGGCGCCTTTCAGAATATGGGGTGGACGAAGGGGATCGAACCCTCGACAACGGGAGTCACAATCCCGTGCTCTACCAACTGAGCTACGCCCACCATATAGCGCTACTTGTGCCAAAGCTGCCTAATGGCGCACCCGGCAGGACTCGAACCTGCGACCATCCGCTTAGAAGGCGGATGCTCTATCCAGCTGAGCTACGGGCGCCTTATTAATCTGTACTCTTGGAGGATTACAAACTAAGTGCTTCCAGCCTTGCAGTACAACTATTCTGCTTGACCTTCTTAACCAGTGCTAGGCTGTGCCCGACAAGTGCGACGAATAGTATAGATGCCCTGGAAACCCGTCAAATCTTTTTTGAAAAAAACTGATTTTATTTAAGGGGTTAGGGCAATTTGCAGACCAAGCGCCTTTGCCCTCGCGCCTTGGCATGCGAGAATGCGCGCACTTTTCTTCCCCCTCTCGATGGTTAATCACGCGTAATGACTGCACAACTTATCGACGGCAAATCAATCGCCGCCAGCCTGCGCCAGCAGATCGCCAAACGAGTCACCGAGCGCAGCCAGCAAGGCCTGCGCACGCCTGGCCTCGCGGTGATCCTGGTCGGCAGCGATCCTGCCTCTCAGGTTTATGTCTCGCACAAGCGTAAAGACTGTGAAGAGGTCGGCTTTATTTCCAAGGCCTACGACTTGCCTTCGGACACTACTCAACAGGCCCTGACCGACCTGATTGACAGCCTCAACGATGACCCGGGCATGGACGGCATCCTGCTGCAACTGCCGTTGCCTGAGCACCTGGACGCCTCCAAGCTGCTGGAGCGCATCCGCCCGGACAAAGACGTCGACGGTTTCCATCCTTATAACGTCGGCCGCCTGGCCCAACGCATTCCCCTGCTGCGCCCATGCACGCCTAAAGGCATCATGACGCTGCTGGAAAGCACCGGTGTCGACCTGTACGGCCTTGACGCTGTGGTGGTGGGCGCATCGAACATCGTCGGTCGCCCGATGGCCATGGAGCTGCTGCTGGCCGGCTGCACCGTGACCGTCACCCATCGCTTCACCAAGGACCTCGCCGGCCACGTCGGCCGTGCCGACCTGGTGGTAGTCGCCGCCGGCAAGCCGGGCCTGGTCAAGGGTGAGTGGATCAAGGAGGGTGCCATCGTCATTGACGTGGGTATCAACCGCCAGGAAGACGGCAAGTTGGTGGGCGACGTGGTGTATGAAACCGCCCTGCCCCGAGCAGGCTGGATCACGCCGGTCCCTGGCGGTGTCGGGCCGATGACCCGGGCCTGCCTGCTGGAAAACACCTTATATGCAGCGGAAACCCTGCACGGTTAATAACCAGACGTAATGAAAAAGCCCTGCCTTAGCGCAGGGCTTTTTATTACGCGTAAAAAAACCGTTTTTTCTTAGTTTTTAAGCACTTTCGTCTGGTTCTAGAAGAACATTCGACAGTTCTTCATCCATACTCCTAAAATGTAACGTCATTTTTCATAAGACCCGTTCTACAACGGCATTTCCTTACTTTTTAGCGAGTTCAGCCGCGTGAAAATTCGTCTTTCTATCGTTAGCCTGTTTTTTGCGTTAACAGGCACCTTCGCCCACGCCGCCGAATCCACCCTGGCCCCGCGTGACGCCTCCAAGCTGCAGATCGCCTCCGGCAGCGCCATGCTGGTCGACTTGCAGACCAATAAAGTCATTTATTCCAGCAACCCTGACGTGGTGGTACCTATCGCCTCGGTGAGCAAGCTGATGACTGGCCTGATCGTCCTCGAAGCCAAGCAGAATATGGACGAGTACATCGACATCAACATCACCGATACGCCCGAGATGAAAGGCGTGTTCTCCCGGGTGAAGATCGGTAGCCAGATGCCACGCAAGGAAATGCTCCTGATCGCGCTGATGTCTTCGGAAAACCGCGCCGCCGCCAGCCTCGCCCACCACTATCCAGGTGGCTACGCGGCCTTCATTGCCGCGATGAACGCCAAGGCAAAATCCCTGGGCATGACCAGCACCCACTACGTAGAGCCCACCGGACTGTCGATTCATAACGTGTCGACCGCCCGCGACCTGAGCAAGCTGCTGGCCTATGCGCGCAAGTTTCCAATGCTGAGCCAGTTGAGCACCACCAAGGAAAAGACCGTGTCGTTCCGCAAGCCTAATTACACCTTGGGCTTCTCCAACACCGACCACCTGATCAACCGCGCCAATTGGGATATCAAGCTGACCAAGACCGGCTTCACCAACCAGGCCGGCCATTGCCTGGTGTTGGTGACGAGCATGGGCAATCGCCCGGTGTCGCTGGTGATCCTGGATGCCTTTGGCAAGTTCACCCATTTTGCCGATGCCAGCCGTATTCGTAGCTGGGTCGAGACTGGCAAAGGCGGCGCAGTGCCGGATGTAGCGCTGCGTTACAAGGCCGATAAAAACCTCAAGAACCGAGCGACCGCTACGGAAGTACGTCGATAAGCAACGGTTTTAGTGTGGGAGCGGGCTTGCTCGCGAATGCGGTGGGTCAGCCATGAATGTAGCGACTGACACCCCGCATTCGCTAGCAAGCCCGCTCCCACATTATTTGAGCTTCACTTCTTCTCTGCCAACACCTTGAGCGCTTGGGCCGCCGCTTGCTCCTGCCCCGCCTGCGCCGTGGCATTGGCCGCATCGCGCCAGCGCTGCGCATCCACATTGGCCGGCAACTGGCTCGGGCGCTGGGTCAGAATGGCCCAATGGCCCGCGCTCGTCCACGCCGACTCGAAGTCGCTGAAGCTCATGATCAGCCGGCGCTCGTTGCCTGAGCGCAACAGCACCGTACTCTTCTGTTGGTTGAACCCCACCACCACGACATAGCGCGACCCGGACCAATAACTGGCGTTGATCCGCGCCATCACCGGGTAACCCGCCGCCACCTGCGCCAGCACGGCGGTCAGCTTGGCCTCCAGTGGATACACCATCAGCCCGTATTCACGTGCCAGCACTTGCATGTTGCGCTCAAGGTCCGCCTCGGCGCCGGGCAGGTGCAGCGGTTTATCAAGCAAACCCGGTGTCATGACAATGCCTTGTTGCGACAGCATGCTGGCAAGTGCCGCAGGACCGCTCTGATAAGCCTCGCTGCGAAAGGTCGGCACGCCAGTGAGTTCAACGCGCTCCGGCAAGCCTGGCAGTTTCGATGGTGTGCTGCTGGCACAGGCCGCCAGCCCAAGGGCAGCGGCGAGCAGCAAGGAGGTTTTAAGGTTCGACCGTAAGCGCAATTTTTTCACTCTCTTGATCAACTGCCGGTAAAGGCCTCCGATCATAGGGCGCCCCGCCCCGCCGGTATAGCCCACTGGCTCAGTAAAGCGGCGCTGATAGAGCAAAGAAGTTGGACCGACTCGACCATTGGTCAATAGCAGGCAACCGCCAGCTGACTAGACTGTCCATTGAGAAGACTGTGTGTGCCCCAAGTGGGCGAAAGGAGGCCCGAATGAGCCTTGCGACAACGATTTTCCTGTTGATCTGTGGTTGGCTGGCCGTCGCCGCCGCCATGCTGTGGGGAGTCATGCGCGTGACGCGCCGGCATCATCACCCCCACGTCAAACCTGCTGCACCCGCAGAACCGCACAAGGCGACGGCGCATCACGCCTAGCCAGGCATGCAATTGAAGTCCTGGGTCGCGGCAATTTCCTTGCCGTGGCCGTCCTCAAGAGACGCGCGCACCGTGGTGCCCAGGCTCGACTCCACCAGGGTGTAGTGCTCACCTGCCTTGAAATGCTTGTACTCGATGCGGCCCTGGCAGTCCTGCTGGTTGTCATCACCCGGCTCGTCTTCAAATAAAGTCACGTCCAGGCGATGGTCACCCGGGGTCACCTCAAAATAGCGCCCATCGTCCACCCGCTTGCCATCGACACGCTCGGCCATCAGGTCATTCGGCGCTTCTTCCTGCAAGCCGATCCAGGCTTCGCTGGGGTCCGCCTTGGGGATCGGGCCGGCGCAGGCCGACAGTAAACAGACAAAGCCAAGGACGGGAACTAACAACAGTGGTTTGAGTGACATGACAGGGCTCCAAAGGGCATGAATGAAAAGCTCGTATCCGATGGCTGACAAGCTTGATGAGCCGCCCTTCCTGGAACAAATGAATCCCTATGAAAGTATCTTCAGCCCTTGACTAAAACTTCCTTCACCTGGCTGAAAGGTGCGTGTTAGGTGGGTCGGTCAAGACTGCCGGGGTTTGCAATCCTGCTCTTCTCGGAGACTCACGCATGCTCGGGCTGGTAAAGACCGCACTGCACAAGCCGTACACCTTCATCGTGCTGGCTATATTCATCTGCATCATCGGGCCGATGGCGGCCCTGCGTACGCCCACGGATGTTTTTCCCGATATCGGCATTCCCGTGGTCGCCGTGGTGTGGCAGTACAACGGCCTGTCTCCGGACGCCATGGCCGGCCGGGTGATCTACACCTACGAACGCTCCCTGAGCACCACCGTCAACGACATCGAACATATCGAGTCGCAATCGTTGCCCGGCATGGGCATCGTCAAGATCTTCTTCCAGCCTGGCGTCGATATCCGTACCGCCAATGCCCAGGTCACGGCGGTGTCACAAACCGTGCTCAAGCAAATGCCACCGGGCATCACCCCGCCGCTGATCCTCAACTACAGCGCCTCCACGGTGCCGATCCTGCAAATGGCGTTCTCCAGCCCCAGCCTTTCGGAAGCCAAAATTCGCGACCTGGTGCAGAACAATATCCGCCTGCCCTTGAGCGCCCTGCCCGGCCTGGCCATGCCCACCCCAATGGGTGGCAAGCAACGACAGATCACCCTCGACCTCGACCCTCAAGCCCTGGCCGCCAAAGGCTTGTCGGCCCAGGACGTGGGCACCGCCCTGGCGCTGCAGAACCAGATCATCCCGGTGGGCACCGCCAAGCTCGGCCCCAACGAATACACGATCCTGCTCAACAACAGCCCCAAGGCGATTGATGAGCTCAACGACTTGCCGATCAAGACCGTCGACGGTGCGCTGATCACCATCGGCCAAGTGGCCCATGTGCGCGACGGTTCACCACCGCAAACCAATATCGTGCGGGTCGACGGCCATCGCGCCGTGCTGATGCCGGCGCTGAAAAACGGCAGCATCTCCACGCTGTCGATCATCGACGGTATCCGCCAGATGCTGCCGCGCATCAACGAAACCTTGCCACCGTCGCTGAAAACCTCGCTGCTGGGCGATGCCTCGGTGTTCGTCAAGCAGTCGGTGGGCAGCGTGGCCCAGGAAGGCATCATTGCCGCACTGCTCACCAGTGCGATGATCCTGCTGTTTCTCGGCAGTTGGCGCTCGACCTTGATCATCGCCGCGTCGATTCCCCTGGCAGTGCTCTCGGCCATCGCGCTGTTGGCCGTCAGTGGGCAAACCCTCAACGTGATGACATTGGGCGGGCTGGCGTTGGCGGTGGGCATCCTGGTGGACGACGCCACGGTGACCATCGAAAACATCAACTGGCACCTGGAGCAAGGCAAGGCGGTGAAGGCCGCGATTCTCGACGGCGCCGCGCAAATCGTCGGCCCGGCGTTCGTCTCGCTGTTGTGCATCTGCATCGTGTTCGTGCCGATGTTTTTGCTGCAAGGCATCGCCGGTTACCTGTTCCGGCCAATGGCGCTGGCGGTGATCTTTGCCATGGCCAGTTCGTTCATTCTCTCGCGTACCCTGGTGCCGACGCTGGCGATGTATTTGCTCAAACCACATAGGCCGGAGGCAGGCGCGGGGCATCATCCGGAAGATGCATTCATCAATCACCACGAGGGTGAACAACACCCGAAACCACGCAATGCGTTGCTGCAATCGGTGCTGAATTTTCAACAGGGATTCGAGCGGCACTTTTCCAATGTCCGCGACACCTACCATGGCCTGCTGACGCTGGCACTGGGCGCACGCAAGCGCTTCATTGTCGGGTTCCTGGCCTGCATACTCGCGTCGTTCCTATTGTTGCCGAGCCTGGGCCAGGACTTTTTCCCGGCCACCGATGCGGGTGCCTTGGCCCTGCATGTGCGCTTGCCACTGGGCACGCGCATCGAGGAAAGCGCCGCGGCATTCGACCGCATCGAAGCGCGGATCCGCGAGGTCATCCCCGCCGAAGAGCTGGACACCATCGTCGATAATATTGGCATTCCGCTCAGCGGCATCGACATGGCCTACAGCAGCAGCGGCACCATCGGCCCGCAGGATGGCGATATTCAAGTCAGCTTGAAAACGCACCACGCGCCCACCGCCGGCTATGTGAAAAAACTGCGCGAAGCCCTGCCGCAAAGTTTCCCCGGCAGCCACTTTGCGTTCCTGCCCGCCGACATCAGCAGCCAGATCCTCAACTTCGGCGCCCCCGCCCCGCTGGACGTCAAAATCTCCGGGCGCAATGACGCAGAAAACCGCGCTTATGCCGTCGAGCTTGAACGGCGCTTGCAGCATGTACCGGGGATTGCCGACCTGCGCATCCAGCAGTCCACCGGCTACCCCTCGCTGCAAGTAAACGTGGACCGCATGCGCGCTAACGGCCTGGGCATTACCGAGCGTGATGTTACCAACAGCATGGTCGCCTCCCTCGCCGGCAGCTCGCAAACCGCGCCGACCTTCTGGCTCAACCCGGCCAATGGCGTGTCTTATTCCATCGTCGCGGCCACCCCGCAATACCGTCTCGACAGCCTGCCGTCCCTTGAAGCGCTGCCGGTGACCGGTGCCAATGGCCAGGCGCAAATCCTCGGCGGCGTGGCGACTATTTCCCGGGTACAAAGCCCGGCCGTGGTGACCCACTACAACATCGAACCGACCCTGGACCTGTACGCCAACGTGCAAGGTCGCGACCTCGGCGGTGTGGCCCGCGATGTGCAAAAGGTGCTGGATGACACAGCGTCCATGCGCCCCAAAGGCGCGACCATCAGCCTGCACGGGCAGATCGATGCGCTGCATGAGGCGTTCAGTGGTTTGAGCTTCGGACTGCTCGGCGCGGTGGTGCTGATCTACTTGCTGATCGTGGTCAACTTCCAATCGTGGGCTGACCCCTTTGTGATCATCACGGCGTTGCCGGCAGCATTGGCGGGCATCGTGTGGATGCTGTTCCTCAGTGGCACCTCGTTGTCGGTGCCAGCACTCACCGGGGCCATCTTGTGCATGGGTGTGGCGACCGCCAACTCGATCCTGGTGGTGAGCTTCTGCCGTGAGCGCCTGGCCGAACACGGCGATGCGTTGAAAGCCGCGCTGGAAGCCGGCTACACACGCTTTCGCCCGGTGTGCATGACCGCCCTGGCAATGATCATTGGCATGTTGCCCCTGGCGATTTCCGAGGAGCAGAACGCCCCGCTCGGCCGGGCGGTCATCGGTGGCCTGGTCTTCGCCACCATCGCCACTTTGTTGTTTGTTCCCGTGGTCTTCAGCCTGGTCCACGGTCGTCATCCTACTCGCGCAACTGCTGGAGAAACGCCCCATGTCGCCTGATCAAAAACCCTCGCGCAAGCGCCTGATGCTCCTGGGTGTCGGTGGCCTGACGTTGGCTGCCTTGCTGGTCGCCAGCGGCCTGCACGCGCGTACGCTGCACGAGCAATCGGTCACTGCCTGGACCGAAGCCGCCGCCGTCCCCCAGGTGATGGTGTTCCAACCCAAGCCAAACGCCGGCGGTGACACCCTGCGCCTGCCCGCCCACCTGGAGGCGTGGAGCAAGGCGGCTATCCATGCGCGGGTGAGCGGCTACTTGAAGGACTGGAAAGTCGACATCGGGACCCAGGTCAAGACCGGGCAAATCCTCGCCGAAATCGACAGCCCCGACCTCGACCAACAACTGGCCCAGGCCCATGCGCGCCTGATCCAGCAACAAGCCAATGCACGCCTGGCAGCCACCACGGCGACACGCTGGCAAAACCTGCTGGCCAGCCATTCGGTATCGCGCCAGGACGCCGATGAGAAAACCTCCAACGCCGCAGCCGCCAAGGCCAACACCGAAGCCGCTGCAGCAGACTATGCGCGACTGTGCGCCCTGGAAAGCTACAAGACCCTGCGCGCGCCGTTCGCCGGCACCATCACCGCCCGCAACACGGACATCGGCCAGTTGATCAAAGCCGATAACGCCAGCGATCCGGAACTGTTCAACATTGCCGACACCCACCAATTGCGCTTGTACGTGCCGGTGCCGCAGAACTATGCAGCGGTCATTCATGCGGGCCTTGAGGCCGAACTGACCGTCCCCGAGCACCCCGGCGAGCATTTCAAGGCACGCCTGATCGGTGACTCCACCGCCATCGACCGCCGCTCCGGCACCCTGCTGGCCCAGTTCGTCGCCGACAACCCCAACGGCGAACTGCTGCCGGGCGACTACGCCGAAGTCACCCTACCGATTCCGGCTGACACCCATGGCGTAAGCATCCCGGCCAGCGCCTTGATCTTCCGCGCCCAGGGCACCCAGGTTGCGGTGCTGGACGGGCGCAATCATGTGCACCTGCAAGACATTCATATTGGCCTGGACCTCGGCGAGCGCCTGGTGATCGACCAAGGCCTGAAGCCTGCTGACCGCATCATCGACAACCCGCCCGACGCCCTGCGCGAAGGCGACCCAGTGCAACTGGCCGCCGCCTCGGGAGGTGCGCATGCGCCCAAGGCTTAAGCCGCTGGCGGCACTGATGGTGCTGGCGTTGCAGGGTTGCTCGATGGCGCCCACCTATACGGTGCCGTCGATTGACCTGCCCGCCCACTACCGCGAACAAACCAGCGATGGCCCCTGGCACAGCGCGCAACCGTCGGATCAACTGGCGCCCCCGTGGTGGCAGCTTTACAACGATTCGCGCCTGAACGCGCTGCAACAGCAACTGCTCAAGGCCAACCCGGACCTGGCCGCGGCGCTGGCGCACTTCGATGCGTCCCAGGCCTATGCCAGTCAACTGCACGCGGGCCTTTTCCCGCAAATCACCGCCAGCGCGCAACCGCTGCGCCAACGTCAATCGGATTCACGACCGCTACGCGGCACTACACAGCCGTCGGTGTACAACAGCAATACCGCTGGGTTCTCCCTGGGATACGACCTCGACCTGTGGGGCAGAATCCGCAACCAGGTCGCCGCGGGCGATGCCCAGGCACAAGCGTCCTTTGATGATTTGGCGGTGGTGCGCTTGAGCCTGCAACAGCAGTTGGCGAGCCTTTATGTGCAGCTCAATGGGCTGGATGCACAGGGCCGAATCCTCAACACGTCGTTGCAGGACTTCAGCCAAGCGATGCAACTGACCCGCAGCCGTTATGAAGGCCAGATTGCGTCGGAACTGGACCTGACCCGCGCGCAAAACCAACTGGCCGAAGCCAAGGCGCAGCTGGACGAAGTGCGTGGCCAGCGCAACCTCGCCGAGCATGCCATCGGCGAATTGGTGGGCGTGACGGCCAGTGAGTTTTCACTGCCGCCCAGCTCGCAGTTAATGGCGTTGCCAGGCATTCCGGCGCAGTTGCCCAGCCACCTGCTGCAGCGTCGTCCGGACATTGCCGCAGCTGAACGTCGCGTGTTTGCGGCCAACGCAACGATCGGCGTGGCCAAGGCGGCGTGGTTTCCGGATTTCAGTTTGACCGGTGTGCTGGGCGGGCAGACCCAAGGCGTTGGCAACCTGCTGTCCGCCGGCAACCGGTATTGGGCACTGGGGCCGCTGATGAACCTGCCGATCTTCGATGGCGGACGCTTGAGCGCCAACGAGCGCCAGGCCAAGGCCGAATTCGAGGAAGCCTCGGCACAGTACCGTAGCCACGTATTGAAAGCCGTGCGCGAGGTGGAAGATAACCTCGCGCAACTGCGGGATTTGCAGCAGCAAGCCAAGGACGAGCAAGCGGCCGCAGAGGCGGCGCAACATACCCAGGCCTTGGCGATGAACAGCTATCAGGCTGGGGCGGTGAGTTACCTGGACGTGGTCACCGCCCAGACCGCCGCGTTGCAGGCACAGAGAACGTTGCAGGCGGTGCAGACCCGGCAGTTGCAGGCGAGCGTAGGGCTGTTGACCGCACTGGGCGGCGGCTGGCAGCCGGGTTAATACCCACTGATCGTTCCCACGCTCTGCGTGGGAACGCCGCTCAGGACGCTCTGCGTCTGCCTCTAAAATCGTGACGCAGAGCGTCACAGGGTGCATTCCCACGCGGAGCGTGCGAACGATCAGGCCGCGAGCTGGCCGCTGGCGATGGCTGCTGAAGCGGCCACCATCGCCCGCAACAACACCGCACACCCCGCCGCCAGGTCATCCGGCGCGGCATTTTCGATTTCGTTATGGCTGATGCCGCCTTCACACGGTACAAAGATCATCCCCGCCGGGCCAAGCTCAGCGACGAAGATCGCGTCGTGCCCTGCCCCGCTGACGATGTCCAGGTTCGACAAGCCCAAGCCATTGGCGGCATTGCGCACCGCCTCCACGCAGCTTTTGTCGAAGTACAGCGGCGGGAAGTCCGCCGTAGGCTGCATGTCGAAACTCAAGCCATGTTGGGCGCAGGTGTCTTCGATCACCTGACGCACCTGGGCAATCATCGAATCCAGCCGCGCCGGTTCAAGATGACGAAAATCCAGGGTCATGCGCACTTCACCGGGAATCACATTGCGCGATCCCGGATACGCTTGCAGGCACCCCACCGTGCCGCATGCATGGGGCTGATGCGCCAACGCCGCCGCGTTCACGGCGGCCACCACCGCTGCCGCGCCGACCAGGGCGTCCTTGCGCAAGTGCATGGGTGTAGGGCCGGCATGGGCTTCAACACCACGCAGCTTCAGGTCGAACCACTTTTGCCCGAGGGCGCCGAGCACCACGCCGATGGTTTTGTGTTCATCCTCCAGAATCGGCCCTTGTTCGATATGGGCCTCGAAATACGCGCCGACCTTATGCCCGCTGACCGGCCGCGTTCCCGCATAGCCAATCGCGTTCAACGCCTCTCCTACGCTGACGCCGTCGGTATCGACCTTGGCCAGGGTATCGGCCAGGCTGAACTTCTCGGCAAACACCCCAGAGCCCATCATGCACGGCGGGAAGCGCGAGCCTTCTTCGTTGGTCCACACCACCACTTCCAGCGGCGCCTCGGTTTCCACCTTGAGGTCGTTGAGGGTGCGCAGCACTTCCACACCGGCCAGCACGCCGAAGCAACCGTCGAACTTACCGCCGGTGGGCTGGGTGTCGATATGGCTGCCGGTCATCACCGGTGGCAGGTCGGGGTTGCGACCGGGACGACGCGCGAAGATATTGCCGATGCCGTCGATGGTCACGGTGCAACCCGCCGCTTCACACCACTGCACGAAGAGGTCGCGAGCCTTGCGGTCGAGGTCGGTGAGGGCCAGGCGACACACACCGCCCTTGGGCGTGGCGCCGAGTTTGGCCAGGTCCATCAGCGACTGCCACAGACGGTCGCGGTTGATGTGCTGATGGGGCGATTGCAGAACGTCGAGGGCAGCGTTCATGGGGGGTCTCCTCAAGCTACAGGTTCTTATGAATTGACGCGGTCAACTGTGGTAGCTGGCTTGCCTGCGATGGCGGTGTGTCAGGCGACACGGCTTTAACTGATAGTCCGCTATCGCAGGCAAGCCAGCTCCCACCTCGACCGTGGTTTACAACGGCGCCTTGGCGGTGATCGGGCTCGCCCCGCGCTTGGCGTTCAAGCCGTAATACAACACCCCGCCCAACGCCGAGCCGGTGAACCAGCCGTAGCTGTAGAACCAGCTGAACGCATCGCTGCCCAGCGACAGCAGCGTCAGCACCACCGGTACGCCAAAGGCGACAAAGCCGCTCCAGTTCCAGGCCGGGTACACGTCATCGCGGTACAGGCCGGCCAGGTCCAACTGCTGTCTGCGGGTGATGAAATAGTCCACCACCATGATCCCGGCAATCGGCCCCAGTAGGCTCGAATAACCCAGCAGCCAATTGGAATACACGGTTTCAAGACTCACGTCCGAGACGATCAGCCCGAGTTTTTTCAGCAGTTCATGGGCCATCAGCGCCAGCCCTACCAGGCCGGTGAGGATCACCGCCGTGGTGCGGTTGATCAGCTTGGGCGCGATGTTCTGGAAGTCGTTGGTGGGCGAGACGATGTTCGCCGCGGTATTGGTGGACAAGGTTGCGACGATGATCAGCGCCATGGCGATGGCCACCCACACCGGGCTCTGAATATGCCCGATCAGACTCACCGGGTCGGAGACGCTGACCCCCACCAGTTTCACCGAGGCGGCGGTCATCACCACGCCGAGGGCAGCGAACAGGAACATGGTCAGCGGCAAGCCGAAAATCTGCCCCAGAATCTGGTCTTTCTGGCTCTTGGCGTAGCGGCTGAAATCTGGAATGTTCAATGACAACGTGGCCCAGAAACCCACCATCGCCGTGAGCCCCGCCATGAAGTAACCGGTGAGACTGGCGCCTTCGGGGCGCTTGGGTGGGATCGCCATCAACTCGCTGAGGGACACGTTGGGCATCGCCCATACCAGCAGCCCAACCCCCACCGCCACCAATAACGGCGCCGACAAGGTTTCCAGGCGCTTGATCGACTCGGCGCCACGCAGCACCACCCACAGGTTCAAGCACCAGAACAGCATGAAACCGATCACCTCACCGGTACCGCCGAGGGCTTTCCAGCCGTCGAAAATCGAGCCCAGGAACAGGTGGATCGCCAGCCCGCCGAACATCGTCTGGATACCAAACCAGCCGCAGGCCACCAGCGCGCGGATCAGGCACGGTACGTTGGAGCCGAGGATGCCAAAGGACGAACGCAACAGCACCGGAAACGGAATGCCGTACTTGGTGCCGGGAAACGCGTTGAGGGTCAGCGGGATCAACACCACGATATTGGCCAGCAGGATCGCCATCAGCGCCTCCCCCACCGACAGCCCGAAATACGCCGTGAGCACCCCGCCCAGTGTGTAGGTGGGCACGCAGATCGACATGCCGACCCACAGCGCCGTGATGTGCCATTTGTTCCAGGTGCGCTCGTGTACTTTGGTAGGTGCCATATCGTGGTTGTAGCGAGGGCTGTCGAGGACGTCGGGGCCGGCGTCGAGTTCGTACAGGCCGTTGCGCTCGATGACTTGCGATCTGTTCTGTTGCATGGCCGCTCCACGGTTTTTTTAAAATTATTGTTGCTCACCTGCACGCCAGGTTCAGGTGGCCGGAGTACCGCATCAACAACATGACATCCAGGGTTCCGGCCAACTGCCCGTGCACTCAATAACCGTGCCGACAACCGCCTCTGAACCCGCACCGCTTGTATAACTTGCTGATGTTTATCAGCTTTCAAATTGAACCTGCGGTACTTGCCGCATGCGTCAGGCTAAACAATACGCAAGTTGCCAGAACCTTCAGGTCTCAATCTGGTGCATCACAATTATTTTTATTTCTCGACGGCGTCAAGCGGCATATCTCAAGCGCCTGATTTGCAATAAGAAATATTGATCAGATCAAGAACCTGTCAAGTGCGTCAAAACAGGGTGGGCATGCTTCATTTTGGTGAAAAAAGGATTTTTCTTATAAATATCAACAAGATAAAACACACATAAGTTTGCGAAAAATCTGCTTGCTCATTCTAAAAACTCGGGCTAGCTTCTATTCCTGTCACCGATGACAGGAATTAACCTACCCTCGGTACGCAGTATTACAACACTTAGAACTGGCACAAGCCGGTCAAGCCTGTGAGGAACTCGACATGTCGCTGTTGATCCGTGGCGCCACCGTTATTACCCATGATGAAAGTTACCGCGCCGATGTGTTATGTGCAGAGGGTCTAATTCGCGCCATTGGCATGAATCTGGATATTCCCGCAGGCACTGAAATACTCGATGGTAGCGGCCAATACTTGATGCCGGGCGGCATCGACCCCCATACCCATATGCAACTGCCCTTCATGGGCACGGTGGCCAGTGAAGACTTTTTCAGTGGTACGGCGGCAGGCTTGGCCGGTGGTACCACGTCAATCATCGACTTCGTGATTCCCAACCCGCAGCAATCGCTGATGGAAGCTTTCCACCAGTGGCGCGGTTGGGCCGAAAAGTCCGCCGCCGACTACGGGTTTCACGTAGCAATCACTTGGTGGAGTGAGCAGGTACGTGAGGAAATGGCCGAGCTGGTCAGCCATCATGGCATCAACAGCTTCAAGCATTTCATGGCCTACAAGAACGCGATCATGGCGGCCGATGACACCTTGGTCGCCAGTTTCGAACGCTGCCTGGAACTCGGCGCAGTGCCCACCGTGCATGCCGAAAATGGCGAGCTGGTGTATCACCTGCAACGCAAACTGATGGCCCAGGGCATCACCGGGCCGGAAGCCCATCCGCTGTCGCGCCCGTCCCAGGTGGAAGGCGAAGCGGCCAGCCGTGCCATCCGGATTGCCGAGACCATCGGCACGCCGCTGTACCTGGTGCATGTGTCGACGAAGGAAGCCCTGGATGAAATCACCTATGCCCGAGGCAAAGGCCAGACGGTGTACGGTGAAGTGCTCGCCGGCCACCTGTTGCTCGATGACAGTGTGTACCAGCACCCCGACTGGCAGACCGCCGCCGGCTATGTAATGAGCCCGCCATTCCGCCCACGCGGGCATCAAGAGGCGCTGTGGCACGGCCTGCAAGCGGGCAACCTGCACACCACCGCCACCGACCACTGCTGTTTCTGCGCCGAGCAAAAAGCCGCCGGGCGTGACGACTTCAGCAAGATCCCCAACGGTACCGCCGGCATTGAAGACCGCATGGCGCTGCTGTGGCACGAAGGCGTCAATACCGGGCGTTTGTCGATGCAGGAATTTGTCGCGCTGACCTCCACCAACACCGCAAAGATCTTCAACCTCTACCCACGCAAAGGCGCGATACGCGTAGGCGCCGATGCCGACTTGGTGCTATGGGACCCCGAGGGCACGCGGACCATTTCCGCCAAGACCCACCATCAGCAGGTGGACTTCAACATCTTCGAAGGCAAGACCGTGCGCGGCGTGCCCAGCCACACCATCAGCCAGGGCAAGCTGGTGTGGGCCGATGGTGACCTGCGCGCCGAGCGAGGGGCCGGACGATATGTGGAGCGGCCGGCGTATCCGTCGGTGTTCGAACAGTTGAGCAAGCGGGCAGCGCTTTGCAAGCCAGTGGCCGTGAACCGCTGAGTCCAGAAAAAGCGGACGCGGAGCGTCCAGTGAGGCATTCCCACGCAGAGCGTGGGAACGATCGCCCATCAGAGGCAGCACCTCAATAACCGTGAGGCCAACACCGTGATCCAGACCCTGACCCACCTCCCCCACCCCCGCGAAGACGGGGCTACCCTCGCCAGCCAGTTCACCGACCTGGCACCGCCCCTCAACGCCCGCCAGGCCCAACTGGAAGCCTCGCGCTGCCTGTACTGCTACGACGCGCCTTGTGTGAATGCGTGCCCCAGCGAGATCGATATCCCCTCGTTCATCCGCAATATCCACACCGAAAACGTGCAGGGGGCCGCGCAAAAAATCCTCTCGGCCAACATTCTCGGTGGCAGTTGCGCACGGGTGTGCCCGACGGAAATCCTTTGCCAGCAAGCGTGCGTACGCAATAACGCCGGAGAATGCGCCCCCGTGCTGATCGGCCTGCTGCAACGCTACGCCATCGACAACGCGCACTTCAGCGAACACCCGTTCCAACGCGCCGCGTCCACCGGCAAGCGTATCGCCGTGGTCGGCGCCGGGCCTGCCGGTTTGGCCTGCGCTCACCGCGCCGCCTTGCACGGTCATGACGTGGTGATATTCGAGGCGCGGGAAAAAGCCGGCGGCCTGAATGAATACGGAATCGCCAAATACAAACTGGTGGACGACTTCGCCCAGAAGGAACTGGATTTCCTCCTGCAGATTGGCGGCATCGAGGTTCGCCACGGCCAGCGCCTGGGTGACAACCTGACTTTGAGCGAACTGCACCATCAGTTCGATTCGGTGTTCCTCGGCCTGGGGCTCGCTGCCAGCAAACAGCTGGGCCTGCCCTTTGAGGACGCCCCCGGCCTGCTCGCCGCCACCGACTATATCCGCGAACTGCGCCAGGCCGACGACCTCACCCGACTGCCCTTGGCCGACCGCTGCATCGTGCTCGGCGCCGGCAACACCGCCATTGATATGGCCGTGCAGATGGCCCGCCTCGGTGCCCGCGATGTCAACCTGGTATACCGCCGTGGCCTGGCCGACATGGGCGCAACCCACCACGAACAGGACATCGCCAAGGCCAATCAAGTACGGCTGTTGACCTGGGCCCAACCCGACGAGGTCCTGCTCGATGACCAAGGCCGCGTACGCGGCATGCGCTTTGCCCGCACCCGCCTGGAAAACGGTCGCCTGCTGCCTACCGGGGAAACCTTCGAACTGGCCGCCGACGCGATCTTCAAGGCGATCGGGCAAGGCTTCGACAACGACGCCCTGCACGATCCGCTGGCCCAGCAACTGCATCGCGTCGGCGAGCGCATCTTCGTCGATGAGCAACTGCGCACCAGCATCCCAGGGGTGTATGCCGGCGGTGATTGCGTCAGCCTCGGCCAGGACCTAACCGTTCAGGCGGTACAACATGGCAAGCGGGCCGCTGAAGCCATGCATGCCCAACTCATGCTGACTGTGGAGGCTGCGTAATGGCCGATCTCTCGATTGTATTCGCCGGTATCAAAGCGCCCAATCCGTTCTGGCTGGCCTCCGCGCCGCCCACCGACAAAGCCTACAACGTGGTGCGCGCCTTCGAGGCCGGCTGGGGTGGCGTCGTGTGGAAAACCCTGGGGGAAGACCCGGCGGCGGTGAACGTGTCGTCGCGTTACTCCGCGCACTATGGCGCCAACCGCGAAGTGCTCGGCATCAACAATATCGAACTGATCACCGACCGTTCCCTGGAGATCAACCTGCGGGAAATCACCCAGGTGAAAAAGGACTGGCCGGACCGCGCACTGATCGTCTCGCTGATGGTGCCTTGTGTCGAAGCGTCCTGGAAAAACATCCTGCCCTTGGTAGAGGCGACCGGCTGCGACGGCATCGAGCTGAACTTCGGCTGCCCTCACGGCATGCCCGAACGGGGCATGGGCGCCGCCGTCGGCCAGGTGCCGGAGTACGTGGAGCAAGTGACGCGCTGGTGCAAGACCTATTGCTCGCTGCCGGTGATCGTCAAACTCACGCCGAACATCACCGATATCCGCGTGGCGGCGCGAGCGGCCTATCGCGGTGGCGCCGATGCGGTGTCGCTGATCAACACCATCAACTCCATCACCAGCGTGGACCTGGAACGCATGGTCGCGCTGCCGGTGGTCGGCACCCAGAGTACCCATGGCGGTTACTGCGGCTCGGCGGTCAAGCCGATTGCGTTGAACATGGTCGCCGAAATCGCCCGTGACCCACAGACCAACGGCCTGCCGATCTGCGGCATCGGCGGCATCGGTACCTGGCGCGACGCCGCGGAATTCGTCGCCCTGGGCTGCGGCGCGGTGCAGGTGTGCACGGCGGCGATGCTGCATGGGTTTCGCATCGTTGAAGAGATGAAGGACGGCTTGTCGCGCTGGATGGACAGCCAGGGCCATGCCAACCTGCAGGCGTTTTCCGGGCGGGCGGTGGGCAATACCACCGACTGGAAGTACCTGGACATCAACTACCAGGTCATCGCCAAGATTGATCAAGAGGCGTGCATTGGCTGTGGGCGTTGCCATATTGCCTGCGAGGACACCTCGCACCAGGCCATCGCCAGCTTGAAGCAGGCCGATGGCACGCATCGGTATGAGGTGATCGACGATGAGTGCGTGGGCTGCAACCTGTGCCAGATCACTTGCCCGGTGGCCGACTGCATCGAGATGGTGCCGATCGATACCGGCAAGCCGTTTTTGAACTGGACGCAGGACCCGCGCAATCCTTACCGGGAAGCGGTGTAATCCTTGCCCCTCGTTCCCACGCTCCGCGTGGGAACGCATCCTGTGACGCTCCGAGTCACCCTGGCAAGAGCGGACGCAGAGCGTCGAGGGTGGCATTCCCACGCGGAGCGTGGGAACGATCAGCTCAGGGTTCCAACCCAATCCCGCGCAAAATCACACCGGTCACGGTCTGAATGGCCTTCTCGAACTGCCTGTCCGACAACGGCTGGTGATCATTCAGAATCTTCACCTGATGGTCGAAGTCGGCATAGTGCTGGGTCGAGGCCCAGATCATGTACAGCAGGCTCGAGGGCTCCACCGGCAGGATGCGTTTGTCTTGCACCCATTGGCGAATCTTCGCTTCCTTCATCTTGGCCCAGTCGTACAGGCTTTCATCCAGGGCCTCGCCGAGTGTGGGCGCGCCGTGGATGATTTCATTGGCCCAGACCTTGGAGCCATACGGGCGCGTGCGCGAGCGCTGCATCTTGGCGCGGATGTAGCTGCTGAGCACTACCCGAGGGTCGTCGAAGGTTTCAAAGCTCAGGGCGTCCTGCTTCCACAATTCCAGCAGGTCGAACAGCACCGCGCTGTACAGCTCGCTCTTGGTGGTGAAGTAGTAATGCAGGTTGGAGCGCGGCAGTTGCGCTTCTTCGGCGATGTCGGCCATGGCGGTGCTGCCATAGCCTTTGTTGGCGAAGACCTTCTCCGCCGCCAGCAGGATTTTCTCGACGTTGACCCGACGAATTCCGATCTTGTGATTGCCCATAAGGGCTCCCTGACAACAACACGGCCTAAAGACTACCACCGGCTCTAGATCGGGGCGACAGGCCAAGCCGAAACTTCGTACACTGCCGGCTCCTATCCTCTGATCGGTATTGAACAATGTTGCTCAAGAAGTCCATGACCGCTGCTGTCCTGTTCACTGCCCTGCTGGGCGCCTCCACGGCGTTTGCCCACGCCCACCTCAAGAGCGCGGAGCCTGCGGCTGACAGCAAAGTCGCCGCACCCAAAGACCTGCGCCTGACCTTCAGCGAAGGCGTCGAAGCCACCTTTACCAAGGTCTCCCTGAGCAAGGACGGCACCGAAATTGCCATCAAGGGCCTGGAAACCCCGGACGCCGACAAGAAAACCCTGGTGGTCACGCCTGCCGCTCCGCTGGCAAGCGGCACGTATAAGGTCGAATGGCATGCGGTGTCCGTCGACACTCACAAAAGCGAAGGCACTTACAGCTTCAAGGTCGGCCAATAACCCATGGCAACCCTGCTGGTGCTGTGCCGCTTCCTGCACTTTTGCGTCGTGTTGCTGATGTTCGGGGCCTGGGTGTTCAGGCCCTGGCTGCTCGGCGCTCACGTCGTGCAGCCGACACTGGACCGGCAATTGCTGCGCATCACCCGTGGCCTGGCCGGCCTGGGGCTGCTCACCGGGGTTGCGTGGCTGCTGTTGATCACCGCCAGCATGGCTGGCAGTTGGGACTCGGCGCTGCAACCGGCCACCGTGCAGTTGGTGCTGGGCAAGACCTTTTTTGGCCAGGTATGGACCTGGCATCTGCTGCTTAACCTGCTGCTGGTGATCGTGCTGATCAAGCCCTGGCCGGCCTTGCGCTTGCCGCTGCTCGCCCTGCTGCTGGCGACCCTGGCCCCCGTAGGCCACGGCGCCATGCTCGACGGGCTGAGTGGGCGGTTGCTGATCCTTAACCAGGTGGTGCACCTGCTGTGCGTGGGGGCCTGGCTCGGGGGGTTGCTGGTGTTGGTGCTGATCCTCAGGCATGCGCAAGACCATCGCCTAAAGCCGATTTTGCGCCGCTTCAGTGGTGTGGGATATGGCCTGGTCGCCGGCCTGTTGGTGACTGGCTTGATCAACGTGCGGGTGCTCACTGGGCAACTGTGGCCCACGCCGCTGTTCCAAGGGTTTGCCTTGATTTTGCTGATCAAGGTGGGGCTGGTGCTGGGCATGCTCGGGTTGGCGCTGTTGAATCGGTTGCGTATCAAACGCTGCGAGCAACGCCTGGGCAGTTTGAAAGCCAGCGTGATGATGGAGTGGCTGTTGGGCATTGCAGCGGTGGCTGCGGTTTCCCTGCTTGGCACCCTGCCGCCGATGGTCATGGCGGGCTGAAGAGTCTTGTGCAATACAAGCCAGCTCCCACACTGACCGTGCCCCCATCAGTTGAATCGTTTCACCCAAGTCATCGTATAACTTCTGCTTGACACGCCCTAAAAACCTCGCAAATATCGCACTCAATGTTGTACGACAACGTATGACAAATAATAAAAACAACAAAGCAAAGGGAGCCTCACTGTGAGTCAATCCGCCCGTCATTCCTGCACGCGCCTGAGCCTTCTCGGCCTCGGCAGCCTGGCCATCACCCTGCCGCTGGGTGCCAACGCCGAAGGCTTTATCGACGACGCCAAGGCCACGCTCAACCTGCGTAATGCCTACTTCAATCGCAACTTCACCAACCCGACCAACCCCCAGGGCAAGGCCGAAGAGTGGACGCAGAATTTTATCCTTGATGCCAAGTCCGGCTTTACCCAGGGCACGGTCGGTTTCGGGATTGACGTGCTGGGCCTGTATTCGCAAAAGCTTGATGGCGGCAAAGGCACCGCCGGCACCCAACTGTTGCCGGTGCATGACGATGGCCGCCCCGCCGACAATTTCGGGCGTCTGGGTGTCGCGCTGAAAACCAGGCTGTCGAAGACCGAGTTGAAGGTTGGCGAATGGATGCCGGTGCTGCCGATCCTGCGTTCCGATGATGGCCGCTCCCTGCCCCAGACCTTTCGTGGCGGCCAAATCACCTCCAATGAAATCGCCGGCCTGACGCTCTACGGTGGCCAGTTTCGCGGCAACAGCCCGCGCAACGACGCGAGCATGGAAGACATGTTCATGAACGGCAAAGCCGCGTTCACTTCGGACCGTTTCAACTTCGGCGGCGGCGAATACACCTTCAACGACAAACGTACCCAGGTCGGCCTGTGGTACGCCGAACTGACTGATATCTACCAACAGCAGTACCTCAACCTCACCCACAGCCAGCCGCTGGGCGACTGGACTCTGGGCGCCAACCTCGGGTTCTTCAACGGCAAGGAAGACGGCAGCGCCCTGGCCGGCGACCTCGATAACAAGACCCTGTTCGCTCTGCTCTCGGCCAAATACAACGGCCACACCTTCTACGTTGGCCTGCAAAAACTCAGCGGCGACAGCGCCTGGATGCGCATCAACGGCACCAGCGGCGGCACTCTGGCCAACGACAGCTACAACGCCAGCTACGACAACGCCAAGGAAAAGTCCTGGCAGGTGCGCCACGACTTCAACTTTGTGGTGCTCGGCGTTCCGGGGCTGACCCTGATGAACCGCTATATCAGCGGCAGCAATGTACACACCGGGGCAATCACCGACGGCAAGGAGTGGGGGCGTGAGTCGGAGTTGGCCTACACGGTGCAGAGCGGTGCGCTGAAGAACCTCAATGTGAAGTGGCGCAACTCGACCATGCGCCGGGATTTCAGCAATAACGAGTTCGACGAGAACCGGATTTTTATCAGCTATCCGATTTCGTTGTTGTAGCTCCAAAGGCAAATCCGATCTCAAAGGTGCCACCTATCCATGTGGGAGCTGGCTTGCCTGCGATAGCGGCGGGCCAGTTACCACATTCTTTTCTGACTCACCGCTATCGCAGGCAAGCCAGCTCCCACCTTTGATCTCATGCGCCTGGAAGGAAGTTGACAACACCAGGAATCCCTAACACTATTTCCCCCATAGTCATACGACAACCTACAACAAAAATCTGGAAGGCCCATGACCACCACCACCCCCGCTCCCTTCAACCGCCTGCTGCTCACCGGCGCCGCCGGTGGCCTGGGCAAAGTCCTGCGTGAACGCATGCGTCCTTATGCCCAAGTGCTGCGCCTTTCGGATATCGCTGAAATGGCCCCCGCCACCGATGCTCGCGAAGAGGTACAAACCTGCGACCTTTCCGACAAACACGCCGTGCATCAGCTGGTAAAGGGCGTCGACGCCATCCTGCACTTTGGCGGCGTGTCGGTGGAACGCTCGTTCGAAGAAGTACTGGGCGCGAATATCAGTGGCGTGTTCCATATCTACGAAGCCGCCCGCCGCCACGGGGTCAAGCGGGTGATCTTCGCCAGTTCCAATCACGTGATCGGTTTCTACAAACAGGGCGAGCAACTTGACGCCCATTCCCCGCGCCGCCCGGACAGTTACTACGGCCTGTCCAAGTCCTACGGCGAAGACATGGCCAGTTTCTATTTCGACCGCTACGGCATCGAGACCGTGAGCATCCGTATCGGCTCCTCGTTCCCGCAACCGCAGAACCGAAGGATGATGCACACCTGGCTGAGTTTCGACGACCTGACCCAACTGCTCGAACGCGCGCTGTACACGCCCAACGTCGGCCATACCGTGGTGTACGGCATGTCGGCCAACCTCGATACCTGGTGGGACAACCGCTACGCCGCGCACCTGGGCTTTGCCCCCAAGGACAGCTCCGAAGTGTTCCGCGCCCAGATCGAAACCCAACCGCTCGTGGCCGCCGATGACCCGGCCAAGGTCTACCAGGGCGGTGCGTTCTGCGCGGCGGGGCCGTTCGGTGACTGAGTGCCCAGCAACCCAAGGGAATGACCATGACTGCTGAATTGATTGTCGATGCCCGCAATGCCGTGGGCGAATGCCCGGTGTGGGTGCCTGAAGAAAACGCGCTGTATTGGGTGGATATCCCCAACGGTGGCTTGCAACGCTGGAACGCCGCCACCGGCCATCTGGCAGCGTGGAAAGCCCCAGAGATGCTCGCCTGTATTGCGCGCACCCAGGCAGGCAATTGGGTCGCTGGCATGCAAACCGGCTTCTTCCAACTCACACCCCACAACGACGGCAGCCTCGACACCGTGCCGCTGGCCAGCCTCGAGCATTCGCGCAAGGACATGCGTTTGAACGATGGCCGCTGCGATCGCCAGGGCCGTTTCTGGGCCGGCAGCATGGTGCTGGACATGGGCTTGAACGCCGCCGAAGGCGTCCTTTATCGCTATGGGTCCGGGGCTGCGCCCCACGCGCAACTGGACGGGTTCATCACCCTCAACGGCCTGGCCTTCAGCCCCGATGGCCGCACGATGTACGCTTCCGATTCGCACCCGAAGGTGCAAAAGGTCTGGGCGTTCGACTACGACATCGAGACCGGCACACCGTCCAATCGCCGCCTGTTCGTTGATATGAACGACTTCCCCGGGCGGCCCGACGGTGCAGCCGTGGACGCCGAGGGCGGCTACTGGATCTGCGCTAACGACGCCGGACTGATTCACCGTTTCAGCCCCGACGGCCGCCTGGACCGCTCCCTGAGCGTGCCCGTGAAAAAACCCACCATGTGCGCCTTCGGTGGCAGCCGCCTGGACACCTTGTACGTCACTTCCATCCGTGACGACCCGAGTGAGCAGTCGCTGTCTGGTGGCGTGTTCGCCCTCAACCCCGGCGTCCAAGGGCTGCCCGAACCCCGCTTCATCGTTTAATCGCTGTGCCTTGAATACAACAATAACAAGACAGGAGTGACTTCCATGGACTTCAAACGCACCTTGCTCGCCGCTGCAATCTTCACCCTCAGCAGCGCCGCCCACGCGCTGGAAATCAAGTTCGCCGACATCCACCCCGCTGGCTACCCCACCGTGGTCGCCGAAGAGAACATGGGCAAGGCCCTGACCAAGGCGAGCAACGGCGAGCTGACCTTCAAGTACTTCCCCGGCGGTGTGCTGGGCTCCGAGAAGGAAGTGGTCGAACAGGCCCAGGTTGGCGCCGTGCAAATGACCCGCGTCAGTCTCGGCATCGTCGGCCCGGTGGTGCCGGACGTGAACGTGTTCAACCTGCCGTTCGTGTTCCGCGACCAGGCGCATATGCGCAAGGTCATCGATGGCGAGATCGGCGACGAGATCCTCGCCAAGATCACCAACTCCGAGTTCGGCCTGGTGGCCCTGGCCTGGATGGATGGCGGCACGCGCAACCTCTATACCAAAAAACCGGTGCGCAAGATCGAAGACCTCAAGGGCATGAAGATCCGCGTGCAAGGCAACCCGATTTTCATCGAAGCCTTCAACGCCATGGGCGCCAACGGCATTGCCATGGACACCGGCGAGATCTTCAGCGCCCTGCAGACCGGGGTCATCGACGGCGCGGAAAACAACCCGCCGACCTTGCTGGAACACAACCACTTCCAGAACGCCAAGTACTACACCCTCACCGAACACCTGATCCTGCCTGAACCCATCGTGATGTCGAAAATCACCTGGAACAAGCTCGACCCCGCCCAGCAGGACATGGTCAAGGCCGCTGCCAAGGCCGCCCAGGCTGATGAGCGCGTGCTCTGGGACGCCAAGTCCGCCAGCAGTGAAGAGAAACTCAAGAAGGCCGGCGTGGAGTTCATCACCGTCGATAAAAAGCCCTTCTATGAGGCCACCGTCCAGGTGCGTGCCAAGTACGGTGCGCCGTATGCGGACATGATCAAGCGCATCGACGCGGTTCAATAACCTCCCCTGCCCCTGCATAAGGCCCGGCGCGGTCGGCATCGACGCGCCCGGTCACGGTGAACGCCATGAAGACTTTACTGCTGCGCTTCAATGACCGCCTTTACATGACCTGTATCTGGGTCGCCGGCCTTTCGGTCCTGGGGGTGGCCTTGATCATTCCCTGGGGTATCTTCACCCGCTACGCCCTCGGCACCGGTTCCAGCTGGCCGGAGCCCACCGCCATCCTGCTGATGCTGGTGTTCACCTTTATCGGCGCCGCTGCCAGTTACCGTGCCGGTGCGCACATGTCGGTGGCGATGATCACTGACCGCTTGCCGCCTGTCCAACGCCGCCTCGTCGGCATCCTCTCGCAACTGCTGATGGGCACCATCTGCGTGTTCATGACGATTTGGGGCACCAAGCTGTGCCTGTCCACCTGGAACCAATTCATGAGCGCCATCCCTACCCTGCGCGTGGGCATCACCTACATGCCGATCCCGATTGGCGGCGTGCTGACCCTGGTGTTCGTGGTCGAAAAGCTGCTGTTCGGTGACCAGAGCAACCGCAAGGTGGTGCGCTTCGACTTGGTTGAAGAAAACGAAGGGGCCGCCTGATATGGACGCATTGATTCTGTTGGGCAGCTTTGTTGTATTGATTCTGATCGGCATGCCGGTGGCCTACGCGTTGGGGCTGTCGGCGCTGATTGGCGCGTGGTGGATCGACATCCCGTTCCAGGCCCTGATGATTCAGATTGCCGGTGGGGTGAACAAGTTTTCGCTGATGGCGATTCCGTTCTTCGTGCTGGCCGGGGCGATCATGGCCGAGGGCGGCATGTCGCGGCGCCTGGTGGCCTTTGCCGGGGTGCTGGTGGGCTTTGTGCGTGGCGGGTTGTCTCTGGTCAATATCATGGCTTCGACGTTTTTTGGCGCGATTTCCGGCTCATCCGTGGCCGATACCGCCTCGGTCGGCTCGGTGCTGATCCCGGAAATGGAACGGCGGGGTTATCCGCGCGAATTCGCCACCGCCGTGACCGTCAGCGGTTCGGTGCAGGCGCTGCTGACGCCGCCCAGCCATAACTCGGTGCTGTACTCCCTGGCGGCAGGCGGCACGGTCTCCATCGCCTCGCTGTTCATGGCCGGTGTGGTGCCGGGCCTGTTGATGAGCGCGTGCCTGATGGTGCTCTGCCTGATCTTCGCGAAAAAGCGCGACTACCCCAAAGGCGAAGTCATCCCCTTGAAGCAGGCGCTGAAGATCGCCGCCGATGCGCTCTGGGGCCTGATGGCCATGGTGATCATCCTCGGCGGCATCCTCTCGGGCATCTTCACCGCCACCGAGTCGGCGGCGATTGCGGTGTTGTGGGCATTCTTCGTGACCATGTTCATCTACCGCGACTACAAATGGCGCGAGCTGCCCAAGCTGATGCACCGCACGGTGCGCACCATTTCCATCGTGATGATCCTGATCGCCTTCGCCGCCAGCTTCGGCTACATCATGACCCTGATGCAGATCCCGGCGAAGATCACCACGCTGTTCCTGACCCTGTCGGACAACCGCTACGTGATCCTGATGTGCATCAACGTCATGCTGTTGTTGCTGGGCACGGTGATGGACATGGCGCCGCTGATTCTGATCCTCACGCCGATCCTGATGCCGGTGATCCTGGGCATCGGCGTCGACCCGGTGCACTTTGGCATGATCATGCTGGTGAACCTGGGTATCGGCCTGATTACCCCGCCGGTGGGCGCGGTGCTGTTCGTTGGTGCGGCGGTGGGCAAGACCAGTATCGAGAAAACCGTGAAGGCACTGCTGCCGTTTTATGCGGTGTTGTTCTTGGTGCTGATTGCGGTGACCTACATCCCGGCGTTGTCGCTGTGGTTGCCCCACTTGGTGCTGTAAACCTTCTTTCAGAAACAAAAGTGAGCAGCTGTGGGAGCTGGCTTGCCTGCGATAGCGGTGTATCAGTCACGGATGCATTGACTGACAGGTCGCTATCGCAGGCAAGCCAGCTCCCACACTTGCATCCTCAGTGTTTGTTTTGACTTCATCAGGCAGGTCAATCGTGATTGAGCTTTCGGATCAATTCACCCATCTGGTGCTCGCCCCCGCCATCGGCGGCAGCCTCGTCAACTGGACGGTGCGCGCCACCGGGCAGCCGCTGTTACGGCACAGCGATGCACAGGCGATCAATACCGGGCTGCCGGGCAAGCTGGGTTGCTATCCCTTGGCACCCTGGTCCAACCGAATCGCCCAAGGCGGGTTCGACAACCCCGGTGGTTGGCTGGCACTGGCAGCTAATAGCCTCACTGATCCTTTACCGATTCACGGCTCGGCCTGGCAGCAGGCATGGCAGGTGGTGAGCCATACCACGCATGAAGTGGTGCTGGAATTGGAATGCGCCACACCCTTCGCCTATCACGCCCGCCAGCGGTTGCGCTTGAACAACGGTGAGTTGAATATCCAATTGTGTGTAACTCACTTGGCCGAGCAACCCGCGTGGCATGGGCTGGGCTTGCATCCGTACTTGCCGCGCTGGCCGGGTACGCGGCTGCAGGCCAAGGCTGGGCAAGTGTGGATGAGTGATGCAGCCAAGCTGCCCACCGAGTTGGCACCGGTTCCCGAAGCCTGGGATTTCCGGCAACTCAAAGGATTGCCAGAGGGGCTGGTGGACAACGGCTTTTGCGGCTGGGATGGGCACTGCCTGATCGAACAACCGGAGCTTGGCTACCGTCTCGAATGCCAGGCCAGCGGCGCCGATTATTTCCTGTTGTACTGCCCGCCGGGGTTGGAGTTTTTCTGCATCGAGCCGGTGAGCCATCCGGTCAATGCCCATCACCTGGCGGGCAAGCCTGGCCTGAAGCTGTTGGAGCAAGGCCAGTCAACCCACCTCAATTTCAACCTGAAATACACGCCAAGCGTGTCAGTGTCAGGGCGGTGAATTTTTGAGACGCCCTGCCGTGTCGATACTCACCACCACCGACAACCCCGGCCGCAAGCGCTCACTCTCGGCTTGATCCGGATCCACGGTGATGCGCACGGGCACCCGCTGGGCGATCTTGACGAAGTTGCCGGTGGCGTTGTCCGCCTGCAACAGGCTGAACTCGGAACCGGTGGCCGGGGAAATATGCTGCACCGTGCCATGGAATTTGCGGTGGTTCAGCGCATCCACGGTGAATGTCACCGGCTGGCCGACCTGCACATTGTCCATCTGGGTTTCTTTCATATTGGCAATCACCCACAACTGCTTGGGCACCAGGGCCATCAGTTGCGCGCCGGAATTGACATAAGCGCCCAGGCGCACGCCGATCTGCCCCAACTGACCATCCCGTGGCGCCGTGATGCGGGTATTGGACAGGTCGATGCGCGCCAGTTCCACCGCCGCCTCGGCGCTCGCGACAGCTGCCTCCAGGGAGCCGCGGTTGACGATCACCGTCTGCAAATCCTGGCGCGCAATTTCCAGGCTGGCCTGGGCCTGGGCCACGGCAGCGATGGTCTGCGCGTTGGCGGCACGGGTCACGTCCAGTTCGCGTTTGGACACCGAACCATCGCTGATCAGTTCTTCATTGCGGCGCAAATCCGCAGTGCTCTTGCGTGCCTGAGCCTGACTGTCGACCAACGCGGCCTGGCGCAGCTTGATGGTCGCTTCGGCGCTGTTGCGTTGCTGCACCACGTTGGCCAACGAGGCCTTCTGCACCGCCAGTTGCGCCAGGGCCTGGTCGAGGCGTTGCTTGTAGATACGGTCATCCAGGCGCACCAGCAGGTCGCCGGTCTTGACGTACTGGAAGTCCTGCACCGGCACTTCGAACACATAGCCGCTGAGTTGCGGGCCGATAATCGTCACCTGCCCACGCACCAGGGCGTTTTCGGTGGTTTCCACCGCGCTGCTGAACGGCGGCAGTTGCCAGGCGTACAACACGATCAGCACACCGATGATGGCGATGGCGGCAAAGCCCAGGGACGAGATGATCCGCACGCGCAAGGGCCGCAATTGGGTGGGTACCGCGCCCGGTGGCGTGCTGCCTTCCGGCGTGGCGGCAATGGCAGTCGTGGTGGTGGTTGAAGGTTCAGTCATGAAGTTGCGCCGCTGGGTTGAACAGGAGGAGTTGCCTTGGTAGTGCTCATCAGCCACAGGCTGCGGGTGAAGATCCACAGCATGGTCAGGATCGCGATAATCGCGATCAGCATGAAGACATCGTTGTAAGCCATGACGTTCGCCTCACGGGTGGCCGCCGTGGCCAGGCTGCGGATGCCCATGAGGTTGCGCAGTTCCGGGTCAGCGACGATCTTGCCATAGGCCGCCCCACCACTCTGCACCCGCGCCGCCACAAGCGGATCGATCAGAGTCAGGTGCTCGACGATCATGCTCGAATGATACTTCTCGCGCACGATCTGGAAGGTGCCCAGCAACGCCGCGCCGATCAGGCCGCCAAGGTTCTGGCAGATCCCGAACATCACCGAGAAGCTCACCAGGTTGCGCGGGTTGGTCAGTACGTTTTTGGTGCCCAGCACCATGGTCGGCCCGAGGAAGAATGTACCGCCGAAGCCTAGCAGGAACTGGCTGATATACAGGTTCTGCGGACGGGTCAGGTTGCTGGAAAAACTGTCCATCACCGAACCGGTCGCCATCAGCGCCAGGGAGATGATCAGCGGCATCAGCAAATGCGCCGGGTTGATCGTCAACGCGCTGACCACCAGCCCGGCAATCGCCCCGGCCAGCATCACCACGTACAGGGTGTGCATCTGCTGGTAGCTCATGTTCAACATCTGCATGAACCCCACCGCACCGGTGGATTGCTCGGACAGCACCATGCGAATCAGCACCACCGCCAACGCCAGGCGGATCATCACGCCGCTGCCCAGCCAGCGCGTCATCAGCATCGGGTTGCTGCGGTTATGCTCGATGGCGAGCCCCGCCATGATCAGCACCAGGGAACAGGCGGAGGCCACGCCGATCCACGGCGCTTCCAGCCACCAGTCAATACGCCCCAGGGACAGCACAGCGCAGAGCAAGGCCACGCCGCTGGCGAGGATGGCAAAGGTTAGAAAATCGAGTTTTTCAAAGGTCTTGAAGCGATCACCCGGCGGCAGCTTGAGCAGGAACACGCAGCCCAGGCAGATCAGCGCCAGGCCCAGTTCGAACAAATACAGCCCGCGCCATTCAGCGATTTGCAGCAAGTCTTCGGAAAACAGCCGCGCCAGCGGTAACGCCAACTGCGCGGTGCCCAGCCCCAGTACCAGCGCTTTCAGCCGCCACTTGGCCGGGAATGCCTGGATCATGTAGTACAAGCCCAACGAACTGAGCGCCGCACCCACCATGCCATGGGCGGCCCGTACCGCAATTGCCGAACTGAGGTCATTGACGAACAAGTGGCCGAAGGTCACCAGCGCGTAGAGCACCAGGAACACCTCGGTAAACGCACGCAGGCCGAACTGCTGGCGAAACTTCACCAGCAGTAGGTTCATGCACACGTTGGTCATCACATAGGCGGCGGGCAGCCAGGCCATTTCCGCGGTGGTCGCGCCCAGGGCGCCTTGCAGGTATTGCAGGTTGGCGATGACCAGGGCGTTACCCAAGCCGCCGGTGATTGCCACCAGCACGCCGACCAGCGCGAAGAGCCAGCGCTTATGCGTAGGGTGCAGCGGCGTCGACGGCGAGCCAGGCAGGCTCGGCCGCTCGTGGGGTTGCCAGGTGTGGGGTGTGTATTTATCCATTCGGTGACCTTGGTAAGCCGGGGTGCAAGGCCGGTGAATCCGTTACACAGAGGAACAGTAACCTGAGAGGCGTTCATGTTGCCATCTTGAGGACGCAATTGATCGTCAATGGGGCACAGTCAAATGGGGTCCACTGCCTGGGATCATTTGTCTTGCCCCTTCGTTCGGGCTACATGCCCAGCGCTTGAACTCAGCGATCAGGGTCCGGCTTGATCGCTATATCAGGCACCGGCTTATAGAACGGTCCATAGTCCAGCAGTAGCTCCTCGCCTCTCTTGATGTCCTTGAGCGCCACATAGAACGTCAGGTTTTTCCCGACCGCGATGGACACGACATTGTTGGACATCCACACAGGCCCCTCGCCCAGTTGCGAGGTATTGATCAGGCTCAGGGTGTTGCCAGTGTGCAGGCCGCTCACCGTCCGGGTACCCGAGCGCGTACCGAACAGGTAAGTCATTACAGCCCGCGAACCCTGCTTGCGCTGCTCCTCGAACAGTGACGCTTCGTCTGCATGGTATTTGCCTGCATAAGGGCCAAGCACTTCATATTGGGGGATATCGCGCCGCGCCCATACCGAAGCGCCGCGAGCCGGCCCACCATCGTCCAACGGCGTGACCACTTCCAGGGCATCATCAAATCGGGCCTGATGCTGACCTTCGGTGCGCAGCCAGTCTTTGATCGATGCCTTGATCTGTGCTGAAACCCTCGCTTTAGTCGGGCTATCAAGGCCGTCGAGCACGCCATTCCAGTAGGAGATGCGGATGTCATCGATCGGGCCTTCAAGTGATTGGGTCAAGCTGATTCTGGGGTTCACCGGGTCCTGCAGAATCGGCAGCGTGTTGTCGATTTGATGAGGAGGTAATGTCGGGAAGTCGCTGGGTTCAACCTTGATCACCACGGGCTGGGCTGCCGAAGAGGGGGCTGGGGCCTCCAGGCCTTGCGTTGTGCCGGCACCGACCTTTGATTGCGGCGGGTCCAAGGGCTCTGATGCGGGGCGTTTTCGTGAAGTATCTGCAGCCGGTTGCTCTGGAACGGGAAACGGCCCAGTGCCTTGCTGTAACCGTCCGAGACGTTGCGAGGCGATCGCTGTAAATGAGCCATCCGCTTTAACGTACTTACCCCATAGGTCTGGACTGAGTCTGTGCTGTTGCACAAACTGCGCCTGCGTGACGGAGTTGCCTGGGCTCTCGGCAAGCGCTTGCCACTGGCGTAAAAGGTCAGCGGTAATCCTGCGATAGGCGCCCTCGGTTACATTCTTCATCAGGGCTTCGCCGGCCGCCGACAGGCCACCATCAGTGCGGACATGCGCTCTGAACGAATGCACATTCAGGTTATGCTGAACGGCGAACCCCTCCATGGTCATGGCGTCACGCTCCTGCTGTGTCAGCTTTTGCCACATATCGATATGCGTTTCGGTCACCCTACCCGCCGCCATGTTGGCAGAGCGGTCGCGCACCGTCACGCCGGCAGGGCTCAGTTTGCCGTCAGGCTGCACGTAATACTCAAAGGTTCTCGCAGATATGTGTTTCTGGCGAGCAAAGCCCCTGCGTGTAAGGCTTCGTTGCTGCGCGGGCGGCAACGCCTCCCACTCGCGCAAATGCCCAGCCGTGATCAACTCCATGGGCGCCCTCGGAACATGGGCGATCGGGCCCAGTGCGGCGCGCTCAAGACGTTCGCTGGCGGTCTTTTTCAAGGAACCATCAACGTTGACCCAGTCTCTCCAAGTGGCTGGATGGAGCCCGTTCTCGCTCGTGAACTGCGCTTGGGTGACCGTGTTATTCGGGTCCTCGAAATAGGTTTTCCACTGGCGAAGGTGGTCATCGGTAATCTTGTTAGGGGCCACACCGGCCACCCTGTCCATCAGTTCTCTACCGACCGGCCCCAATGTACCGTCTCGCCGCACATGGGTTTTGAATGAGCCTGGATTAACGTGATAAAGCTCGGCAAACCCCTCGATAGTCATTTCGTCACGCGCCGTCTGGGGCATGTCTTGCCAATCACGGATATGGGTTTCAGTCACGGCATAAAATGGCGTATTGGGTGCACGGTCGCGTAGCGCCACGCCGGTAGCGGTCAACTGGCCATCTGGTTTTACATAGCGCTTGAACACTTTTGGGTGGATATGTTGCTGCCGGGCAAAGCCTGCGGGGGTAAGGCTTTGCTGCTGCTCCAATGATAACGCCTGCCAAGCGCGCAAATGATCAGCCATGGGGGGCGGGGCCTGAACGGTGGACGCCCGCGCTGCGTTTTGCTGTGCGCGTTCCAGACGCTGCGCGCCCGCCTCCTTCAACGAACCATCCGCGTTGACGTACTGCGCCCAGCTACGTTGGCTTAGCCCGTGCTGGCTCACGAACTGTGCTGACGTCAATGTGTTGTCTGGTTGCCCGAAAAGCTCATTCCACTGACGTAAATGCTCATCGGTAATCTGGTTGTTTTTGGTGCGAATGGAGGAGTTGATCAGCGTTTCCCCGCGGCTCATCAGGGTGCCGTCCTTGCGCGCATACGTTTTGAACGTGCCCGGCCGAAGATTATGAAGAACGGCAAAACCTTCCTGGGTCATTTCGTCACGCTGCGCTTGGGTCATGTTTTTCCAATCACGCACATGCGTTTCGGTCACCTTATCGGAGAATGCGTTGGCGGGGCGGTCACGCACGATCACGCCGCTATCGCTCAACTGACCGTCAGGCTTCACAAAGAACTCAAAGGTTTTCTGGGTAAGTTTATTCTTTTTGGCAAAGCCCTTGCGGGTAAGACTGGCCTGTTCATCCGGCGACAAGGCCTCCCAGGCCTTCAAGTGCTCAGCAGTGATCTGCCCGCCACCGGGTGCGCCCAGGCGTTGCCATTCGTCACCCTGTATATGCTGGACCAGCAGCTCGGTCTGCCGGTTGTTGTGATAAACCCGGGCCTGCACAGTGCCGTCTTCCGTGCGAGACACCTGGCGCACCTCATACACCGCTGTGTCACCGTTGCTGTCGATATGGCGTATGTGCGAAGAGTGCCCATCGGCTGCCACATATACGCCCTGGCTGTTGCGTGTGAGCCCTGCGATTTTGGATTCAGGCACTTTGAAGTGCCCGAACACCTCATGGCTCAGCTCGCTCAACTGATCAAGGTGCTCCGTGTCCACCTCGCCGGCAACAGCCTGGGTCGAGGCCCTGAACTCTTCCAGCGGGCTGCCGTAAGGTCGCATCGTGTCGGCATCGAATGCATACCACTTGCCGCCCTTGAGCACCGCGGCTCCCTCCACCGTCTGGCCTGCCACCTTCACAGTGCCTGTTGCGGCGCCTTCATATTGTTTGCTGATAGTTTTCAACACCTCGTAACTGCCCGTGGCGCCTCTTAGCTTGTTGATGGCCTTGACGCCTTTGGACAGCACATAAAGACCACCGCTGGCCACCAACCGGGGCAAATCACCCACCCCGCCCACAGGGTTGAGCACATCAATGGCCGCCACACCGATGACCTTGGCCGCCCGCAATGCTTTTGCGCCGGTGGAAAGCGCAGAGCGGCCGACCTTGAGGAGTTTTCCGGCGGTAGCGGCGCCAGTGGTAAGAAAGCCGAAAACATCCAGCAAGAGATCGAATGTGCCTGTGCCGTACTGGCCATTCTGAAAGTTGACGATGGCGGACCTGAACGGGATCAGGTTCAACAAAAACTCGCTCAACTGCGCGTTCGCCGTGTCCAGAGCGGTCTGCCCGCGAGCTTGCTGCTTGATAGCCGGATCATCGAGTTCAAGATGTTCCACGAAAGCCGTGCCGATCGCATGGGATCGAGCGCTGACAAAGCTATCCCATGGTGAGTTATTCAGCGGTCGCTCACGCCCCAGATCATCGGCTTCATGGCTGGGCGTGAACGCTTTGGTCGTCGCAACTTTGTTGCCCTCCCTGGACTCCTTGATCCTCGCATCGTGAAGGCTCGCCCTTTCAATCGTGCCTTTATTGAAGTCGATGACGTAAGCGTGGGATGTACCGTGCAGCTCGGTCTTGACCAGCAGTCCCGGTTTATTTTGCCCATACGTATTATTGAAATGCCCATCCATGACGTATGAGCCTTCCTGGAAAAAGCTTATTTTTCCAAACTCCAGGCGCTGGCGATCCTCCAGCGGCAGCTGCGCGATCATGTGCCGGACCGTTGTATTGACGGCGGCTTTTTTGTCCTTGATCGCACGGCTGAACTGCCGTTCGAATTCTGCTGGCACGCCAAATTGCCGGTTAGCGTTCAAAGCCTTCAAGACCCTTTGCAGGTCATTGCCTTTGAGTGAACTGCTGGGTTCATGCGCTTTGAAAGGCCGGGGTTCCAGCCAGTCGATCATGGCGATATCCACAAGCGAAAGCCCTCCCCCTTCAATCGCCACATAGTGTTGATCAACAGCAAATACTTTTTCTTCGAAAAACGCGCCAAGGTCGCCAAATCGCTCTTTGAGCGTCGCTATTACGATCTCTTTTCGCGTGGGCAATGCATTGTCCAGTGCCTGGGAGGCAGCAAGCCGGGTGTCCAGCTGCGCGTTGAATGCGGTTCTTGCCGATTCAAGTTGCGCGGGCAGATAGTCGCCATTCTGTCTTTTTGTGAGAACGCCACTGGCCACGGCCCAGTCCAGTAACGCCACCGTTTGTGCCGCTTGGGTGACTGCCGGGTCAACCCGCTGCGCTTCTTGCGCCTCGCTCATGACCTGGGCAAACGTCATGCCGGGGACTTTGCCCGGTGTCTGCGCCTCAATCGTCATCGCAGCAATCGCCAGGCTGGCCCATGCCTGGCTGCCGACTTTCACCGTCGCAGGAATATCTTTGATCAGAAACTGCGGCGCCGATTTGGCCAGCAACAGGTACGCACCGACGCTCGCCAGTGCAGCACTGCTTTTGCCAGTATTGCTCAAATGCTCGGCCAAGCTGGCCACTACCGTGGCTGCGGTGTGCCCTTGATGGGTGTCACTGCTCAGATCGAACCCGGCGACCTTGTTGCGATCGGGTGCGGTGATCGACTCAGGGTCCAACTGCAATAGGATGGCGGCCAGCAAGTAGTCTCTCGCGCTACTTTCGCTGTCAATACCTTGCATCGCTTGCTGCAGCGCTTTGCCCATCCGTTGCCCTTGGGGGGAATTGACCAGCGCTTCGAGTATTTTGGCCGGATCGTTCCCCGCCTCTGCCGGCAGCGGCTGGCGATAGCGCAGGAACTCCAGTACGCCACCCTTGGTTTGCAGCACCAGCGGCTGGTCGCCCAGAGGGTGTGCGTAATTCATCGTCACAAGACGCAAGCGCCGCTGCTCGTCTGCACTCAAGGGATTTGGCCAGGACAATGCCCCGCCCAAAGGGCCCAGTGAGAACACAGGACTGTTGGGTAATGGCAAATTCTGGCTGGGACGCTGGGGCGTCATCGAGGGTTCAAGGTCATCGGCCACGGGCGATGGCCGTTTTTCAGCGTCTGGCAAGGGAAGCGAAAAATGCGTATGTGCTGCGGTAATTGTCATAAAGCGCCTGTGCATAGTCGAAGAATCATCCAGGCAAAAGCGCGTTTCGGCGCTTGCGGCCGTTCACTGAGTGTCAGCGCTCAATGAGGAGGTTCCTGACCAAGTACAAGATTTCGTGACAGCGCACGGGTACAGCGTCAGAGCAACGCGCTGGTTAGCATGCCAATCGCCACCACCCCACATAGGCTGGCAAACCCCACTTGCAACACCCGCGCGGGGATCACCGAACACAACCGCCTTCCCGCCAACATGCCGACGACGCTCGCACCAATAAACACCCAGCCCACCGGCTCGATGCTCACGCCCGCATGAAACGCACCGGCCACGCCGATCAGCGACAGCAGGCTGACCACCATCAACGACGTGGCGACGATGCCACGCATCTGCACATCGGTGAGCTGCTTGAACGCCGGTACGATCAGGAAGCCGCCGCCCACGCCCAGCAAACCTGAAACGGCGCCGGTCACCGCTCCCAACGCCGCCAGGGTGGCGCTGCATTTGGCGGTCCAGGCCAGGCGCCCAGTCTGCTGGTTGAGCATGCAGTTCTTCTGGCCCCACGACGCCGAGCCATGGTCACTCGGCCCGGCCTCGCGCTTTTCCCGTTGCAGCATGCGCCAGGCCACCAGCACCATCAGCGCGCTGAACAGGCCCATCAGCACCGGTTCCGAGAGTTGGTGGGCGACGAACACGCCCAACGGCGAAAACAGCGCGCCGAGCAACGCGATCAGTAACGCCGCACGGTAACGCACCAGGCCATGGCGCAAACCATCGATGGCCCCGACCGCCGCCGCTGCGCCCACCGCGAGCAATGACACCGGCGCTGCCTGGGTCATGGTCAAGCCCAGCCCCAGCACCAACGCCGGCACCCCGAGGATGCCGCCGCCTGCGCCGGTCAGGCCCATGACCAGGCCCATCAACACCCCTAACAGACTGGCAAGCAGCATTCAGTCCACCTTGCTCAGGCGGGTCAGCCACTCACGGCCCTTGAGCATGCCGTTCCAGTAGAACCACGGCAGCAGCGTGGCCTTGAGGAACCACATCGAACGGCGTGCCTGCGTGGGATCGAGGGGAAAGGTCGGCAGCAACTTGCCGCCGTAGCCAAACTCGGCCAGCACCACCTTGCCCTTTTCCACCGTCAGTGGGCAGGAACCGTAGCCGTCGTATTTGAGCGGCAATGGCGCCTGTTTGCGCAGGGCCAGCAGGTTTTCCGCCACCACCACGATTTGCTTGCGCACCGCCGCAGCAGTCTTGGCGTTGGTGGTGCCGCACACATCCCCAAGGCCGAAGATATGTGGGTAGCGCAGGTGTTGCAGGCTGTGGGGGTTCACTTCGCACCAGCCGGCGGCATCGGCCAGCGGGCTCTGGCGGATAAAGTCCGGGGACAACTGCGGCGGTACGACGTGGAGCATGTCGAAGGTTTTCTCTTCGACCGTCGCGTTGCCTTCGGCGTCTTTGACTTCAAACCAGGCTTTGCGCGCCGGGCCGTCGACTTTCACCAGGTTGGAATTGAACGCCAGGCGGGCGTTGTATTTTTCGACGTACTTCATCAGCGGCGGCACAAAGGTTGGCACACCGAACAACGCGGCACCGGCCAGGTTGAATTCGACGTCGATGTGTTTGAGGTCGCCCTGCTTGAGCCAGTGGTCGCAGGACAGGTACAGGGCTTTTTGCGGCGCGCCGGCACATTTGATCGGCATCGCCGGCTGGGTGAACAACGCCTTGCCACCCTTGAGTTGCTGCACCAACTGCCAGGTATACGCGGCGTGCTCGTAGCTGTAGTTGGAGGTGACACCGTGCTGGCCAAGGGTGTCCTGCAGGCCTTCGATTTTTTCCCAGGCCAGGCGCAGGCCGGGGCAGACGATGAGGTTCTTCCAGGTGACGCGCTGGCCGCTGTCGAGCACCAGCGTATTTTCATCGGGCAGCACTTCGCTGACGGCGGCCTGCACCCAGCTGACGCCATTGGGCAGCACATCGGCCAGGGGCCGGCGGGTCTTGTGCAGGTCGTAGGCGCCGCCGCCGACCAGGGTCCAGGCCGGTTGGTAGCAGTGGTAGTCGTTAGGTTCGATGAGGGTGATGTTCAGCTGCGGGTCGCGCTTGAGCAGGCTGGCCAGCAGGCCGATGCCTGCCGAGCCGCCGCCGATGACTACGATATCGCCACTGATGGTGGGTCCCCAGTGTTGTTCGGTCATTGTCTACTGCCTTTTTGAGTCAATGCACACAAGGGTCGCTGCCGGATGGCGTCACGCCCAGCTTTTTATGACCGCGCCGCAATACAGCCCGGACAGGGTTTTCATCACTTGAATCACTTCGTGGCTGGCCAGCCCGTAGAAAATGTATTTGCCTTCCCGACGGGTGGCGACCAGCCCTTCATCGCGCAGGATGCCCAACTGTTGTGACAGGGTGGGCTGGCGTACGCCGGTCAGGGCTTCCAGCTCGCCGACGTTGCGCTCGCCCTGGGTCAACTGGCACAGGATCAACAAGCGATCTTCGTTGGCCAGGGCCTTGAGCAAGGCACAGGCCTTGGACGCCGATGCACGCAACTGGGCGACCTCGCCCTCACTCAACGTAGATTCCATTTGCCTCGGGTCCTTTATGTCACTTAAGCTCAAAACATTATGTGTAAACGTAAACTGATTGTAACCACTTTTTTCTTCAGCAGAGACAGCCGCCATGCCAGCGTTGATTCAAGCCTTTCTGGATGACGCATCGTCGACCTACACCTATATCGTCTATGAAGCCGATGACGGCCCCTGCGCCATCGTCGACTCGGTGCTCAATTACGACCCGGCTTCGGGGCGCACCGATACGGCACAAGCCGACAAGGTGATCGCCTTTGTGCGCGAGCATGGCCTGCACGTGCAGTGGCTGCTGGAAACCCACGCCCATGCCGACCACCTGTCCGCCGCGCCCTACCTGCGTCGCACCTTGGGCGGCAAGATCGCGATAGGCGAGTCGATCAGCAAGGTGCAGGGCGTGTTCAAAAACCTGTTCAACCTCGAGCCGGAATTTCGCGTGGACGGCTCGCAGTTCGATCACCTGTTTGCGCCGGATGAAGTCTTTCATATCGGCAACTTGAAGGCCCAGGCGTTGCATGTGCCCGGACACACCCCCGCCGA
Organism: Pseudomonas sp. GW821-FHT07B01; assembly: GCF_059419065.1. Classification (NCBI taxonomy): domain Bacteria; kingdom Pseudomonadati; phylum Pseudomonadota; class Gammaproteobacteria; order Pseudomonadales; family Pseudomonadaceae; genus Pseudomonas; species Pseudomonas sp. GW821-FHT07B01. The sequence continues at coordinate 9,290 of NZ_JBWKRA010000019.1, read as the reverse complement.
CATGGCCTATTTGATCGATGGCCGCTTGATCCTGGTGGGCGACACCCTGTTCATGCCCGACGTCGGCACCGCCCGCTGCGACTTCCCCGGCGGCGATGCGCGGCAGTTGTACGCGTCGATGCGCAAGCTGTTGGCGTTCCCTTCGGACACCAAGTTGTACGTGTGTCATGACTACCCGCCCGAGGGTCGAGAAGCCAAATGCCAGACCACCGTGGCGGAACAGCGGGCGGGCAATATCCATGTGCATGACGGCGTGGATGAAGCGGCGTTTGTAGAGATGCGCACCCAGCGTGATGCCGGGTTGGGAATGCCGACCTTGTTGCTGCCGGCGATCCAGGTGAATGTGCGAGCGGGGAATATGCCGCCGGCGGAAGAGAACGGCGTGACGTACCTGAAAATCCCCCTCAACCAACTCTAGAAACACCGATCCCCTGTGGGAGCTGGCTTGAACTGCGATAGCCATAGGTATCTACACAACTTTTTAGGCTGTCGCAGCAAACGGTAACCACGATGCGAAGCGAGCCGCTCTTGATCTTGATCTTGATCTGCTGTTGATCTTAGGCGCCCCGTTAAACCACGATGGCCGGAATTCGACAGGGATTTGGGGGGTAAACCGGCAGGGATGCCGGTTTAGCCGCCCCGCGCCATGGATGGCGCGTGGCGGCGGCCCCCCAAATCACTGGCGGATTACGGGCACACCGAGCCTGGGCGAGGTGCCGAGTGGTGGGGCAAGAGCCCTTTTGGTTACTTTTGGGGCTCTTTTCCAAAAGTGACCCGCTGTAAAAGCGGAACCCTAGGTGGCCGTTACCGCAGGAATGGATATGTACACAATCCAACTGTGTCGCCTGCCAGGCCGCCTTCGCGAGCAAGCCCGCTCCCACAGTTGGATTGCGGGGGTGCCAGGTAGATATGTGTCGCCTGGGAGGCCGTCATCGCAGGCAAGCCAGCTCCCACATTTGGACTGCGGGGGTGTCAGGTAGGTTGGCGTCGGCTGGCAGGCCGCCATCACAGGCAAGCCAGCTCCCACATTTGGACTGCGGGGGTGTCAGGTAGATTGGCGTCGGCTGTCAGGCCGCCATCGCAGGCAAGCCAGCTCCCACAGTTGGATCGTGGGGTATCAGGTAGGTTGGCGTCGGCTGGCAGGCCGTCAACACAGGCAAGCCCCACATTTTGTCCCGTGTTGAATCAGGAGCCGAGGCTGATGCCGTTGGCCGGCAACGGCAGCGCGGTTTTGTAGCGCACTTGCTTCAAGGCAAAGCTGGAGCGAATGTTCGCCACCCCCGGCACCTTGGTCAAAAAGTCCATCATGAAGCGCTCCAGCGACTGGATCGTCGGCACCAGCACCCTGATCAAATAATCCGGATCTCCCGCCATCAGGTAGCACTCCATCACCTCAGGCCGATCCGAGATCGCCCCTTCGAATTGCTGCAGCGCCAGCTCGTTCTGTTTTTCCAGGCTCACATGGATGAACACATTGACGTGCAGCCCCAGCAAATCAGCATCCAGCAGCGTGACCTGCTCACGAATCAGCCCCAGTTCTTCCATCGCCTTGACGCGGTTGAAACACGGCGTGGGCGACAGGTTGACCGAGCGGGCCAGGTCGGCATTGGTGATCCGGGCATTCTCCTGCAGGGCGTTGAGAATGCCGATATCGGTACGGTCCAGTTTGCGCATGAGACAAAATCACCTGTTTATTATGTTTATGCAGTTTTTTTATCCGCAAATGACCGTGAGCGCAATGAAACACAGATAAATATTCTTCTACGCCACGCCTATGATTGTTGTAGGACAAGATTTCTTCTACCCGAAGACTGACTGTCAGCTAGCGCGCCCACTACAAGAAATTCACAAGATAGAGCGTAGAAAGCCATGACCCAGCCGTATGCACCGCTGCGCCTGCACGTTCCCGAACCCTCGGGCCGCCCAGGCTGCAAGACCGACTTCACCTACCTGCGTTTGACCGACGCCGGCCTGGTACGCAAACCCGCCATCGACGTAGAGCCCGCCGACACCGCCGACCTGGCCAAGGGCCTGATCCGTGTGCTCGACGATCAGGGCCAGGCCCTGGGCCCGTGGGCCGAAGGTGTCTCCACCGAGATCATGCGCCGCGGCATGCGCGCCATGCTCAAGACGCGCATTTTCGACAACCGCATGGTGGTCGCCCAGCGTCAGAAAAAAATGTCGTTCTACATGCAAAGCCTTGGCGAAGAAGCCATCGGCAGCGCCCAGGCCCTGGCCTTGAATATCGACGACATGTGCTTCCCCACCTATCGCCAGCAAAGCATCCTGATGGCCCGCGACGTGCCGCTGGTGGACCTGATCTGCCAACTGCTGTCCAACGAGCGCGACCCCCTCAAGGGCCGCCAGTTGCCGATCATGTATTCGGTCAAGGAGGCGGGCTTCTTCACTATTTCCGGCAACCTCGCCACCCAATTCGTCCAGGGCGTGGGTTGGGGCATGGCCTCGGCGATCAAGGGCGATACCAAGATCGCCTCGGCCTGGATCGGCGACGGCGCCACCGCTGAATCGGACTTCCACACCGCCCTCACCTTCGCCCACGTGTACCGCGCGCCGGTGATCCTCAACGTGGTCAACAACCAGTGGGCGATCTCCACCTTCCAGGCCATCGCTGGCGGTGAAGCCACCACCTTCGCCGGACGCGGCGTGGGTTGCGGCATCGCTTCCCTGCGCGTGGACGGCAACGACTTTATCGCCGTGTACGCCGCCTCGGCCTGGGCTGCCGAGCGTGCACGCCGCAACCTGGGGCCCACCCTGATCGAGTGGGTCACCTACCGCGCCGGCCCACACTCCACCTCCGATGACCCATCCAAATATCGCCCCGCCGATGACTGGAGCCACTTCCCCCTGGGCGACCCGATTGCGCGCCTCAAGCAGCACCTGATCAAGATTGGCCAGTGGTCCGAAGAGGAACATGCGGCGGTCAGTGCAGAACTTGAAGCCGAAGTGGTCAAGGCGCAGAAGGAAGCCGAACAGTACGGCACCCTGGCCGGTGGCCAGATTCCAAGCGCCGCGACCATGTTCGAGGATGTCTATAAAGAGATGCCGGAGCACTTGAAGCGCCAGCGTCAAGAGCTGGGGGTGTGACATGAACGACCACAACAACAGTATCGAACTGGAAACCGCCATGACCACCACCACCATGACCATGATCCAGGCCCTGCGCTCGGCCATGGATGTGATGCTTGAGCGTGACGACAACGTGGTGGTGTTCGGCCAGGACGTCGGTTACTTCGGCGGCGTGTTCCGTTGCACCGAAGGCTTGCAGACCAAGTACGGCAGCTCGCGGGTGTTTGACGCCCCCATCTCGGAAAGCGGCATCGTCGGCGTGGCCGTGGGCATGGGCGCTTACGGCCTGCGCCCGGTAGCGGAAATCCAGTTCGCCGACTACGTCTACCCCGCCACCGACCAGATCATTTCCGAAGCGGCACGCCTGCGTTATCGCTCGGCCGGCCAGTTCACTGCGCCCTTGACCATGCGCATGCCCTGCGGTGGCGGCATCTATGGCGGCCAGACCCACAGCCAGAGTATCGAAGCGGTGTTCACCCAGGTCTGCGGCCTGCGCACGGTGATGCCGTCCAACCCCTATGACGCCAAGGGCCTGCTGATCGCCTCCATCGAAAACGATGACCCGGTGATCTTCCTCGAACCCAAGCGCCTGTATAACGGCCCTTTCGATGGCCACCACGACCGCCCGGTAACGCCGTGGTCCAAACACCCCCAAGCCCAGGTGCCGGACGGTTACTACACCGTGCCGCTGGACGTGGCCGCCATCGTGCGTCCGGGTTCGGCCGTGACCGTGCTGACCTACGGCACCACCGTGTATGTGTCGCAAGTCGCCGCTGAAGAAACCGGCATCGACGCCGAGGTCATCGACCTGCGCAGCCTGTGGCCGCTGGACCTGGAGACCATCGTCAAGTCGGTGAAAAAGACCGGCCGTTGCGTGGTGGTGCATGAGGCCACGCGCACCTGCGGCTTTGGTGCCGAGTTGGTCTCGCTGGTGCAAGAGCATTGCTTCCACCACCTGGAAGCGCCGATCGAACGCGTCACTGGTTGGGACACTCCCTACCCGCACGCGCAGGAGTGGGCGTATTTCCCAGGGCCGTCCCGAGTGGGCGCGGCGTTGAAACGGGTCATGGAGGTCTGAATGGGCACGCACGTTATCAAGATGCCGGACATTGGCGAAGGCATCGCGGAAGTTGAATTGTCGGTATGGCATGTAAAGGTCGGCGACCTGGTGGTTGAAGACCAGGTGCTGGCGGATGTGATGACCGACAAGGCGATGGTGGATATTCCCTCGCCGGTCCACGGCAAAGTGATTTCCCTCGGCGGTGAGCCGGGTGAGGTCATGGCAGTGGGCAGTATTTTGATCAGCATTGAAGTGGAAGGTGCAGGCAATACCAAGGATGTACCGGTGGTTGCCGAGCCGGCGAAGGCCGCGCCGCCTGTGGCCGAAGCCAAACCGGTACAGGCCCCGGTAGAAAGCAAGCCCGCTGCAGCAGTGAAAGCGCCGCAAGCGCCCGTGGCCCGTGAAGCCAGCGAACGCCCGTTGGCCTCGCCGGCCGTGCGCAAACACGCGCTGGATGCCGGGATTCAACTGCGCCTGGTCCAGGGCACAGGGCCTGCCGGCCGGATTCTGCATGAAGACCTGGAGGCTTACTTGCGCCAGGGCACGGCAACGGGCGCCAGTGTCGCCAACCCTTACGCCGAGCGCAACGACGAACACCAAATCCCGGTGATCGGCATGCGCCGCAAGATCGCCCAGCGCATGCAGGACGCCACCCGGCGCGCCGCGCATTTCAGCTACGTGGAAGAAATCGACGTCACCGCCCTCGACGAGTTGCGCGTGCACCTCAACGAGAAGCACGGCGCGACACGCGGCAAGCTGACCTTGCTGCCGTTTATCGTGCGGGCCATGGTGGTAGCCTTGCGCGACTTCCCGCAGATCAATGCGCGTTACGACGACGAAGCCCAGGTCATCACTCGCCTTGGTGCCGTGCACGTGGGCGTCGCCACCCAGAGCGACGTGGGCCTGATGGTGCCGGTGGTGCGCCACGCCGAAGCCCGCAGCCTGTGGGGCACTGCCGAAGAAATTGTGCGTTTGGCCAATGCCGCACGCACAGGCAAGGCCAGCCGCTATGAGCTGTCCGGTTCCACCATCACCCTGACCAGCCTTGGCGCCTTGGGCGGCATTGTCAGCACGCCGGTGCTGAACCTGCCGGAAGTGGCCATCGTCGGCGTCAACCGCATCGTTGAGCGGCCGATGGTGATCAAGGGCCAGATCGTGGTGCGCAAGATGATGAACCTCTCCAGCTCCTTCGATCACCGCGTGGTCGATGGCATGGACGCGGCGCAATTCATCCAGGCCATTCGCGGCCTGCTCGAACAACCCGCCAGCCTGTTCCTGGAGTAAGGGCATGACTCAGACATTGCATACCACGCTGCTGATTATCGGCGGCGGCCCCGGCGGTTATGTGGCGGCGATTCGCGCAGGCCAACTGGGCATCCCCACCATCCTGGTGGAAGGCCAGGCACTGGGCGGCACCTGCCTGAACATCGGCTGCATTCCCTCCAAGGCGCTGATCCATGTGGCCGAGCAGTTCCAGCAAACCGTGCACCATAGCCAGGGCTCGCAACTGGGCATTGAAGTGGATGTACCGACCCTGGACATCCGCAAGAGCGTGGAATGGAAAGACGGCATCGTCGACCGTCTGACCACCGGCGTGGCCGCGCTGTTGAAGAAGCACAAGGTGCAGGTGATCCATGGCTGGGCCAAGGTCATCGACGGCAAGACTGTCGAGGTGGGCGAGCAGCGCATCCAGTGCGAACACCTGCTGCTGGCCACCGGCTCGACAAGCGTCAACCTGCCGATGCTGCCGATTGGCGGGCCGATTATCTCCTCCACCGAAGCCCTGGCACCGACCCATGTGCCCCGGCGCCTGATCGTGGTGGGCGGTGGTTATATCGGCCTGGAACTGGGGATTGCCTATCGCAAGCTGGGTGCCGACGTCAGTGTGGTCGAGGCCCAGGCGCACATCCTGCCGGCCTACGACGCCGAGCTGACCCTGCCGGTGGCTGAATCCCTGAAGAAACTCGGCGTGAAGCTGTACCTGGAACACAGCGTCACCGGCTTTGCCGACGGCAAACTGCAGGTGCGCGCCCCCAACGGCGACATCTTGGCGCTGGACACCGACCAGGTGCTGGTCGCCGTGGGGCGCAAACCCAACACCCAGGGTTGGAACCTCGAAGCGCTGAACCTGGACATGAACGGCGCGGCGATCAAGATCGACAGCCGCTGCCAGACCAGCATGCGCAACGTGTACGCCATTGGTGACCTCAGCGGCGAGCCGATGCTGGCGCATCGGGCCATGGCCCAGGGCGAAATGGTTGCCGAACTGATCAGCGGCAAGGCCCGCGAATTCAACCCGGCGGCAATTCCGGCAGTGTGCTTTACCGACCCGGAACTGGTGGTGGTCGGCAAGACCCCGGACGAGGCCAAGGCTGCCGGCCTGGATTGCATTGTGTCGAGCTTCCCCTTCGCCGCCAATGGCCGGGCCATGACGCTGGAGTCCAAAGCCGGCTTCGTGCGGGTGGTGGCGCGACGTGACAATCACTTGATTGTTGGCTGGCAAGCGGTGGGGGCTGGGGTTTCGGAACTCTCCACTGCGTTTGGCCTGAGCCTGGAAATGGGCGCGCGCCTGGAGGATGTGGCCGGCACCATTCATGCCCATCCGACCCTGGGTGAAGCGGTGCAGGAAGCGGCGTTGCGGGCATTGGGGCACGCGTTGCACCTGTAAAACCGTGGCGTGGCTATCGCAGGCAAGCCAGCTCCCACACTTGGAATGCATTCCAATGTGGGAGCCGGGCTTGCCCGCGATAGCGGTGGATCAGCCAATGCAGAGGTTGAATGGTCCGCCGCCCCGCTCCCACACCGGCCAAGAATGCAGTATTGTTGCGCCCATCCAGAAAAAAAATCCGACTTGACCAGAGATAGAGGGTGTCATGGGTAACGAGAGCATCAATTGGGACAAGCTGGGTTTTGACTACATCAAGACCGACAAGCGGTTTCTCCAGGTCTGGAAAAACGGCGAATGGCAAGCTGGCACCCTGACCGACGACAACGTGCTGCACATCAGCGAGGGCTCCACTGCCCTGCATTATGGCCAGCAATGCTTCGAGGGCTTGAAGGCCTACCGTTGCAAGGACGGTTCGATCAACCTGTTCCGCCCGGACCAGAACGCCGCCCGCATGCAGCGCAGCTGTGGCCGCCTGCTGATGCCACAAGTGCCGACCGACGCGTTCATCGACGCCTGCAAACAAGTGGTCAAGGCCAACGAGCGCTTCATCCCGCCGTACGGCAGTGGCGGCGCGCTGTACCTGCGCCCGTTCGTGATCGGCACCGGTGACAACATCGGCGTGCGTACCGCGCCGGAGTTCATCTTCTCGGTGTTCTGCATCCCGGTCGGTGCCTACTTCAAGGGCGGCCTGGTGCCGCACAACTTCCAGATCTCCGGCTACGACCGCGCCGCGCCGCAAGGCACCGGTGCCGCCAAGGTCGGTGGCAACTACGCCGCCAGCCTGATGCCCGGCTCGGAAGCGAAGAAATCCGGTTTCGCCGACGCGATCTACCTGGACCCGATGACCCACTCGAAAATCGAAGAAGTCGGCTCGGCCAACTTCTTCGGGATCACCCACGACAACCAGTTCATCACGCCGAAGTCGCCTTCGGTATTGCCAGGCATCACCCGCCTGTCGCTGATCGAACTGGCCCAGACCCGCCTGGGCCTGGAAGTGGTCGAGGGCGAAGTGTTCATCGACAAGCTGGACCAATTCAAGGAAGCCGGCGCCTGCGGTACCGCTGCGGTGATCTCGCCTATCGGCGGCATTCAGTACAACGGCAAGCTGCATGTGTTCCACAGCGAGACCGAAGTCGGCCCGATCACCCAGAAGCTCTACAAAGAGCTGACCGGTGTGCAGACCGGTGACGTGGAAGCGCCAGCGGGTTGGATCGTCAAGGTCTGACAGCCACAAAGCCAGCGACACCACAAAACCCTGTGGGAGCTGGCTTGCCTGCGATAGCGATCTGTCAGTCAGCATATGATCGTTCCCACGCTCCGCGTGGGAATGCAATGCATCCCCTGACGCTCCGCGTCACCTGTTGTCCGGCGGGACGCGGAGCATCCCAGGCGGCATTCCCACGCAGAGCGTGGGAACGATCAAGGGCCCACCGCTATCGCAGGCAAGCCAGCTCCCACACTGGTTTCTGCACCTTCAAGAGCGTGGCGCAATATTCTCGCCAATCTTCTTGCCCATACTGATCCTCGGCTCCACCCCATACCCTAACGCCTCATAAAACCCCACCACCACGTCATTGCCGCCGGTGATCTGCAGGTTGATCTTCATGCAACCCAGCGCCGTCAACGCCTGTTCGGCATAGCGCACCAGCGACGATCCCAGGCCATGGCGCCGATAGTCGGTATGCACCGCCACCGAATACAACCAGCCACGATGCCCGTCATAGCCGGCGAGAATGGTACCGATCACGGCTTTGTTGTCGGTGGCAACGAAGAACAACCCGTCGTTGACCGCCAGTTTCTTATCAATCGCCAGGCTCGGCAGGTTATGCGCGGTGTCATAGCCAAACGCCTGCTGCCATAACTCAATCACCTGGGCACGGTGTTGACGGTCGCGATAAGGCCCGATGGGGTGGCGGGACAACAGCGTTTTTCCATCACCAACGTGCGCTCATTGCCGTGGTACACGTCACGCACGTTGTGAAAACCCAACTTGGCGTAGAAGGCTTGCGCCGTCAGCGAGGACGGCACGCTCAAGACCGTCACGCCGGCTTCACGGGCGCGCAGTTCGATCTCGATCATCAACAATCGGCCAATGCCCTGCCCTTGCAGCGCCGGGTTGACGAACACCGAGCGCACCACATTGCCATCCAGTGCGGCCGTAGCGACGATCAGTTGATCCTGAGTCGCCACCAACACTACCCGCCGCTGGAGCAATGCCAGCACAGCGTCGGGGGTGAAGTTGCTGGCAACCCGCGCAATCACATCCGCGGGGTAATCACGTGCGTTGCTGCTGTGCAGCGCAGCCAGGATGACGTGGCTGATACCTTCGGCATCGGAAGGTTGGGCAAGGCGAACAGCGGTAGACATGGTTCCTCCTGGCTGACACAGCGATAACAATCACCACAATACCAATGTGGGAGCTGGCTTGCCTGCGATAGCGGTGGGCCAGCCAGATGAATGGGGCTGACACACCGC
>NZ_JBWKRA010000018.1:0-121559 GCF_059419065.1 Pseudomonas sp. GW821-FHT07B01 | reverse complement strand
GCTCCCACCTGGGAATGCATTCCCCTGTGGGAGCCGGGCTTGCCCGCGATAGCGATTCCACCGTCACCACCGTCTCATCAGGCAGTTTTCTTAACCCGCAACGCTTTGGCCTTGGCCTCCACCCCCAAATACATCACCAGTGCAATCAACAACGGGCAGATAAAATAAATCGCCCTGTACGCGATCAGCCCGGCCAGCAAACTCCCCCGCGACGCCTCATGCTGCAACAGCGCAATGAACACCGCCTCCAACACCCCCAAGCCGGCGGGAATATGGGTGACCACCCCGGCAATTGCGCTGATCAACAGCACCCCCAGCACCAGTGGGTAATCCAGTTTGGCGGGCAACAAGGCAAATATCACCGCCGCCATCAACGACCAGTTCAACGCACCCAGGGCCAGTTGCAAACAGGCCATGCGCAGCGACGGCAAGTTGATCTCGATACCGCGAATCGACCACGCGCGCTTTTTCGAAAAGCGGCACGCCGCCAGGTAGCCCAGGCTCGCGAGCACCAATAACCCCCCGACCCCTTGCAAGGCGCCGCTGCTGAGCTTCCAGCCCGGCGGCAGGGTCACCAACCCGCTGCTGAATACCACTCCGGCCAACGCCATATAGCCAAACCAATTGGTGGCCAGGCTCAGGCCTAGGATCTTGGCGATATTGCTGGTGCTCACGCCCAGGCGCGAATACAGCCGATACCGCATGGCGATGCCACCGACCCAGGCGCTGAGGTTGAGGTTGAACGCGTAGCTGATGAAACCCACCGGCAATATCTGCTTCCAACGCAACGGCTGGCGAATGTAGGTGCGGCCGATCAAGTCGAAGCAGGCATAGACGATAAAACTGCACAGCGTCAGCGCGCCGGCGATGAACAATGTGCGCAGCTTGAACTCGCTCAGGGTCTGGAACACTTCGCTCCAGTCGATGCGCCGGGCCAGCAGGGTAAACAACACGATCAGCAGCACGAAGAACGCGATCGTCAGCGGTTTCTTCCAGCGCTTGAACCCAGAGGCTTGCGCTTGGGGGCGGGCTTCAGACGTCATGGGGCGTGGCCTCAAAAGGTTTCAAGCGCGGTTTGTGGGCCGGTAACCAACTGGCCAGTACCGGGAAATGGCGCATCACATGAAACACCAGGAAACCCACGGTCAAGCGCCAGAGCCACAGGCGCGGCTTGCGCTTTTCCGGCATGGTCTGGCAATGATTTCGGGCGAGGGCTTCCAGGCGTTCGTAGAGCTGCTGATTGAAAGCCCGGTCGCGAATCAGCACATTTGCCTCCAGGTTCAATGCCAGGCTCAGTGGGTCCAGGTTGCTCGAACCGACGGTGCTCCATTCGTCATCCACCAGCGCCACCTTGCCGTGCAGCGGGCGTTGGCAGTATTCGTGAATCACCACGCCATCCTTGAGCAAGTAGTCATAGAGCATGCGCGCAGCGAGTTTCGCCAACAGCACGTCCGGCTGGCCTTGCATGATCAACTGCACGTGCACGCCACGGCGCGCCGCGTTGCGGATCTCGCGAAGCAGGCGATAGCCGGGGAAGAAATACGCGTTGGCGATCACCACGCGCCGCCGAGCCTGGCTCAAGGCGTGGATATACGCGTCTTCGATATCGTCACGATGCTGAATGTTATCGCGATAAATCAGGCGCACCAGGCCGTCGCCTGGCTCGCTCGTCCAGGGCGAAGGCCGTTGCAGGCGCCGTCGCCAACCGCGACGGCTGCGCACCTGGCGGCCACTTTGGGCGAGGGCGAAATGGTGCAGGTCGGCCACAGCCGGGCCGATCACCTGTACTGAGTAATCCTGCTTGGCTTCGGGGCCGAAATCCGCCAAGTGGTCGGCAGAAAAATTGATCCCGCCGATAAACGCCACGCGGGCATCCACCACGACAATCTTGCGGTGCAGGCGGCGAAACCAGTTAGTGCGTATGCCCAGGGTCTTGGGCGCCGGGTCGAACATCTGCACCATCACCCCGGCTTCGGCCAATTCCCGCAGGAACCCCGGGCTGAGCTCGCCGCAACCAAAACCGTCGAGGCTGACCACCACCTTTACCCCACGCTTGGCCGCCTCGATGAGGATGCTGTGCAGCTCAAAGCCGACCTTGTCTTCAAAGAGGATGAAGGTCTCCAGCAGGATCTCGCGCTCTGCCGCCCGCAAAGCCTCGAACACAGCGGGAAAGTACGCCTCGCCGTTCTCCAGCAACGCCACCTGGTTGCCGCTCTGCCAGCCGTAATCCAGATCCCGCGCTTTGCTGTCATCTGGCGGTTGGTCTGTGGCGATATGGTCTACCGCGACGTTCATAGCTCCACCTCCACCGACAGCGGCACATGGTCTGAGAGATGGGACCAAGGCCGAGTGGTGAGCACGCGCGGGTTGTGCACCGTCAAATTGCGCACATAAATGCGGTCCAGCGGCAGTAGTGGCAGGCGTGCCGGGAAGGTGCGCGCCGGTTTGCCGAGTGTGTGCATGAACACTTCCTGCAAACCGCTTTGGCTCAGTTCGGCTTTTTGCCGCCAGTCGTTGAAATCGCCAGCGACCACCAACGGCGCATCGGCGGGAATCTCGCTGATACGTTGTTCCAGCAAGCGCAATTGTTGTTGGCGATGCACCTCGCGCAAGCCCAGGTGGATGCAGATCGCGTGCACCTGCTGACCGCTGCCCGGCAGGCGCAGCACGCAGTGCAGTAGGCCACGGTTTTCATGGCCGCTTTGTGAAATGTCGAGGTTGTCGTAGCGGATGATCTGGAATTTCGACAGCAGTGCATTGCCATGGTCGCCATGGGGGTACACCGCATTGCGCCCATAGGCAAACTGCGGCCAGATGCTGTCGGCCAGGAACTCATACTGCGGCATTTTTGGCCAGTCGCTGTAGCGCTGGGGATGGCGTTCGTGAGTGCCATGGATCTCCTGCAAGAACACCATGTCGGCGCCCACGCTGCGCACCGCTTCACGCAGTTCGGGCAAGATGAAGCGGCGATTCAGTGCGGTGAAACCCTTGTGGATATTGACCGTCAGCACCGTGAAACGGGTGATGGCGGTGGTCGGCGGGGTGGGGATCAGCTCTGGATGCGTCATGGCAATACTCCTGGTTCCGGTAGTCGGCCAGGCTCGGTGAGCAGGTGTTGGTCCAGCCCGAAGCGTTGCAGCAATTGGCGTGCATCGAAGGGGGCGCGAACTTTGATGTCGTTGTCGAAAAAACAGAACACATCGCGCTGTTTACGCCTGCGGGGTGTGTGGTGCGGGTCGACCAGGTGTGCATCGGCAGGCTGCTTGCCCTGGGCCCAGCGTTCGATGCGGTCACCCCAGCGCTGGAGCGCTTCGGCGCTATAACCACTGGCGTATAACTGCTTGTCGCCGTGCAAGCGCAGGTACATGAAGTTGGCGGTCACGTCTTCCATGTACGGCCACTTGCCGGCGGTGTCCGCGACCACCAGCGCCACACCGTGCTTATCCAGCAATTGGATGAACTCCGGCACGGCAAAACTCTTGTTGCGAATCTCCACGGCATGGCGCAAAGGCTTCTTGGCATAGGCCTTCATGCTCGCCTTGCCGTTCAGGCGTGGCTCATGCTGGCGGGCGAGGGCCGCCGCCTGCTGGGTATCGGTGGGTAATTGGGCCAGGAAGGTTTCGAACAGCGTGGCGTCAAATTTGAAGCTGGGCGGAAACTGCCAGAGGATGGGGCCGAGTTTTTCTTTGAGTTCCAGCACCCCGGAAGCGAAGAAGTTCGCCATCGGCTTGTGCACGTCCCGCAGGCGCAGGATATGCGTGATGAAACGGGGCGCCTTGACACTGAACAGGAAACCTTCGGGCGTATCGGCATACCACTCGGCATAGCGCTTGGGGGTTTGCAGCGCGTAGAACGAACCGTTGATTTCGATGCTGTTGACGGCGCGTGACGCAAACTGCAACTCGCGTTTCTGGGTCAGCCCTTCGGGGTAAAAGTCCCCGCGCCAGGGCGTGTAGCGCCAGCCGGAAATGCCGATGTGAATCGCCGCCATGTTTACTCCCGTGGATGGTGGGTGAGGTGACCTCCGTTATGGGATGACTGCGCTATTTGGCTGAAAGTTTCCACATTCCTACAGGCGGTAATAGGGGTGAAATGCGGGAGGGGCATTGCAAATGCAGGGAACGATAAGGGCCCAAGCTCGTCAGTTCCTTACAGACCCTGCTGAAGGAGCTTGCTGTTTTGCTGAATCCAAAGACTGCATTACTGCTCGTCGCGCTGCTGCTCTGCGGCAATGGCGCCCTGCAAGCCGCGGCAACGGCGCCCGCTGCCGAAACGCCGGCCAAGCCGGAACTGCTGGTAGAAGGCGGGCTGCTCGGGGCCATTAGCTCCAGCATCGACGACGTGCAGAACAAGCTCGACCTCGACCAGAACCTCATCGACGCCTGGCGCCTGCGTGCTGATCGCGCCGCGGACGAAGTAGGGCGCCTGGTAGACCAGACAGCCGCACGCTCGCCTTGGAGCGTGGCGGGCGATTTCCTGCTGTTGTCTGGGGTGTGGGTCGGTGCCTTTGCGGTCTTGACGATACTTGGGCGCCTGGTTGTGCAACGCTCGAGCCGCCGCCCATTCCTCGCGCGGCGCCAACGGCTGCAAGGCTTGCTGGGCTATGTAGTGCCCTACACGATTCCAGCGCTGATCTGCCTGCCGCTGACCCTTTATGTCAGTCAGTTTTTACCCACGTCTGTCGGCCGAGCTCTGGCACTGTGTTTTGCCTACGCCACCAGTAGTGGCATCTTTTCCACCTCGCTGTTGCTGTGCGTCATTGTCATGTTCAACGTCGGCCACAAGCGGCCTGCCGTGCGGATCATTCGTGACTATTGCCCCAAGCCTCTATTCCTGATCGGCTTTCTCGCGGCCCTCAGTGATGCACTGACCAGCCCGCAAATCGCTCGTCAGTTGGGCGGCAATATCACCAGCAGCATCGCCGTGTTTACCGGCCTGTTTGCCGCGGTCATCTTTGGCGTGCTGGTGGTACGCCTGCGTCGGCCGGTGGCCCATTTGATCCGCAATCGGCCATTGGCCCAGCGCCTCAAACATCCGGCATTGCAACAGTCGCTGCGGGTGTTTTCCGGGCTCTGGTACTGGCCGATTCTGTTGATGGTGCTGGTGTCGGCGGTCAACCTGATTGGTGCCGGTGACGACAACCAAGAGGCCCTGCGCTGCGCGTTGCTCACCACCTTGTTACTGATCGGCACGGTGTTTCTCAGCACCGTGCTGCAACACCTGTTCAAGTCCCGCAGCCAGGTATCGATCCAGCGCAGCAGTGCCTACAAGGAACGCTTCCTGAGTTTGCTGCACGCAATTTTGCGTATCGTCATGGCCATCGCGTTTATCGAGATACTCGGGCGTATCTGGGGCGTTTCGCTGTTCGAGTTCGCCCAGCGCAACTCGGTGGGGCGGGCCATCAGTGACTCCCTCAGCAGTATCGGCCTGATCCTGTTGGTGACCTGGCTGTTCTGGGTGGTGCTCGACACCGCGATCCAGGAAGCCCTCAAACCACCCGTGAATAAGCGCTCCAGTCGCCAGCCCAGTACCCGGGTCAAAACCATCCTGCCGCTGCTGCGCAATGCAGTGAAGATCATCCTGGTGGTGATCTGCGCGATCACCACCATGGCCAACCTGGGCATCAATGTCGCGCCGTTGCTGGCGGGCGCCGGGGTGGTGGGACTGGCGATCGGTTTCGGTTCCCAGCAACTGGTGCAGGACGTGATTACTGGCCTGTTCATCATTATCGAAGACACCCTGTCCATCGGCGATTGGGTGGTGCTCGACTCTGGTCACGCCGGCACCGTGGAGGGCCTGACCATCCGCACCCTGCGCCTGCGTGACGGCAAAGGGTTTGTGCATTCGGTGCCGTTCGGGCAGATCAAGGCGGTCACCAACCAGTCGCGTCAATTCGCCTACGCGTTCTTCTCGGTGCAGTTCACCTACGACACCGACGTAGACAAGGCCGTGGAGCTGATCCGCGAGGCCGGCCAGTCGATCCGCGACGATGTGTTCCTCAAGTACAACCTGCAAGGGCCGTTGGAGGTGTTCGGGGTGGACAAAATGGACCTCAATGGCGTGGTGCTCACCGCGCAGTTCCGCACGGTTTCGGGTGGCCAATACGCAGTCAGCCGGGCGTTTAATCAACGGTTGAAAAAGCTTGTGGATAACTGTGATGAGGTGCATTTTGCGCAAACTTATCCACAGCAGGTGTTGTTGCCTAAGCGTGTGGCGCAGGAGCATGAGCAGGAGGCGGTGGTGTTGACGGAGCAGCACAGGTCTCAATCATGAGGCCCTCAAGGTCAGCGCCTGATCAACTTCTCCTGCACCGCCTGCTGATCCACCTCCAACAAAACCTGCTGCTTGCCCCCTACCATCACCGCCGCCGGCACCCCATCACGGTACACAACCCGGTTACCGCTTACCGCTGGCACCTTGGCTCCCGGCAACAGCGTGCCGACAAGATTCAACGGATCCGCCCCACACACCGCAATTAAACTCCCATCATGGGGCCGTCGCCGCACCTCGCGCAGCAACGGTATCGCCTCCGGCAATGCAAACTGCTCTCCCGCCAACCCACTGACAAACCGCCCGCCACGGATCTCGCCTCGCGCCTCCAACCGATGGAAAGTGCGCAGCAACTCGCGCCAATTCGGTAACCAATCCGCCTCACGCTCCAGCAGCCGCCAGAACACCACGCCATAGCGGCGCAGCAGGGTCATCGCCACATGCTCCAGGGTCTCGGCCGTATGCGCGCCGGCGACGGTCGCCGAGCGGCGAACCAAGGCCCAACGCCCGGCGTCGTCCATACCGCCGACAAACGCCCCGCGCCCACGTCGACTGCTGCGCGCCTGGCGTTTGCTGGCGGGGGTGGTCAAGGCGCGCAGGCCGGCGAAGCTGTCAGCATTCACCAAGCCGGCGCCTACCAATTCCTGCAAGGCTGTCTCCAGCTCGCTGCGCAGCAAATGGGCCTCGTGTACCAGTTCATCGAAAAACAGCGCGCCATGTTCGCGCAGGGCCAGGTGGACCTTCTGCGTCTTGGGCGACAAGGTGGTGCTGTCGGCAGGCTCGGTCAGCCCGCTCCACAACGCTACCTGGCTACGGGGGAGCAAAACCACCGGGGTGCTGCGCAACGCCATGGCGCCGGCCTTGTTGCTCAGGCGCGTCCAGACCAGCTTGCCGCTGCGGCACAGGTCATCGAGCCAGGTCGATGAGTAATCCTTGATGCGGGCGCTGAGCAGGTCTGTGTCCCAGGCTGACGTGGCGGCGGCATAGCCTTCGAACTGGCCGACGATTTGCGGCAACACGGCACTGCCCTGGCCGCGTGTGCTGTCGGACAGGTGCTGCCAATCGAACAGAAAGCGCATGAAATCCTGCAATGCCACCGGCTCGATTTCCCGGCGCAGGCGCTTGACCGTGTAGCGATGAATGCGCGCCAGCAAATGACGTTCGCACCATTGTTCTTCACCCACGCCGGGGCTGAAGTGACCGCGCAGCACGTAGCCTTCTTGTTCCAGGCGTGCCAGGGCCTGGGTAAGCGCCACCACCGGTAATGCCAGGGGCGCTGCGATCTCGACCAGGGTCAGTGGGCCGAAACCACTGAGGCGCGCACGCAGCACTTCCACCAGCGCGTCATCAAAGGACCAGGGCTCATCGAACCCCGGCAGCAACGGCAGATCGTTGGGATACAGCGCCTGCAAAAAATTCAAGCGCTCTACGGCGCCCCACATTCCATTGGGCAACTGATAGGCCCGCCCGGCCTTGCGCAAGGCCTGCAACCATTGGGCCCATTGCGGCGTAACTTCGCCCGCTGCGATGCACGCCAGGCTCATCAACGCTTCATGCATTTCATCCAGGCCATTGGGCGCCGGCCAGGCTTCTTCGCGTACACCGGCGATGGCGTCGGCATCCAGGGCGCCCAAGTCGTCGGTGCTCTGCGGGTCGCTCCAGCGTCGGTTGAGCACGGCCTGGGTGCGGCGCTCTTCCAGGGGGGCGTCGTCGAGGAAGGTATAGGGTTTAGCGCTGAGGATTTCTGCGGCCATGGGCGAGGGCGCGGGCAGGTCGCGGCTGATCAACCGCACGTCGCCGCGTTCCATACGCCGCAGCAGCGTCAGCCAGGCGTCGCTGTCCATGGCCTCGTGCAGGCAGTCGTCGAGGGTTTGCTCCACCAGCGGGTGGTTGGGGATTTCGCGTTCGCCGGAGAGGTTTTCCAGGCAGGCGATCTGGTCGGGAAATACGCTGGCGATCAGGTCTTCGCTCTTCATGCGCTGGATCTGCGGCGCCACCTTGCGCCCGCCGGTATAACGCGGCAGCGCCAGGGCCACGCCGGCATTCCAGCGCCAGCGCACACCGAACAGTGGCGCATCCAGCACGGCCTGGATCAGGATGTGCTCGGCACTGTTGCTGTTGAGGTAACGCCACACCTCATCCAGCGCGAAGCTGTGACTGGTGGACAACGACAGCACGATGGCATTTTCACTGGCCGCCGCTTGCAACTCGAAATTGAAGGTACGGCAAAAGCGCTTGCGCAAGGCCAGGCCCCAGGCGCGGTTGATGCGGCTGCCAAACGGCGTGTGGATGATCAGTTGGGTGCCGCCGGACGCATCGAAAAACCGTTCCATGATCAATGTGTCCTGGGACGGCAAGGCGCTCAGGGCCTGGCGCGACCGGGCGAGGTAATCCAACAGTTGGTCGGCGCTGGCGACATTGAGCCCCAGGGTGCCGGTAAGCCAGTCGAGGGCCGGTTGCAGGTCGCCGGGCGTGGCGCCGAGCAAGATGTCCAATTGCCCTTGCAAGCGGGCCACGGCCACCGATAACTCGTTGCTGCGCCCGGGCGCTTCACCCAACCAGAACGGAATGGTCGGGGGTTGGCCCTGGGCGTCTTCGACCCGCACCTTGCCGGCTTCGACACGCAGGATGCGATAGGAGGTATTGCCGAGCTGGAAGATATCCCCGGCGATGCTTTCCACCGCAAAGTCTTCGTTGACGCTGCCGATATTCAGGCTTTGCGGCTCCAGCAACACGCTGTAGTCGGCGTTGTCGGGGATCGTGCCGCCGCTGGTTACCGCCGTGAGCCTGGCGCCACGGCGGCCGCGCAGGGTGTGGGCCACAGCGTCGCGGTGCAGGTAGGCGCTGCGCATGCCCTGGCGGCCGTTGTAGCCCTCGCTGAGCATCTGCAAAAGGGCCTGGTAGTGGCGTTCATCCAGTTCGGCGTAAGGCGCGGCGCGGTGGATAAGCGCCAGCAGCGCCTGTTCCGGCCATTCCTGGGCGCTGACCTCGGCGATGATCTGCTGGGCCAGTACATCGAGCGGTGCCACCGGAATATGCAAGGTATCCAGCTCGCCACGGCGCACGCAGTCGAGCAGCGCGGCGCACTCGATCAGGTCGTCGCGGGTGGTGGCAAACAGGCGCCCCTTGGGCGTGCCACCGACCTGGTGCCCGGAACGGCCGACCCGTTGCAGGAAGCCGTTGATGGAACCGGGTGAGCCGATCTGGCACACCAGGTCCACTTCGCCGATATCAATCCCCAGCTCCAGGGACGCCGTGGCGATCAACACTTGCAGTTCGCCGGCCTTGAGGCGCTGTTCGGCATCCAGGCGCATCTCCTTGGCCAGACTGCCGTGGTGAGCGGCCACGGCGGTCTTGCCCAGGCGCTCGCTCAAATGCCGGGCCAGGCGTTCGGCCAGGCGTCGGGTGTTGACGAATACCAGGGTGGTGCGGTGTTCACGGGCCAATTGCGCGAGGCGATCGTAGACCAACTCCCACACGTCGTTGGCCATCACCGCCGAGAGCGGCACCGGCGGCACTTCGATCGCCAGGTCACGGGGGCGGGCGTGGCCGATATCCACAATGGCGCAATCACGTTCGGTGCCAACTAAAAAGCGTGCGACGGCTTCGATGGGTTTTTGCGTGGCCGACAAGCCGATACGGGTCAATGGCTCGGCACACAGCCCTTGCAGGCGCTCCAGGCTCAAGGCCAAGTGGCTGCCGCGCTTGCCAGCGGCGATGGCGTGGATCTCATCGACGATCACCGTACGTGTGCTGGCGAGCATGTGCCGGCCGGAATCCGAGCCGAGCAGCACGTAGAGCGATTCAGGAGTGGTTACCAGGATATGCGGTGCGCGTTTGCGCATCTGGGCGCGGTCTTTTTGCGGGGTGTCGCCGGTGCGCACAGCGGTGCGGATTACCAGCGGCGGCAGCCCCCGCTTCTGTAGATGTTCGGTAATGCCGGCCAGCGGGTTTTGCAGGTTGATCTGGATATCGTTGGATAGCGCCTTGAGCGGCGACACATACACCACCAGGGTTTGGTCCGGCAGTTCGCCGCCGTTGGCCAGGCCTTGGTGCACCAGGTCGTCCAGCACTGCCAGGAAGGCCGTCAGTGTCTTGCCGGAGCCGGTGGGCGCGGCGATCAGCGTCGAGCGGCGCTGCCGGATCAACGGCCACGCCTGGGCCTGGGCGTTGGTCACCGAAGGAAAGGTACTACGAAACCAAGTGCTGACGGCGGGGTGAAAGCCGTGCAAACCCTTGTCCGTTGATTCGGGAAGGTTCATTCACCCTATATGCAACCGGCGGGGCCAAGTTGCAACCCCGCACTTTATCCGTGACGGTTGCGCTACAAACCCGCAAAATGCAACGATTCTGGCAACTACCTACGGCAAGGCGCACATGCCTGTCGATAATAACCATCGTTCCAAACAGACCGGGCCTGCTCAATCTATGCGAATGCGCCTTATGTTACTGGGCGGCGGGAATGCCCTCGGGCAGGCGCTGATTCGCCTCGGTGCGGAGGAAGACATCGGTTTCCTCGCCCCCAAACCGCCCCAAGACGGCTGGGATGCCGCAAGCCTCACCCAATTGCTGGACGACACCCGTCCCGATGCGTTGATCAACCTCGCCTACTATTTCGACTGGTTCCAGGCCGAAGCCGTAAGCGAAACCCGCCTGGCCGGCCAGGAATTCGCCATCGAGCGTCTGGCCGAACTGTGCCAGCACCACAGCATCACCCTGCTGCAACCCTCCAGCTATCGTGTGTTCGATGGCTCCCGCGCCACGGCCTACAGCGAGAAAGACGAGCCGGTGCCCCTGGGCCTGCGCGGCCAGGCGTTGTGGCGTATCGAACAAAGCGTGCGCGCTACGTGCCCGCAGCATGTGCTGCTGCGGTTTGGCTGGCTGCTCGATGACAGCGTCGACGGCACCCTCGGGCGTTTCCTGGCCCGGGCCGAGAAACCCGATGAGTTACTGATGGCGGACGACCGGCGCGGCAATCCGACGCCGGTGGACGATGCGGCGCGGGTGATCATCTCGGTGCTCAAGCAACTCGATTGCGCTGCGCCGCTGTGGGGCACCTACCACTACGCCGGCCACGAGGCGACTACCCCGTTGGCGCTGGGGCAGGCGATTCTGACTGAAGCGCGCAACTTCCATCCGCTGGCCATCGAGTCCCCCACCGCCCAGGCTCACGCAGCGCGGCCGGATGCGGCGGATGAACCGCAGCATGCGGTGTTGGCCTGCAAGAAAATCCTGCATACCTTTGGCATCAAACCACGGGCATGGCGGGCAGGTTTGCCGGCGCTACTGGATCGCTTCTACCGCCATAGCTGACACCCTCAAAACCAAAATGTGGGAGGGGACTTATGTGGGAGCTGGCTTGCCTGCGATAGCATCACCTGGGTATCCCTGATACTCCGTGGTGTCTGCATCGCGGGCAAGCCCGGCTCCCACATAAGCCCCCTCCCACATGGGTTATGCGGTGTGGCTTAAACCGAACTCAGAACTTGTAGCCGATACCCACCATGTAAACCATCGGGTCTACATCCACATTGACCTTGGCCCGAGTGCCCTGGCCCAACGCGTTGTTATCCACAGTCGCCTTGGTGCTGATGTCGATATAGCGCGCCTGGGCGTTGATCATCCACTTGTCGTTGATCATGTAGTCGGCGCCGATCTGTGCAGCCCAGCCCCAGGAGTTCTCGGCCTTGAAGTTGCTGAAACCAGCCTGTTCGGCGCGGCTGCCCACGTGCTCGTCGTAGATCCAGGTGTAGTTGATACCGGCGCCCACATACGGTTGGAACGCGGATTTGTGGTCCAGCGGGTAGTACACGACGCTCAAGGTCGGCGGCAGGTGCTTCAGCGTGCCGAGCTTGCCATTGGCGGCGCCCAGGGCGGTGTTCTTGATCTTCACGTCATGCTCGAACGGCGTGGCCGCAAGCAATTCGATGCCGACGTGGTCGGTGATCATGTAGGCGAAGTTCAAGCCCAATTGGGTGTCGCTGCTCATGGTCGCCTTGCCGCCCAGGTTGGTACCGGCCAATGGGCCCTGGTCAACCTTGACGCTGCTGCTGTCGGCCTTCGGGTTCACGGTAATTGCACCGGCGCGAACCAGAATATCGCCCGCCTGGTGAGCGTGGGCGACGGGGGCGACGAGGGCGAGCGCGAAGAGGGACGCGCCGAGCAGAGACTTGTTCATGGGAGCTCCAAAGGACGTTTAAAAGTTGTACGTCCAATGGTAAAGATCGTTCCGTTCGGTCTTTTGACTCAGCTCAATGAAAGGGTGATCAGTCACTTTCGGCACTGATCAAAACCTGTGGGAGCTTCAGTGTGTTGCTGGTGGGGGTTATTCCTCCAGCTCGTACATATAAATCTTCTGGGCATCCATCTGGTAACCGGCATCGGCCAATTCGCTGGACGATGGCTTGACCTGCATCGCGCCTTCGATCCAGTACGGCTGATACAGCTCATCGAGCTTCACCCCCACCTCGCTTTTCACATGCACGATCTGGTTCGACGGCGGTGGCGGCACATGGATACAGGCGCCGAAATACGGCACCAGCAGAAACTCCGTGGTGCGGCCTTCTTCGCTGACTTCCAGGGGCACGATATACCCCGGCAAGCGAATGTGCTGGCCGTCCAGGCTCTGCACTACCGGCGCGTTGGGCAGGTCCTGCTTGGCTGCGGGCGCGGCCTCGACGGACAAGGCATCGGCCATGTTCGACAGGTCGTGCAGCGGCTTCATATTGGGCACTTCAGGTGGCGCATCCGGCGGGATCATCTCCTGCCAGGACAAATCCTTGGGCTGTTCATCCGCCCACACCGGAACGGCCGTCAGCAGCAACAGGGCAAACAGGGCACGACGCATCGGAGCCTTCCTCATAAACGGATGGACAGGCCATCGGCCAAAGATTGTCGATAGGCGCGCCACGCGGGCACGCTGCCCATCAACAGGGCGGCTGCCAGGATACCGGCGAGCAACGTCCATTCATATTCGCTCGGCCACGACATCGGCAGGTCCAGGCCGTAGTTGGCCTGCAAATAACCCCGTGATGCGGCTATGCACAGGTACAGCAACCCCAGGCCCGCCAACACGCCACACAAGGCCAGGGCAAAGGCTTCGAAGATAAGCAGCGTTGCGATGTGCCAAGGCCGCGCACCCACCGACCGCAGGATCGCCATCTCGCGGCGACGCTCGTTAAGGCTGGTGAGGATCGCCGTGAGCATGCCGATCAAACCGGTCAGTACTACGAACAGCGAGATCACGAACAAGGCTTTTTCGGCAGTGCCCATCATGCTCCAGAGTTCTTGCAGTGCGACGCCGGGCAGGATCGCCAGCATTGGCTCGCCACGGAATTCATTGATTTCCCGTTGCAAGGCAAAGGTGGAAATCTTGTTGTTCAGGCCGAGCATGAACGCGGTAATGGCCTGCGGCGTCAGGTCCATATTGCGCGCCTGGTCGGCACTGATGCGGCCTTTGCCCTGGGCCGGCACGCCGTTGTGCCAGTCGATATGGATCGCTTCCATGCCGCCGAGGCTGATATGCAACGTGCGGTCCACCGGCGTGCCGGTACGCTTGAGAATGCCCACCACCGTAAACGGCTTGTCGTCATGCTTGACCAGGCTGACCACCGCCACGCCGTGGGCCAGCACCAGCTTGTCACCGAGTTTGTAATGCAGGGCGTCGGCCACTTCGGCGCCGAGCACGACTTCGAATGGGTCGGTGGCGAAGGCGCGGCCGCTGGCCAGCGCGAGGTTTTGCTTACGCCCGTACTGGTAGTGCTCGAAATAGGATTCGTTGGTGCCCATCACCCGGTAGCCGCGATGGGAGTCGCCGAGGGAAATGGGAATCGCCCATTTCACTTGAGGGCTGGCGGCGAAGTGCTCGTAGCTGTCCCAACGGATGTTGTTGGTGGCGTTGCCAATGCGGAACACCGAATACAGCAGCAGGTTGACCGAGCCGGAACGGGCGCCGACGATCAGATCGGTGCCGCTGATGGTGCTGGCGAAACTGTTGCGCGCCTCGACGCGCACACGCTCCACCGCGAGCAGCAAGCAGACGGAAAGCGCGATGGCAAACGCGGTGAGGATCGCGGTGAAGCGGCGGTTAGCCAGGCTGGCCATGGCTAGACGGAACAGATACATCTCAAACCTCTGCGGGCATGGCGGCGCGATTGAGTTCGGCCAGCGACAGGTTGCGGTCGAACAGCGACGCCAGGCTCTGGTCATGGCTGACAAACAACAGGCTGGCGCCCGCTTCGCGGCATTCTGCGAACAGCAACTGCAGGAAGGCTTCGCGGGCGTCGTAGTCCAGGGCCGAGGTGGGTTCGTCGGCAATCACCAGTTCTGGCTGGCCGATCAGCGCTCGGGCAGCGGCCACCCTTTGTTGCTGGCCAATGGACAGCGAATCGGCGCGGCGTTCCAGCAGGCTCGGGTCCTTCAAACCCAAGTGCGCTAGCAAGGCCGCGGCGGCCTGGTCGACACTGCCGTGGCGCTGTTTGGCCCGTTGTGCGCGAAGCTTGGAAAAGTGGCAAGGCAGTTCGACGTTTTCGCGTACCGACAGAAACGGCAGCAAGTTGAACTGCTGGAAGATATAGCCGGTGTGGTCCACACGGAAACGGTCACGAGCGCCGGCCGAGAGTTCGGTCAACTCCTGGCCGAGCAGGCGGATGCTGCCTTGGCTGGGTTTCTGCACGCCTCCCAACAGCCCGAGCAAAGTGGTCTTGCCACTGCCGCTCGGGCCCTTGAGGAACAGGGTTTCCCCGGGTTCCAGGCGGAACGCGGGGATGTCCAGCAACCGCGGGTGCCCGGGCCAGTTGAAGCCCAGGTCGGACAGTTCGATTAACGCTTGAGTCATGGGAAGTCAGTGTCGCCTGGTAGTCGAAAATGGCGCCGATCCACTGTGGGAGCTGGCTTGCCTGCGATGGCATCGCTACGGTGTGCCTGCTGCACCGCATCGCCTGTATCCCAGGCAAGCCAGCTCCCACAGGGACTGTGCTTTCAAGTCAGAACTTCAGGGTGGCGGCGGTGGCCGTCGCGTCAACACCTTGCTGACCGCTCGGGCCGATCAGTTGTACCTGAATTTTCTGGGTGGCGGGGAAGGTCTTGAACACTTGGCTCAAGTCCAGGGTGCCCAGGGCCGTCGGCGTGGCGCAGGTGAACTGGTAATGGGCGTGGATTTCACTGTGGTCGTGATCATGCTTGTGGGCGGCGGCGCCTTTGCCGTCGGTGGCGTGGTCATCGTCGTCATGCTCGGCTTCTGGTTTGTCACCGAACAACGGGCTGTTGAGTTCCTGGCTGCTGACCACGCAACCTGCGGCCTTGGGCAGGTTGAACAGTGCCGATGGATTTTCCAGTTGCTTGCGCACGGCGGCGACCTTGGCTTTGTCGGCGGCGCTGGTCGCTACATGTTCGAAACCCACCAGGTTCATGGCCGGGCTGTCCAGTTCCAGCTCCAGGGCCTGGCCGTCCAGCACGGCATTCAGGCGCCCGACGCCATGTTCATGGGCGCCGAGGCTGCCGTGCTCGTGGTCATGGTCTTCATGGGCATGAGCGACAGCCAGTGGCAGCAGGGCAAACGGCAAAGCAAGCAGCAAACGGCGCATGAGAGGGCTCCAGGATGAAAGTTTTGTTATGTGATCTTATAACAATTGAGCCGGGAGTTTGACCGCCCGCTTGGTGTTGCGCAAGCTGCATGGGAGCATGCCCGTCAGAAAAATGCAGGAGTAAGGACGATGTTGCGAATTCGTGGAACCATCGGCGACCTGCCGGTGGACTTGACCCTGGAGCTGGACGACGGCGATTGGGCGCGATTGGGTGCCCAACTGCAGGCCACCCCAACGCCCAGCGCGCCCACTGCGGCTCCGGTCAAACAGAACGAGGATCTGTGGCAGAACGCCCAGGACTTGCTGCGCAAGGCCGGACAACTCAATGGTCTGGAATTGCTCGACCAACTCGAAGGCTTGGCTGGCGATGCCGGGGCGGGCAAGCGCCTGCTGGTGCGCCTGCGCCTGCGCCACAGCGCCAAGGTGAAGGTGAGCAGCGGCGGGGATACGCCGCTGTACAGTTGGATCGGTGATTAATACAACGCGGCAAACAACTTGCGGCGGTACACCGTGACCAGCGGGTGATCATTGCCCAGCAATTCGAACACTTGCAGCAAGGTCTTGTGGGGCAGGCCTTCGCTGTAGCTGCGATTGCGGATAAACAACTTGAGCAAACCTTCCAGCGCCGCGTCGTATTGCTGGCGCGCCAGTTGCTGGATCGCCAACTGATAGGCCGCTTCGTCATCCTGGGGGTTTTGCGCCAGGCGGCTTTTCAGCTCGGCAGCGTCCGGCAAATCCGCCGCCTGGCGCAGGAAGGTGATTTGCGCCTTGGCCCCGGCCAGGGCAGCCTTGTGGTCGTCGCTCTTGACCGCGTCGAGCACGGCCTGGGCTTCACCCAGCTCACCGCGCTCGGCCAGGCAGCGTGCATACAGGATCAGGGCGGCGGCGTTGGTATTGTCCTCGCCCAACAATTGCACCAGCAACGCTTCGGCCTCGCTGATGCGCCCTTCGCTGAACAGCGCCTGAGCCTGCTCCAACGGGTCCGCCGCAGCCGGCGGTGGCATTTGCACATGGGGCTCCAGCATCGCCCGCACGGCCGACTCCGGCTGTGCACCGGCAAAGCCGTCCACCGGTTGGCCATCCTTGAACAGCACCACCGTCGGCAGGCTTTGAATGCCAAAACGCGCCACGATGTCCTGTTCGGCTTCGCAGTCGATCTTGGCCAGCAGCAACTCACCCTGATAACTCTCGGCAATCTTCGCCAGCATTGGCATCAGTGCTTTGCAGGGTGC
This sequence comes from Pseudomonas sp. GW821-FHT07B01, assembly GCF_059419065.1. NCBI lineage: Bacteria > Pseudomonadati > Pseudomonadota > Gammaproteobacteria > Pseudomonadales > Pseudomonadaceae > Pseudomonas > Pseudomonas sp. GW821-FHT07B01. The sequence goes on along the minus strand of NZ_JBWKRA010000018.1, from coordinate 104,473 downwards.
GCACCACTCGGCCCAGAAATCGACCAATACGGGCTTTTCGAAGGAGTTCTGGATAACGGCCTGATCGAAGTTGGCGGTGGTGACGTCGAAGATGTACGGCGTGGGCTCACTCATGGGGCGTCTCGAATAAAGCGGGAATGGGGGCAACTATAAGGGCTGGCGAGGTTGGCTGAAAGCATCCTGGATTCAAGACCGCTATCGCAGGCAAACCAGCTCTCACCTTTGAAATGCATTCCCCTGTGGGAGCGGGCTTGCCCGCGATGGCCTCAAGCGCGCCGCGAATGGTACAGGCTCACCTTGCGAAACTCCCAAGGCTCGGCCAGGTCCGGCAGGGTCAAGGCTTCAAGGATCTCCAGCCGCTGGTAATCCGGATGCTGGAAGTCCCGTACCCGCGAATCCGCCACCAGCGCTTCGCGGCCACGGGTGAGGAACTGATCCAGCAACGGCAGGTTGGCGCGGTCGTAGAGCACGTCGGCCACCAGGATCAGGTCGAAGCGGTCGGCTTCGGCAAAAAAATCTGTCGAATAACTTAGCGCCACCTGGTTGAGTTCGGCATTCGCACGGCAAGCGGCCAAGGCCAGTGGGTCCAGGTCGCAGGCCACCACCTCCAGGGCGCCAGCCTTGACGGCGGCGATCCCGGCTACGCCCGAACCTGCGCCGAAATCCAGCACGCGTTTGCCGACGACCCACTCAGGATGCGCTGCCAGGTAACGCGCCAACGCCAGGCCGCTGGCCCAGCAAAAACTCCAGTAGGGCGGCTCATGCAGGATGCGCCGGGTTTCTTCCTGGCTGAAGGCGCGGTCCATGTTGTCGGCGTCCAGCAGCCACAGCGACAATTCGGTGCCCGGCAGTGGGCAGGGCACTAATTGCGCGTCGCCGATCAGTTCGCTCAAGGCACGCTGCAGGTGCAGCGGTGGTGTCATGGTGCCTTGACGAGTTGCAAGGGGCCGGTGCTCTGGGTGATCGCCTGGGTGACGCGCACGGCAGGCAGATGCAGGATCAACTGGCCGGACTGGCTGGCGCGGCCGCGCAATTCCACGCGGGCACCGGCCGGGAAGGCTTCAGGGTTGAAGCGCAGGCGGAAGGCCAGGGGCTTGCCGTTGCCGCTCAGTACGCTGCTGGCGAGCAGTTGCTGCGGGCGCGAACGGTCGTCGATCACCAAGAGCGCCATCTCGACTTCGGCACCGGCGGGCACGTTGGTCAGGCTGCCGCTGATTTCGCGCTGATAGGCGGGCAGGGGGCCGAGGTCTTCAATGCCCGGGACTTTTTTCTCTTGCGCCGGTGTTGGTTGAGGCGCGGCCGGCTTGGGGGCTTCGCTGCTGCAGGCGACCAGAAAACTGAACAGGCTGAGTAGAACGAGTGGTCGTAACTGCATGTACGGCTCCAGAAAGGACAAAATCCGTGGCTTAAAAATATGAAACATATAAGCCTGCCTATATACCGTAAAGGCTATGGCTTGTCTTGCCACAGGGATGCGCTACCATGGCCCTCCCATTTTTTGTTGCCTGCCAACCATGCACTGTCCCTTCTGCGGTGCCAACGACACCAAGGTCATCGACTCGCGTCTGGTCGCCGAGGGCGACCAAGTGCGTCGCCGGCGCGAATGCCTGGCCTGTGGTGAACGTTTCACCACCTTCGAAACCGCCGAACTGGTGTTGCCGCGTCTGATCAAGTCCGACGGCAGCCGCCAGCCTTTCGACGAAGAAAAACTGCGCGCCGGTATGCAGCGCGCCCTGGAAAAACGCCCGGTGAGTGTCGAGCGCCTGGAAGCGGCGCTGGTGCATATCAAGCACAAGCTGCGAGCGACCGGCGAGCGCGAGGTCAAGAGCCTGGTGGTCGGCGAGTTGGTGATGGGCGAGCTGCAAAAGCTCGACGAAGTCGCCTATATCCGTTTTGCCTCGGTGTATCGACGCTTCCAGGACCTCAATGAGTTCCGCGAAGAGATCGACCGCCTGGCCCGTGAGCCCTCCAAACAATGACATCTGAACAGGCTGTGCTCGACGCCCACTACATGGCCCGCGCCCTCGAATTGGCGCGCAAGGGCCTGTACACCACCCACCCCAACCCGCGGGTTGGCTGCGTGATAGTGCGTGATGGGCAGATTGTCGGCGAAGGCTGGCATGAGCGCACCGGCGAGCCCCATGCCGAGCCCAATGCCCTGCGCGCCGCTGGCGACAAGGCCCGTGGCGCGACGGTGTACGTGACCCTTGAACCGTGCAGCCATCATGGCCGTACGCCGCCCTGTGCCGATGCGCTGGTGACCGCCGGCGTCGCGCGGGTGGTGGCCGGCATGCAGGACCCGAACCCCGAAGTGGCTGGCCGAGGCATGCAACGCCTGGCCCAGGCCGGTATCGAGGTTCGTAGTGGTGTGCTGGAAACCGAAGCGCGGGCGCTTAACCCCGGCTTCCTCAAGCGCATGGAGCGCGGCCTGCCGTTTGTGCGGGTCAAGCTGGCGATGAGCCTGGACGGCCGCACGGCGATGGCCAGCGGCGAAAGCCAATGGATCACCGGTCCCGCCGCCCGTGCTGCGGTGCAACGCTTGCGTGCCGAGGCCAGCGTGGTGCTGACCGGTGCCGACACGGTACTGGCCGACGGTGCCCGCTTGACCGTACGCGCTGCCGAACTGGGCCTGGACGACGCAACCACCGCCCTGGCCATGTCGCGCCCGCCGTTGCGCGTGCTGATCGATGGCCGCCTGCGGGTGCCGCTCAACGCACCGTTCTTCAAGGCCGGCCCGGCATTGGTCATCACCTGCGTGACTCCGGAAAACCAGTTCCCCCGGGGCCCTGAGTGCCTTGTGGTTCCAGGTGTGGAGGGCCAGGTTGACCTGCGCTCGGCATTGGTCGCCCTGGCTGCCCGTGGCGTCAACGATGTGTTGGTGGAAGCCGGCCCAAGCCTGGCCGGCGCGTTTGCCCAACAAGGCCTGGTGGATGAATACGTGATATTCATCGCCGGCAAGTTCCTCGGCTCCGCTGCCCGCCCGTTGCTGGACTGGCCGCTTGATAAGTTGGCCGATGCTCCCCAACTCAAGATCACCGAAATGCGCGCTGTGGGCGACGACTGGCGAGTCACTGCCATCCCCGTCCCAGCAGTGAGCGTATAATTCCCGGCCTGCGCTTGAGCGTCAGCCCCCTCGTTTTCAGGAGAACGAAATGTTCACCGGCATTATCGAATCCATCGGCAGCATCCGTGCAATGACCCCCAAAGGCGGGGATGTCCGCCTGCTGGTTGAAACCGGCAAGCTGGACCTCGGCGACGTCAAGCTGGGCGACAGCATCGCCGTCAGCGGCGTGTGCCTGACCGTCATCGAGCTGCCAGGCAACGGCTTTGCTGCCGATGTCAGCCGGGAAACCCTGGACTGCACCGCGATGAACGATCTTGCGGCCGGCAGCCCGGTCAACCTGGAAAAAGCCCTGACGCCGACCACCCGCCTGGGCGGTCACCTGGTCAGCGGCCACGTCGACGGCGTCGGCGAAGTGGTGGCCCGTAGCGAAAACGCCCGCGCCGTGGAATTCCGCATCCGTGCGCCCAAAGAGCTGGCCAGGTACATCGCCCACAAAGGCTCGATCACCGTCGATGGCACCAGCCTGACCGTGAACGCCGTGAATGGCGCCGAATTTGAACTGACCATCATTCCCCACACCCTCAGCGAAACCATCATGGCCTCGTACCAACCGGGTCGCCGGGTGAACCTGGAAGTGGACTTGCTTGCCCGTTACCTGGAGCGCCTGTTGTTGGGCGAAAAGGCCGCAGAGCCTGCATCAGGCAACATCACCGAAAGTTTTCTGGCCGCTAACGGCTACCTGAAATCCTGACCAAGGGGGTGCCGCGTGGCGCTCAATAGCATCGAAGAACTGGTTGAAGACATCCGCCAAGGCAAGATGGTCATCCTCATGGATGACGAAGATCGCGAGAACGAAGGCGATATCATCATGGCCGCCGAGGCATGCAAGCCCGAGCACATCAACTTCATGGCCAAGCACGCCCGTGGGCTGATCTGCATGCCCATGAGCCGCGAACGCTGCGAATTGCTCAAGCTGCCGTTGATGGCACCGCGCAATGGCTCGGGTTTCGGCACCAAGTTCACCGTATCCATTGAAGCCACCACGGGCGTCACCACCGGCATTTCCGCCGCTGACCGCGCCCGCACCGTGCAAGCCGCCGCCGCGAAAGACGCCAAGGCCGAAGATATCGTCAGCCCCGGCCACATCTTCCCGCTGATGGCCCAACCGGGCGGTACCCTGGCCCGTGCCGGCCACACCGAAGCCGCCTGCGACCTGGCGCGCATGGCCGGTTTCGAGCCAAGCGGGGTGATCTGCGAAGTGATGAACGACGATGGCACCATGGCCCGTCGTACTGAACTTGAAGCCTTTGCCGCCGAGCACAACCTCAAGATCGGCACCATCGCCGACCTGATTCACTACCGCATGATCCACGAACGTACCGTTCAGCGGATTGCCGAGCAGCCCCTGGACAGCGAACTGGGCCAATTCAATTTGGTGACCTACCGTGATTCAGTGGAAGGCGACGTGCACATGGCCCTGACCCTGGGCAACATTTGCGCCGAAGAACCGACCCTGGTACGCGTACATAACATGGACCCACTGCGTGACCTGTTGATGGTCAAGCAGCCGGGCCGCTGGAGCCTGCGCGCCGCCATGGCTGCGGTTTCCGAGGCTGGCAGCGGTGTGGTGCTGTTGCTCGGCCACCCGCTGGACGGTGATGTATTGCTGGCGCATATCCGCGAAACCGCTGACGCCGTGCCGGTGAAAAAACCGACCACCTACAGCATCGTCGGTGCCGGTTCGCAGATCCTGCGCGACCTGGGTGTGCGCAAAATGCGCCTGATGAGCGCACCGATGAAATTTAATGCGATATCCGGATTCGACCTGGAAGTTGTAGAATACGTGCCCTCCGAATAAAGGCCGGCGATTCTTGCCCCTTGTTCGCGGTTAAATCATCACTGAGGGACGCACTTTTCGCGTCCCGGCTCTTTAAGAGATTTGTCGAATGACCCTGAAGACCATCGAAGGTACCTTCATCGCCCCCAAAGGCCGCTATGCCCTGGTGGTTGGCCGCTTCAACAGCTTCGTGGTTGAGAGCCTGGTAAGCGGTGCGGTTGACGCCCTGGTTCGCCACGGTGTGAGCGAGAGCGATATCACCCTTATCCGCGCGCCTGGCGCCTTCGAAATTCCACTGGTTGCGCAAAAAGTTGCTCAGCAGGGTGAATACGCGGCGATCATCGCCCTGGGCGCGGTCATTCGTGGCGGCACCCCGCACTTCGAATACGTGGCCGGCGAATGCACCAAGGGCCTGGCCCAGGTGTCCATGGAATTCGGCGTGCCAGTCGCTTTCGGCGTACTGACCGTTGATTCCATCGAGCAAGCCATCGAGCGTTCCGGCACCAAAGCCGGTAACAAAGGCGCTGAAGCTGCCTTGTCCGCCCTGGAAATGGTCAGCCTGCTGTCGCAGTTGGAGGCCAAGTGATTTCCGACGAAAGCGATCAGTTCAACCCTCAGGACCCGCGTCCTGCCGATGCCGGCAAACCGTCCAAGAGCGAGAAGCGCCGCAAGGCGCGTCAACTCGCGACCCAGGCGCTGTACCAGCGTCACCTGGCGGGCGCTTCGCTGAACGAAATCGAGGCACAGTTTCGCGTCGATAACGATTTCACCTTCGCCGACCAGAGCTACTTCCACGACATCCTGCACGGCGTGCATGCCAACCTGACCGAGATCGACACAGCCCTGGCGCCATGCCTGGACCTGACCATCGAAGAACTCGACCCGGTTGAGCTGTGCGTGATGCGCCTGTCCACCTGGGAGCTGCTCAAGCGCGTCGACGTGCCGTATCGCGTCGTGATCAACGAAGGCATCGAACTGGCGAAAGTCTACGGTTCGACCGATGGCCACAAGTTCGTCAACGGCGTGCTCGACAAGCTGGCCCCGCGCCTGCGTGAAGCCGAAGTGAAGGAACACAAGCGCTAATCTGCGCTTGATTCCTCAATGGGTGAGTTTGAGCTGATCCGCACATACTTCGCCGCCGCGCCTTGTGCGCAAGGCGGCGAAGGCATTGCCCTGGGGATCGGCGACGACTGCGCCTTGCTGGCGCTTCCCGCCGGGGAGCAACTGGCAGTCTCCACCGATACGCTGGTGGCTGGCGTGCATTTTGCCGACCCCTGTGACCCGTTCCTGCTCGGCCAGCGCTCGCTGGCCGTGGCGGTGAGCGACCTGGCCGCCATGGGCGCCCACCCCCTCGCCTTTACCCTTGCCCTGACCACGCCGAGCGTCGAAGCCGATTGGCTGCAACGCTATGCCCAAGGCTTGAACGCCATGGCGCAAAGCTGCGGCGTAGGCTTGGTGGGCGGCGATACCACCCGTGGGCCGCTGAGCCTGACCCTGACCGTGTTCGGCCGTGTGCCGGCTGGCCAGGCCTTGACGCGCAACGGTGCACAGCCGGGCGATTTGCTGTGTGTGGGCGGCGAGTTGGGCAATGCCGCTGGCGCCTTGCCGCTGGTATTGGGGCAACGCACGGCTGACGCAGCAATCGCCGAGCCGCTGCTGGCGCATTACTGGTCGCCGCAACCGCAGTTGGCCCTGGGGCTTGCGCTGCGGGGCAAGGCGACAGCGGCCATGGATATTTCCGATGGGCTGTTGGCCGACTGTGGGCATATCGCCAAGGCGTCAGCGGTGCGCCTGGTGGTTGAGCGCCACCGGTTGCCGTTGTCCGAGGCGTTGCTGGCGTTTGTTGGTGAAGACCAGGCTCACGTGGCGGCGTTGAGTGGGGGCGACGACTATGTGCTGGCGTTCACCTTGCCACCGTCCGAGTTAGCGCCGTTGCAGGCGGATGGCTGGCCGGTGCATGTGGTCGGCCGGGTCGAAGCCGGGCAGGGCGTAACGCTGCTCGACGTCCACGGCCAGGACATCACCCCGGCTGTGCGCGGCTACCAGCATTTTCGCCAGACGCCCTAAGCCGGCGGTCTGCGCTACCCTTTATACGATTATCCCGAGTAAGAGGCCGTGACTATGGCTGCATGCCGCTGGCTGCTGATCGTGCTGTGTACCTTTGCTTCCCTGGCCCAGGCGGACACTCCCATGCCCGGCAAAATCGTGCTGGCCAGTGAGGAGTGGAACGACTACACCAACAAAGATGGCAGCGGCCTGGCCTGGGACCTGTTGCGCCAAGTCTTTGAACCGGCTGGCATCACCGTGCACATCCGCAGCGTACCCTATACCCGCTCGGTCGGTCTGGCCCAGCGTGGTGAGGTGGATGGTTGTGTCGGCACCTATCGCGATGAGGCCAGCGGTGTGTTGTACCCCCGCAGGAATTTCGACGCCGATCATGTCTACGCCCTCGGGTTGGCCACTGCGCCGACACCGACCCTGGCGACCCTGGGCAACTACCGCCTGGCCTGGGTGCGCGGCTATAAATACGAGGAATACCTGCCCACCGTGCGCCGCTTCAACCAGATCGAGCGGCGCAGCGGCATTCTGCCCATGCTGCAACACGGCCGTGCCGATTTTTATATCGACGCCCTCACCGAAGCCAAATACGTGCTCAGCCAGGCGCAAGACCCGGCGCTGTTCAAACTCACCCATATTGCTGAACTGCCGCTCTACGTAGGCTTTGCCGACACCGCGCGCGGCAGGGCATTGATGGCCATGTATGACCAGCGTTTGGGCATCCTGGTCCAGACCGGTGAGCTGAAAGCGATTTTCGAACGCTGGAAACAGCCGTATCCGTTCTGACGCCCATAGAACTGACTCAAAGGCCAATCGAACCTATTGATCTTTATCAGCGATAATTCAGCTTAAGCGTCTGTAGGAACGTGCTGTTACAATGCCCGCCTCTGTGAAATCTGAAATCAGGAGCACACGGTGCCCGTCGTTTTCGTCGCCGCTTCCAAGCTGCCTACCCCTTTTGCCACGTTCACCATGAACGGCTTTCTTGAAGAAGCCACCGGGCGCGAGCACGTTGTGCTCAGCCTCGGCGACATCACGGATGGCGCGCCGGTGCTGGGGCGTGTGCATTCCGAGTGCCTGACCGGCGATGCGCTGTTCAGCCAGCGCTGTGACTGCGGCTCGCAACTGGAGGCTGCACTGCAAGCCATCGCCCGTGAAGGCCGTGGCGTGTTGCTGTACTTGCGTCAGGAAGGCCGCGGCATTGGCCTGTTGAACAAGATTCGTGCCTACGAGCTGCAAGACGGCGGCGCCGACACCGTCGAGGCCAACGAGCGCCTGGGCTTTGCTGCCGACCAGCGCGACTACGCCATCTGCCTGCCGATGCTCGAGCACCTGGGGGTCAAATCCCTGCGCCTGATGACCAACAACCCTCGAAAGGTCAAAGCCTTGACCGAGATGGGCATCACCGTGGCCGAGCGCGTACCACTGCACACCGGGCATAACCCGCACAACAAACTCTACCTGGCCACCAAAGCCAGCAAGCTCGATCACATGATGGGCAACGAGCACCAGGGCGAGGTCGACCGCGCGTGACCCGTGGCCAGGTGAAACGGCGACTGTCCTTCAACTGGTGGCAGTACCTGGCCCTGGCATTGCTGCCGTTGTTCGTGATCAACCTGCTGTTTGGCCGGGCTGAATCCTTGTTGCCCGTCTTGGCCATGCCGTTCTTCATCGCCGGCGTGGCCTCGATGTTTCTCAGCCTGCGTTATTTTCACGCCTACAAACACGCGCTGATCGCCACCTCCAAAGCACTTGATACTGCTGAAGAGCCCGCAGCCTGGATCACCCTGGCGGCGCGTCGGCGCACGGCGTTGCTGGTTGCAGCGTTACCGGCCTGGATTGGCGCGCTGGCGGTGTTCGTCGGTCTGGAGGCGGTGCCGCTGTTTCTGTTGGCGCTGTCGACGCTGGTGTTGTTCTATCTCTATCGCATACCGCGTCAGTTGGGATGAAGCGCTATTTGCTGGCGCTGCTGCTGGTATTCAGTGCCCAGGGCTGGCCGGTCGAGCGGGTTGTCAGCCTGGCGCCGTCACTGTCTGAAATTGTGCTTGAGCTGGGTGCCGAGGACTTGCTGGTCGGCATGCTTGATGGTGGTGACCGCCCGGCGGCGTTGGCGAAGGTGACCTCGGTCGGGCACTACGGCCAGTTGGACATGGAGCGCCTGCTCAGCCTCAAGCCCGACCTGATCCTGCTCTGGCCTGGCAGCGTCGGCCCGGCCCAGCGCGAGCAGCTCCAACGATTGAATATCCCGGTGTACGTCGCCGAACCCCACAGCCTTGAACAACTGACCGCGCAGGTGCAGGCCATTGCCGAGCAATTGGGCCGCGCTGAGGCAGGGCACCCGCTCGCTGCACAACTGCGTCAGCGCTTGGCCGAGTTGCGCCAGCGCTACCAGCGGGCCGAGCCGCTGCGGGTGTTTTACCAAGTGTGGAACCAGCCGCTGTACACCGTGGGCGGTGGGCAGATTATCAGCGATGCCCTCAGCGTGTGCGGGGCGCGCAATGTGTTTGATGACCTGAAGTTGCCGGCGCCGCAGGTGAATATCGAATCGGTGCTGGCGCGAGACCCTGAGGTGATCCTGGTGGGGGATCAGGCTCAGAAGGAGGCCTGGAAGGCATGGCCGGCGATGGCTGCTCGGGTGCGGTTGGTGCCGGACAAGGGCCTGGAGCGGCCCAGCGGGCAGATGTTGGAGGCGGTGGGGCGGTTGTGCCAGGTGATTGCGCCGAACTTGTGACAACGCTATCGCAGGCAAGCCAGCTCCCACTGGGGAATGCATTTCAATTGTGGGAGCTGGCTTGCCTGCGATGACGCCGGATCAGGCTACTTAGATCTCAGGTGTCCACGTCACCCCAACCATCCACACCCGACCTTCTTCACGATAATTCTGGCTTTCCCCGAGGTAGCTGTACTTCGCCCGTGCGTAAGACTTGTCCAGCACGTTATCCACCTTCAACGACAACGACACCTCCCGGTTCAACGCCCAACTACTGCGCAGCCCCAACAAGGCATAACCGCCCAGACGGTTGCGGTTGGCTTCATCGTCGTAGCTGCTGCTGATCGCTTGCCAGCTGGCGCCGAGACCGAGTTGATCAAATTGCCGGTCCAGATCCAGGTTCACCGTTCGCCGTGCGCGACGTGCCAGGGTGTGGCCGCTGTCACGGTCACGCGGGTCGATAAGCGACAGGCCCAGGTTGCCCTGCCAGCCAAACAGTTCTTGCTTGAGCGCCGCTTCAAAGCCGTTGATCCGCGCCGACGCCACGTTTTGCGGCTTGCCGGCGTCAAGGATGATCGCGTCGCTCAGGTCGGTGCGATACAGCGAGGCTTCCAGACGTGTGCTGTCGGTCAGTTGGCTGCGCCATTGCAGCTCGTAGCTCTTTGATGTCTCGGGCTGCAGGTTGGGGTTGCTGTACTGCGTGTCGGGGTAATAGAGGTCGTTGAAGGTTGGCGCACGAAAGCCTTCGCTGTAGCTCAAGAGCAAGTCATTGTCGGGGTTGACCGGCAAGGTCAGGGTGCCGCTCCAACTGTTCTGGCCGCCGAACTGCTGGTTCTGGTCACGGCGCAGGCCCAGCTCGGTGGAAAACCATTGGCTATGGAAGCGGTGCTGCACGAAGGCCGCGCGGTTCCAGCGGCTGTTCTCGGTAAAGGTGGTGGACCCGTGGAAACGGTCTTCATACCAGTCGCCGCCAACGATCAGGCTGTTTTGCTCATCCAGGGTCAGGTCGTTCTGCCAATTGACCGAGTCGCGGTAGGTGTTGAATGCGCTGTAATCATCGCTGAGGGTATCGCGCTTGGTGTCGCGGTTTTCACTGTGGCCCAGCTCCAGGCGCGACTGCCAGCTGTCATTGAGCTTGGCATCGAGATAGCCGCTGGCGCTGCTCACGGTGTAGTCAGTGTAGGGTTTCTGGCCGAGGCTCTGCCCGGTGGCACCGTCGTAGCGGCCATAACTGTTGTCATACTCCGACTTGCCACGGTTATCCAACAGGTTGAAGCCCACCTCCAGCTCATCGCTGAACGAATGGCTGAGGTTCAGGCTGACGGACTGGTTGCGGTAGGCATCATGGTCGCCGTCACTGGGAAACGACGCGTGGCTCGCGTTGATGCCGGCGGTTTCATCCAGGCTCGCGCCCAGGTTGAAGCGCGTGTGTTCATCGCCGCCCGACAGGCCCAAGCTGCGCTCCCAGCTCTGGTTGCTGCCAAAGCCAAGTTTCAGGCGCGGCTGCAAGCCTTGCTCGGCATTGCGCCGGGTGAACACCTGAATCACCCCGCCAATCGCATCGCTGCCGTAAATCACCGAACGTGAACCGCGCAGCACTTCCACCCGTTCAATCTGATCGACGTTGAGGTATTGCAAGCCGCTGTCGCCGGAGGTGGTGTTGGCGATGCGTTGGCCGTCCACCAGCACCAGGCTCTGCGCCGACTTGGTGCCGCGAATGAAAATCCCCGGCAAACTGCCACGCCCACCGGTCGGCGCAACTTGCACGCCCGGCACGCGGCTGAGCAGGTCGGTGACGCTGGTGGGTTGCAGGCGGTCGATGTCGGCGCGGGTGAAGACGGTGTTGGCGGCGCTGCTGTCATTACGCGCCTGGACTTGGCGGTTGGCGCTGATGACCACGTCGGAGAGCTTCAGGGCCTGGTCGCGGGTGTCGGCGAGCAGGTCGGCGCAGGGAAGCAGTAGCAGGGCAAGGCACAGGCGTTTCATGGGCTGTCCATAGCATTCGAAGGTCATGCAAAACCACTGTGGGAGCTGGCTCGCCTGCGATAGCGGTGTATCTGACACATTGTTAGCGAATGTGCCGCCGTCATCGCAGGCAAGCCAGCTCCCACATTTTGGGCAGATTACAGATTCAGTAGCGTCAGGCGCTCGCGAACGGACGCCTCGATACCCGCCTCGTCCAACCCGCATTCAGCCAGCATCTGCGCCGGCTTGGCGTGCTCAACATATACATCCGGCAAGCCCAGGTGCAGCACCGACTTGAGGATATTCTCCCGCGCCAGGAACTCGCTGACCGCCGCACCGGCGCCGCCCATGATGGCGTTCTCTTCGACGGTCACCAGCAGCTCATGGCCAGCGGCGATCTCGCGCACCAACGCGTCATCCAGTGGCTTGACGAACCGCATGTCGACCACGGTGGCGTCGATCTTCTCAGCGACTTTCAAGGCTTCGGCCAGTTGTACGCCAAACACCAGGAATGCAGTTTTGCTGCCTTGGCGACGCACGATGCCTTTACCGATTTCAATCGGCTCCAGGTCTTTTTCGATCACGGCGTTCGGGCCGGTGCCGCGCGGGTACCGCACAGCGGCCGGGCCGTTGTACAGGTGGCCGGTGCTGAGCATCTTGCGCAGTTCGTTCTCGTCGCTCGGAGTCATCACCAGCATGCCGGGGATGCAGCGCAGGTACGAGAGATCGAAGCTGCCGGCATGGGTCGGGCCGTCTTCGCCTACCAGGCCGGCGCGATCGATGGCGAACAGCACATCGAGGTTCTGCACCGCCACATCGTGAACCAGTTGGTCATAACCGCGTTGCAGGAAGGTGGAATAGATCGCCACCACTGGCTTGGCGCCTTCGCAGGCCATGCCGGCCGCGAAGGTCACGGCGTGTTGTTCGGCAATCGCCACGTCGAAGTAACGTAGCGGGAAACGCTCGCTGAACGCCACCAGATCGGAGCCTTCCTTCATCGCCGGGGTAACACCCACCAAGCGCGGGTCGGCGGCGGCCATGTCGCACAGCCATTCGCCAAACACCCCGGAATACTTCGGCCCGCTGGCTTTTTTCGGCGCGGCGGCGGGGGCATCGAGGGGTTCGAGCTTGGTGATCGCGTGGTAACCAATCGGGTCGACTTCCGCCGGAGCGAAACCTTTGCCTTTTTTGGTGACAATATGCAGGAATTGCGGGCCCTTGAGGTCGCGCATGTTGCGCAACGTGGCGATCAGGGTGGGCAGGTCGTGGCCGTCGATAGGGCCGATATAGTTCCAGCCCAGCTCTTCGAACAGGGTGCCGGGTACCAGCATGCCCTTGGCGTATTCTTCGGTGCGACGCGCGATTTCCCACGCGCCAGGCAGGCGCGACAGCACTTTCTTGCTGCCTTCGCGCATGCTGGCGTAGGTACGGCTGGAGAGGATCTTCGCCAGGTAATTGGACAGGCCACCCACGTTGCGCGAAATCGACATGTCGTTGTCGTTGAGGATCACCAACATGTTGGCGTCCACTTCAGGCGCATGGTTCAGCGCTTCGAAGGCCATGCCGGCGGTCAGCGCGCCGTCACCAATCACCGCAATCGCCTTGCGCTCACTGCCTTGCAGGCGGGCGGCAATCGCCATGCCCAGCGCTGCACTGATGGACGTGCTGGAGTGGCCGACGCCAAAGGTGTCGTACTCGCTCTCGGCACGGCGCGGGAAGGCGGCCAGGCCGTCCTTCTGGCGCAGGCTGGCCATGCGCTCGCGACGGCCGGTGAGGATTTTATGCGGGTACGCCTGGTGGCCCACGTCCCACACCAGCCGGTCGTCCGGGGTGTCGAACACGTAATGCAAGGCGATGGTCAGCTCGATCACGCCCAGCCCGGCGCCAAAATGCCCACCGGTCTGGCCGACCGTGTAGAGCAATTCCAGGCGCAGCTCATCGGCCAGGGTTTCCAGCTCGGCTTCACCCAGTCGACGCAGGCCGTCCGGCGTGGCAGCACGGTCGAGCAGGGGCGTAGACGGGCGTTTGCGGGGAATCTCTTGAAACGTCGTGGGCATCAGGCGAATCGTTATAGGTATAGAAGAGGCGGCAGTTTACCTCAAGCCGTGCAAACTGCCCACGCAGAGGGCCTAACTTGGCCGATATGCGGCGCAAATGGCCGCGGCTGTCAGTGGCGACGTTCGACGATATACCGCGCCAGGTCACGCAGTGGCTCGGCCGCCGCGTCGAAAGGTCGCAGGGCATCCAGGGCCTGGTCGCGCAACTCGATGGCATACGCCTTGGCGGCTTGCAGCCCCAGCAAGGCAGGATAAGTCGGTTTGTCCCGTGCGATATCGGCGCCTTGGCGTTTGCCAAGGGTGGCGGTGTCACTTTCCACGTCGAGGATATCGTCCTGTACCTGGAAGGCCAGGCCGACAGCACGAGAATAGGTCTGCAGCGCCGCTAATTGCTCGGCGTCGGCACGGCCACTGGCCAGGGCGCCCAGTTGCACGGCGGCCTCAATCAGCGCACCGGTCTTGTGGCGATGCATGTGTTCGAGGGCTTTTTGATCGAGCTTGAGGCTGACCGAGCCCATGTCGATGGCCTGCCCGCCGACCATTCCAGCCGGGCCCGCTGCATGGGCCAGGGCGGTGACCATGCGCAAGCGGATCTCGGCGTTGACGCTGCTTAGCGTCGGGTCCAGCAATGCGCTGAACGCCAGGCTCTGCAAGCCATCTCCGGCCAGAATTGCATAGGCCTCATCGAAGGCTTTGTGGGTGGTGGGCTGGCCGCGACGCAAATCATCGTCGTCCATTGCCGGCAAGTCGTCATGCACCAGGGAATAGGCGTGGATCAACTCGACCGCACAGGCCGCACCATTCGCCTCGGCTGCCGGCGCCCCGAGAGCTTCGCAGGCGGCATAGGCCAGCAACGGGCGCACCCGCTTGCCGCCATTCATCACGCTGTAGCGCATGGCTTCATAGAGGCGCGTCATTTCCGGGCTTGGCGCAACAAACAGGGGCTCCAGCGCGGCATTCACCCGGGCTTGGCTACTGGCTTGGTATGCGCTGATCATTCCGGCTGTTCCGCATCGAAAGGCTCTTCGGCCAACTCCCCGTCACGCTCCAGCAACACCTGGACCTTCTGCTCCGCCTGCGCCAACGCGCTCTGACAGTCGCGGGTCAGGCCGATGCCTTGCTCAAACGCTGTCAACGAGTCTTCCAGCGACAACTCGCCGTTCTCCAGACGCTCGACCAGGGCTTGCAGGTCGGCGAGGGATTGTTCGAAATCGAGTGCAACTTTTTTGCGGGCCATGGCGGCAATTCCGGTAGACGGTAAACCGGCGCGACACTAGCAGACATGGGGGATTGGGGCAAATGAGTGGCGCACACACGGTGATGTGAGCCGATTGATGGGTTTATTCGGCTCACCGAGTCTCAGCTTGTCTTCGTGGCGACCCAGCACTCCCCCTGCGCCGCTTTCAATTGGGCCTCGAAGACCGATAAACCCTGATGCATATTCTGCAATGCCACAATTTGCATGGCTAACGCTTGCTTCTTATTGGCGATGGCTTGGTCAGCCTTGTCCCAGGGAAGCGCATCACCCTCGTACCCCTGCAAAATCTCCTGTAATTCCTTGAGCTTGAACCCCAGCTGTTGCGCGCACTTTATAAACATCAGCCGCTCGACACTCTGCTCGGTATAAACGCGATAACCGCCCCGACGCGCAGGCGCTGGCATCAGCCCGATTGCCTCATAGTGACGAATCGCCTTGATGGTCGTGCCGGACAACTGCGCGGCTTTGCCGATGTACATGAAAACTCCCTTTTTCAAATAGTGCGCCGGCCTGTTTCAGCCACTTGGCCCGCTGCGTCAGCGAAGAGCCCAGCACCGGCCCCAACAGCAGCGTCTTGCTCGTCGCGATGCCGCACAGCGCCAGCATGGTGCGCCGCATTTGGTGGATGGCCGGCATGCGATAAACCCAGCGGTAATACCACGGCGGCGTGTCGAGGGTCACTAACAAGTGCGCGGTTCGGCCCTTTAGCAGCGTGTCTGGGAATGCCTTGCCTGCGCGGTACTTGAAGGCAAAGCCGGGGAGGAAAACGCGGTCGATAAAGCCCTTCATCAGTGCCGGGATACCGCCCCACCAGACAGGGAAAACCCAGGCCAGATGCTCGGCCCAAAGGATGTCGGCTTGGGCGCTGAGCAAGTCCGGTTCCAGCGCTTGAACCTGGGTGTAAGCATGATGAAGGATGGGGTCGAACCTGAGATCACCCAGGCGCAGGACGCGGACTTCGTGACCGGCCGTTTTAGCAGCGTGGATATAAGTGTGTGCGAGGGCGGAACAAAAGCTATCGGCGGACGGGTGGCCGAGAATGACCAGAATGCGCTGACTCATGGTGATAAGTTCTGAGAAAAGGGCATTCAGGGTAGGGGGTGCCGTATAGGGGAGAGTCAAGTGCCAGCAGGACCTTTCTGTGAGGTACGCAGGCCCCTTCCTGAACTGTTCACGAACGCTTGTGACGGTACTGTCGGCTGGCTAGCCTGCCGAAAACACCAGAGTAAAAAAGGCATGAGCGAAACTTCTATCGGGTTGATCGCGCCTCCTGAGGGCTACGGCGATTGGCTGACAGACCTCAAGGGCCGCATCCATCAGGCGCAACAACGTGCGTCAATTGCAGTCAATCGTGAACTGGTACTGCTCTACTGGCAGCTCGGCCACGATATTTTGACGCGTCAGCACGCTCAAGGCTGGGGTAATAAAGTGATTGACCGCCTTGCGCAAGATCTGCGAGCGGCCTTTCCGGACATCAACGGTTTTTCGCCGCGCAATCTGAAGTACATGAGGGCTTTTGCCGAGGCGTGGCCGGATTCGGAGTTTGTGCAAGAGGTGCTTGCACAATTGCCTTGGTACCATCAAATCGCGCTTCTGGACAAACTTCCCGGCCCTGAAACGCGACGTTGGTACGCCATCCAAACGATCAAGCATAGTTGGTCGCGCAACACCTTGGTGATGCACATTGAAAACCGCCTGTTGGAGCGCAGTGGCAAGGCAGTGAGCAACTTCGAAAGCCATCTGCCCAAAGCGCAATCCGACCTGGCTCGCGAGTCTCTTAAGGACCCTTATCGCTTTGATTTCCTCAGCCTGGGTCAGAATGCACAAGAGCGCGAAATCGAAAACGCCCTGATCAAGCATGTCACTGACTTCTTGTTGGAGTTGGGCGCAGGTTTTGCCTTCGTTGGCCGGCAAGTGCTGCTGAATGTAGGCGGCGATGAGTTCTTCATCGACCTGTTGTTCTATCACCTGAAGCTGCGTTGCTATGTGGTGATCGAACTCAAGGCAGGCAAGTTCAAGCCCGAGCATCTGGGCAGATTGAGCTTCTATCTTGCGGCGGTGGATGCCGAGATAAAGCACCCACAGGATGGCCCGACTATCGGCCTCTTGTTGTGCAAGGGTAAAAATGAAGTGGTGGCTGAATACGCACTGCGCGATAACAACCGGCCTATTGGTGTGGCGGAATATCAACTGATGGAGTCTTTGCCAGCCGAACTGCAATCGAGCTTGCCTAGCATCGAGCAAATCGAGCGAGAGTTGGCGGGGTAGGCTGGGTCTTTTCGGTGGCTGAAAAATGTAAGGAAAAATCTCACGCGTGAGCTATTGAGTACCTTGCGGATTGCCTGTAGATTTTCTCACGCGTGAGTTTTTCACAGCGAGGTCAGTACCATGAACAGCAGCTCTCCATCGAGCCCATCAGTTGGGCCCGATACCGATTCAACAAGCCTCAAGGGAGAGCGCTTGAAGCCGTCCGCAAAAAAGCCGTCGAGCTTTTACATGAAGCAGATGCGTGCGGGGCTGGCGGCGGCCGGTTATGTGAAACACGAGACTTGGGTGCTTCCCGAAAACCGAAGCCTGCTCAAGCAAATGGAGAAACAGCTACGCCAACCGATCCTGGCTGGCTCATTCATGTCGGAGAATTTCATGAGCGCAGGTACTAACTGGAATATCGATCGTCTTTACAGTGCTCTTCAGGCGCTGGATGACGTGACGTCCAATGACATTACGCTTTCTCTCGTCCAAGGCTCCGAGTCCAGCATCAAGCTGGAGATGAACGACTTTGGTGGCTTGCCGATTTACATCGCGGTGGTGGGCGAGCAAATCATCGTGGATACCGTCCTGGTCGACGCCGAGTCCATCAACGACGTTCCGGCCTTCAATGACGCCGTGCTGCGCAGCCGGGAGATGTTCCCGTTGTCGTCGATCGGTATCGAGTCCATGCCGAACGGGCAGGTGGTTTACAACATGTTCGGTGCGCTCAGCTCCGACTCCAGCCTGACCAACATCGTGACCGAGGTGAAAACCCTGGTTGATAACGTGCAGCGCGCCAGCGAAGCCTTCGAACGTTTCTTCATTTAATTATTCGGGAAAATCCAATGACTCAGTCCATCTGGAGCAAATTGTTCACCGCGTTGCGTGGCGGTGCCAGCGAAGTCGGCGAATCGATCGTCGACCAACAGGCCCTGCGAATCCTCGACCAGGAAATTCGCGATGCAGACAACGCCTTGGCCAGCGCCAAGCGTGAGCTGGTGAGCATCATGGCCAAGCACAAACTGGCGGCTGATCGTGTTGGCGAGTACGACGCCAAGATCAAAGACCTGGAATCCAAGGCGATGGCCGCTATCCAGGCCAACCGTGAAGACCTCGCCCTGGAAGTGGCCGAAGCCATTTCGACCCTGACCAACGAGCGGGACGTGGAGCAAAAGCAGACCACCGAGTTCGGTGGGTACGCTGAGAGCATGCGCAAAGACATCACCAAGGCCGAAAGCCGCATCAAAAGCCTGCGCCAGCAAGTGGACATGGCCAAGGCTCGCGACAGCGTGCAAAAGGCCCAGGTCAGTGCCTCCATTGCCAGCGGCGGTGCCAACGGCAAGCTGGAAACCGCCGTCGGTACGCTCAATCGCTTGCAGGCCAAACAGCAACAACGCGCCGCTGAGCTGCAAGCCCAGGATGAGCTGGCTGAAGCGTCGACGGGGACAGACCTGGAACGCAAACTGCGCGATGCCGGCATCACGCCGAACGAAGGCAGTGCCAATGCGATTCTGGAGCGTCTGAAGCAAAAGTCGGCTGAGTAATCAACGTAGGTCAGTTAAGCCTGCAACTCTGTGGGGAGGGAGCTTGCTCCCGCTGGGCTGCGCAGCAGTCCTGTTTTTGGGGCCGCTTCGCGCCCCAGCGGGAGCAAGCTCCCTCGCCACAGTCGCAGTGCTCTTCTTTTGTATGTTGAGGTCAGGATGAACGCCTTGAAGGGTTTCAAGACAATCGCAGGCCTGGCCCTCTTCATGGTCGCGCTGCAACTGCTCAATGTGGCGACCGGTTACAGCCTCATGGCATTCGGGCTGATCCCTAGAACGGTGCAAGGTCTGTTCGGCATACTCTCCTCGCCGTTTTTGCACGCCTCCTTCGCTCACCTGAGCGCCAACCTGATTGCCTTTTTGGTCTTGGGCTCTCTGGTCATGATCGAAGGTGTCAACCGGTTCATCGCCGTCAGTGCCATCGTCATTCTGCTGGGCGGCTTGTTGGTCTGGCTGTTCGGTTTTTCAGGCGTACACGTCGGCGCCAGCGGCTGGGTGTTCGGGCTATGGGCCTATCTGCTGTCTCGCGCCTGGTTTCACAGAAGCTGGGGCAACCTGCTAACAGCCGCTGTTGTGGCTTTGCTGTATGGCGGACTGGTCGTGGGCTTCCTTCCGCGGCAGGGCGTTTCCTTCGAAGGGCATCTGTTTGGTGCGCTCGCTGGATTTATTGCAGCCAAGGTACTTCTATCCACGCCGCGCAGCGGGTTTAATGCCGGGTGAACGCACTTGAGCATCCAGACGCCGAGGCGATGCTGTCGTCAGGATTCAAGTACCCAGGGAGCCAGGGGCTAAATGTCGATTTTCCTACTGTTACGCATGTACGCCTCGTCCCTCTTTCATCGCTTCGGTTGGGCAGGCCTGATCGTTGCCTTGGGTGTCCACCTGAGCACCGCTTACCTGGGCCTGGTGTTGCTGGGCGAACAACACCTCACCGCTCCCGCCACGTTTATCTACTTCTATCTCACCACCACACTCACCGTCGGCTATGGCGACCTCGCACCGCAGACTTCTGCTGGGCGAATTTTCGTGGCGGCCTGGGTCATGCTCGGGGGCATTGCGCTGCTCACGGCAGCCATCGGCAAAACCACCAGTAGTGTTATCGATGCATGGAGAAAAGGCATGAAGGGCAAAGGTGATTTCACCGGCAAGGTCGGCCATACCGTGCTGATCGGCTGGGAGGGCGCGTCCAGCGAGCGGGTGATTGAGTTGTTGCTGCAAGACGAAACCTCGAACGACAACCTGATCGTGATCTGCGATTGCAGCCTTGAAGAAAATCCGATGCCGGGCAAAGCAGCGTTCATCCGCGGCGAAAGCCTGTCTTCCACCGCACTGTTGCTGCGTGCCGGTGTGCCCGGTGCCGAGCGTGTGCTGGTGCGGACCCCGTCTGATGACCTGACGCTGGCCACCGTGCTGGCGGTGAATCAACTGAGCCCCGTCGGGCATGTGGTCGCCCACTTCAACGAAAGTGAAATCGCTGCACTGGCCAGCTCCTACGCCCCGCGCCTGGAATGCACGTCCAGCATGGCGATCGAAATGCTGGTGCGCGCCTCTCAGGATCCGGGCTCGTCGGTGGTCATCAATGAGTTGCTGTGCGTGGGGCAGGGCGCCACCCAGTACCTGATGAAATTGCCCGACGCCTTTGAGGCAACGTTCGGCGAGCTGTACACGCAGATGAAGGAGCGCCACAACGCCACCCTCATTGGCTATCGCGCCAAAGGTGTTCAGCAGCCGTCGATCAACCCGCCCAGTGCCACAGCGGTCAAAGGCGGCGAACTCTTCTACATCGCTTCCACTCGCCTTAAGGAAATCTCCCATGGGATGGCTTAAACAGTTGATGGGGCTTGAGGCCCCAAAAGCCACTACCGACTCGAGCCGAACCGCCAGCCCAAGCCTGCCTGCTACCGGTCCTTTGGGCCTGGCGCCGGGCAAGGGCGTGATGTTCGACACCACCCTGAAATTGCTGCTCGATGAAAAAACCAACGTGGTGATCCCCGGCTCCCAGGAAATCTGGAGCAACGGCACCATCGACCTCGGCCAGTCCACCTGGCTGTCGCGCTATTACATGAACGACGAAGATTATTGGTTGCAGGTGCACACCACCGGCCAGATAGCGGGCCAGGTCGAGTCAGTGATTCTGTTCAACTACCTCAGCTACGTCACCATCAGCAGTGAAGCGGAACTGCGCAGGCTGGCGGGCCCACAGAGCCTGATCGGGCTGCCGACCTACACCCACGACGGCGTTGAGTACTTCCGGGAGTGGGGCAGCGAGGACGGCCAGACCGAATTGGTGGCGATGAGCGAACAGGTCACCAGCCCAGAAGCCACCTACAGCGTCGAGCACCGTTCGATGCTATACGCCCGCGACACCGGCCTGACCGACCGTCGAGAATTCCTGCTGTTCTCCGTCGAAGAAGATGCCGAAGGCACCATCAGCCTGAGCACATCCCTGGGCATTTCGCTGTACACCACCGACCTGACTACGCTCTAAAAAAAGGAAGCCGTCCATGCTAGAAGCACTCTCCATCTCCCTCAACAAAGCTGCGGTGCTCGGCTTTGTCCTCTACATCCTGGGGGCTGCGGTACTGTTCGCGCTGTTCCAGTTCATCTACACCCGCATCACCCCGCATAAGGAGTTTGAACTGATCCGTGCGGGCAACACCTCCGCAGCGGTCGCCCTGGGCGGTGCCATCGTCGGTTTCGCCATTCCGGCCAGCAATGTGATTGCCTACTCGATCAACGTTCTCGACTTCATCGTCTGGGCCGTGATCGCCGCCGTCGTCCAACTGCTGGCGTTTCTGCTGACCAGCCTGGTGCTCAAAGGCACGTCCGAGCGCATCAAGAAGGGCGAACTGGCGGCCGGTATCTACGTGGCCGCGGTGGCCATCAGCGTCGGCATGCTGAATGCCGCGTGCATGACGCCCACCTCGAACTGATTGCCCACGGAGCTCCCGATGAAACGAAGCAAGTACGTCCAGCTGTCGCTGGCAGCGTCGGTCGCCATGGCGATATCCGGCTGTGGCCCAACGGAAAAAACCTACGATCTGCAAAAGAAGTACAACTTCCAATCGGTACAGCAATGCGCCGATGAAAAACTTCCGGTAGACGTCTGCTCGGACGCCTACATGACGGCCATGGCCGAGCATCGCCGCATTGCGCCGGTGTATGACAGCCAGGCCGATTGCGACGCCGACTTTGTCGCTGACTGGTGCCAGCAAGACTCCACCGGCAAATTCATCCCGCGCTTGGGCGGTTTCGAACTGACCGCCGAAGGCCAGGTGACCCAATCCCAGGTCGACGCTGCCAATGCGCAAGCGGCCAATGCTCAGGCCAGCAGCGGCGGCTCAGGCTTCTCCACCAGCAGCCTGCTGACCGGCTTGCTGATCGGCAACATGCTGAGCAACAACCGCAACAGCTACCGTTCGGAACCGGTGTACCGCTATCGCGATGATCGCGGCAACTACGGTAATTCGACGCTCAACCAGCGCGTGTCCAATGGCGCGACCTTTGGCCGCTCCAACCAGGCCCGCTACGGCAGCAGCAATTACACCAGCACGCTGCGCTCTTCACCTAAGTCGAGCTCGGTTTCATCGGCCACCTCCCGGGGCGGCTTCGGCAGCAAAGCCAGCGCACGCAGCGGCTGGGGCGGCGGGTCGAGCAGCTAAGGAAACCGGCCATGAAGAAGATCCAATGCGCAGAGCGTCATGACTGGAAACATACAGCCGAGAGTCTTGGCTTCCTGTTCCATACCATCGACGACGAACCTTACTGGGACGAAAGCGCGTACTACCAGTTCACGCTCAAGCAAATCGAGCGCGACCTCGAAGACCCGACCACCGAGCTCCATGACATGTGCATGGACCTCGTCGCCCGCGTGGTCCACAGCGAAGAACTGCTTGAGCGCCTGAGCATCCCCGCGCCTTTCTACGACATGATCCGAACCTCATGGCTCGAAGGCCACCCGCACCTGTACGGGCGCATGGACTTCTCCTACAACGGCAGCGGGCCCGCCAAGTTGCTGGAGCTCAACTACGACACCCCCACCAGCCTCTACGAAGCAGCCGCGTTTCAGTGGGGCTGGCTGGAACAATGCATCGAGCGCGGCCTGCTGCCCAAGCACGCCGACCAGTTCAATAGCATTGACACCAAACTGCACCAGGCCTTCGCCCAACTGCAGGTCAACCAGCCGTTCTACTTCGCCTCGATGAAAGACTCCATCGAAGACAAAGGCACCACCGACTACCTGCGTCTGGTTGCCGAAAAAGTCGGCATCGAATCGCGCCACATCGACGTCGAAGACATCGGCCTGACCAGCGAAGGCCGCTTCGTCGACCTTGAAGATCGCTGGATCCCCCACCTGTTCAAACTGCACGCCTGGGAGTTCATCTTCCACGAACCCTTTGGTGCGGCGATTGCCCAGAGCGACACACAGTTCTTCGAGCCCGCGTGGAAATCCATTATTTCCAACAAAGGCATCCTGCCGCTGCTGTGGGAATTCAACAAAGGCCACCCCAACCTGCTCGCGTCCCACCTGGACACCGACCCAGGCAAAGCCGTGCCAAAAGGCTGGGTGCGCAAGCCGTTCTTCTCCCGTGAAGGCGCCAACATCGAACTGCAAACCGCCGAAGGCCTGATCGTAAAAGAAGACGGTCCCTACACGGATGCGCCCTTCATCCTTCAAGAGTTCGCACCGCTGCCGAAATTTGGTGACAGCTACACGCTGATCGGCTCCTGGGTCATTGGCGACCAGGCGGCGGGGATTGGGGTGCGAGAGGACAATAGCTTGATCACCAAGGACTCAAGCCGGTTTCTGCCGCACTTGATCCTGGATTAAGGAAGTTGATCGTTCCCACGCTCCGCGTGGTAATGCATCCAGTGACGCTCCGCGTCACCCACACGCATCTCAATCTACACCCATAAAAAAGCCTGCCTTTTCAGGCAGGCTCAATACGGAGCATGGCAGTCTTAGCTCTGGCGAGCAGACAGGGCCGAGTAGCTGTTCATCAAATTGCGATAGTTAGGAATCCGCTGGGACAACAAATTCCCCAGCCCTTCGATATCGTTGCGCCAGTCGCGGTGCAACTCACACGCCACCGAGAACCAGTTCATCAACTGTGCACCGGCCTGTGTCATCCGGCTCCACGCCGCCTGCTGCACCGTGGTGTTGAACGTGCCCGACGCATCCGTCACCACAAACACCTCAAACCCTTCCGCCAGCGCCGACAACGTCGGGAACGCCACACACACATCCGTCACCACACCGGCAATGATGATTTGCTTACGCCCCGTGGCCTTGATCGCCTTGACGAAATCCTCGTTGTCCCAGGCATTGATCTGACCAGGGCGAGCGATATACGGCGCGTCCGGGAACATCTCCTTCAACTCCGGCACCAGCGGGCCGTTAGGGCCTTGCTCGAAACTGGTAGTGAGGATGGTCGGCAAGTTAAAGAACTTGGCCAGGTCAGCCAGGGCCAGCACGTTGTTCTTGAACTCGTTGGGGGAGAAGTCCTGCACCAGGGAGATCAGGCCGGTCTGGTGGTCGACCAGCAGAACAATGGCGTCGTCTTTGTTCAAGCGGTTGTAGGTTGCAGTGCTCATGGTTGAATCCTTTTTTTGTTTAGGTTGGTTGGGCGTTGCGTTCAACATGGGCACAGATTAATGGGTAGGTGACGAGGGATAAATCGGGTGGAAGGAGTCTTACTGTCAACTTAAAGTGGACAATGGTTAGGGCGCGATTTCAGGCCTCAGGTCGCTGCGCAGAACAGGAATGAATTGTCTGCCTCAATGACATTGATTGAAGGGTGGCCAGCAGCTGTTGGGTAATTGAACTGTGTTTTACGGGCATTAAAAAGCCGGCTTGTGGTTAGCTTTTTATTGATATATGTTTTTGAAAAACAATGAGTTAGATGTTTTTAAAGGCACTCATACCCCCATTTGATCCCCCACATTTTTGTGGTTTTTGCACGGCAAATGACCTGCTTTTTTTGGGTTTCAGCCAACGGTTTTTTAGGTGATGCTGGACACAAATTATGACACCCAACCTGCGCGGTTTGTCAGTCGTTGCTATACGCGGTAAGCCAGATTGAAGAATAGTGAGCGGTCTCCTGATCCGTACAATTCAGACGAAACACCATTGCCCCGTTATGATACTGACTATCCTCGCCCGGACTTCTGTGGTCGGGTTTTCATTTTTTACCGCGCAAGTCATCTGCGTCGAATGTAGGCCATAGTCCATGACGGATCAAAAAGGTGCCGAACAGGCCGCTAGCAGTCTCGCTGAACAGGCGCTCAATCAGGCCCGCGCCCGTTATGCGCCGAGCGAGAGCGCTGACAATGGGGGACTTGAGCCATTGAAAAAAAGTCCGGGCGCAAAGCCGTCGCTAACCCAGCCAGCAGCACTTTGCAGGACCTGCAGAAAACTCTGTGGGCTACCACTGACAAGGTACTCGCCAACATGGACGCCGCCGAGTACACCCAACTCCGCGAAACCCTACTATCACGCCTGATTTCCGGCCAACTGCGTCTGCGGGAAGCCGAGGATATGGTCGAGGAGGTTTGTGCATGAGCAAGGAAACGACTCCCACGCTGCCTGAGGCCTATGCAGACTGGCTTACTCAGCTCAAAAGCGACATCAGTCAGGCCCGGCAGCGGGCGGCGCTGGCCGTCAATGCCGAGTTAGTGCAGTTGTATCACCACCTCGGCGGCGAGATTCAACAGCGCCAGGAAGCCCATGGGTGGGGGGCAAGGTCATCGAGCGTCTGGCCCGCGACCTCAAGGATGCTTTTCCGGATATGAAGGGCTGGTCAGCCAGCAACCTCAAGTACATGCGCTTCTTCGCTCAGCATTGCCCGGATCGCCAATTTGGTCAGCAGGCTGCTGACCAATTGCCCTGGTTCCACGTGGTGATCCTGCTGACCAAGCTGGACAGCCCTGCTGAGCGCGAGTGGTATGCGCAACACACCGTCCTACATGGCTGGTCACGTAGTACGCTGGAGCAGAACATCAAGAACCGCTTGCAGCAGCGCCAGGGCTCAGCGGTCACCAACTTTGTCACCCGTCTGCCGGCTGCTGAATCGGCCTTGGCCCAAGAAACCCTGAAGGATCCCTACCTGTTCGATTTTCTCGGTCTGGGCGACGATGCCCACGAGCGCGATATCGAAGATGGATTGATCCGCCATATCACCCGATTTTTGCTGGAATTAGGGGCGGGTTTTGCCTTCGTCGCTCGGCAGTTTCGCCTTGACGTAGGCGGTGATGAGTTCTTTATCGACCTGCTGTTCTATCACACCCGGCTCAAGTGTTACGTGGTTGTGGAACTCAAGGCTACGCCTTCAAACCCGAACACGCCGGCCAGTTGAATTTTTACGTGGCTGCTGTGGATGCACAAATCAAGGCTGAGGACGACAAACCCACGATCGGTCTGCTGCTGTGCAAAGAGCAAAACCGCCTGGTGACCGAGTACGCGTTGTCGGGTATCGACAAACCCATCGGCGTCGCCGAATACCAACTATTGCGCGATTTGCCCGAAAATCTGGGAAGAAATCTGCCGAGCATTGCCGAAATTGAGGCGGAGCTGGCCGATGAACTGAACACAGGAAGTGAAGTGGAATAACCGAAGACCAAATGGAACAGGAAACCCTCGGCTGGTTGGCAGAAGAGGGTTACCCCCACCGGCCGGGGTAATTTGAATTGACTCAGCAAGTTATTGGTTTATCAAATTAATATCTTTTTTTATTTTTCGCTGGAATACCAATTGGAATACTGAGATCTACTTTACGACCTATTTGCATTCGATCTGATCAGCACGATTCGTAATCACGATTGGCAGTGAACTGCCCCGGGCGGGCGCCACTGGTAGAAACCGGGCAAAAGCGGAAATTCATACCAGGTCACTCCTGTTTCAACGCAGTTGTTCAGATCAACGATCTAAGAGATTAGGTTTGAACGCCATACCAGAAACGACCACATCGACATTTTTATGGCCTAGCCAGGAGGCTGCAGAAAACACGGGGAGGCCTGAGACTTTTTCGCATGGCAGAACCGCCTTCCTTTATCATCTCCACATCGTGTTCCCCTTCACTGGCATAGGGCGCTCGGCTGGCGTATACAGCAACATCCGGAAACCCAAGCGGCTTGATCGCCGGTGCTGAAAGCTAGCTGACAGAACGGCATGTGCTGGTCGGAATCTAACCATCAGAAAATTTTTTGCGGCTAAAATCGCCGTCTTCGCGCATCAGCGATTTGGACAGTGGTAAATCATGAATGCAGTAGAAATTGAGTCTGCTATTTCGGACCTGGCCCTTGAGCCCTTTGCAGTAGAACTGCTGGATGACGCGGCAGTGCTGTTCGATAAAGCCTTTCGATATTTGACTGGCATTCCAGCCCAACGCGTTCATCAACAGATCCATGAGTATGTCTCTGTCCCGCCCGCTGAAGGGGGGCCGGCGATCTAAACGCCGTGGGGCGATGATTTTGCTCCGGTGATAAAGGAGGGTGTTCGTTGCGCAGAGACTTGGCTTGAAGGCTCATCACTACCGTTATGGTGGGCGCTGTCTCAGAACCGAAAACGTCATCGGCCAGGTGATCCACAAGAGGCATTTGAAGCAGGTTTTTTGCTGCGGTTGCAGCAGACGCTGATCATGCGACGTGAGGCCGTCACTTCCCAATCAACCCGCTTTGATGCCTGAGCCTGCAATTGACGTTTGAGATTTGCTTTTCCCGCCAAACCTTCCGATCAAGCGATCTTTGATCGCGCCGATCGGAGGGTTCACTCGCTTTTTTTCGAAGCCGCCGCGTTCCACTCTCCATGCTCAAAATTAATTCACACCACGTCTGCTTTCCCCATCATTAATTCCCCACGATTTCCATCGAGCGCAACGTTATTCAGTGTGTGTCCGAATCTTTTCGTTGGGCATGGATATAGGTGTGGCGACAGCGGCGACGCCGGCGACAACTCACGTAGAACGTGGCCTGGAGCATGGCGACAAAATTGGCGACAGTCGCCACTTTCTGAGCACTTCGGCAGTGACGCTTGACCGCCTTTTCGAGTGGGTATAAAAATTGGCGCACGGATCGCTGTCGTTGACAGCACCTGCCCAGGTAGCCAGAACCTTTAAGGCTACGCCACTTGCGTGGTGGTTCTTCCCCAAGTGCGATTAGCGTCCGGCGGCTCGCACGGTCACTTCCCAAGAGTGATGGATGCCTACTCGACTTATCTGCCCATTGCGGCAGACGATGGACCTACCTCGCTGCATTGCAGCAACCTCACCTTTTCGGCACACGTCGCTGCGCCAGACCTCGCCCGTCTCTTTCTTTTGGAAAGAGACGGGCGCTCGTACCACTGCTGCAAGCCTCTTCGTACAAGGCATTGCCGCAACTCTCCTCGTGACAATCGGCCTGACAAATCCGATTCGTCGCCATCCGCAACGACACAGGCACCGGTGCCGCAGCCAATGGAAAGGCTGCATCTGACTGACAGTCAGGCATGCCCCAGGTGTCCATGTCGTTGCCTTCTCCTACTCCGGATCTCCAGGTGCCGAACTCGTCAGTCGGCACAGCCTCCACCCGCCCGCATTTTCGGATGCGCCAAGGAGGCCAGATTCATGGGGTCATGCCCTCGCTCCCGGTCGTAAGGAGCCGTTCGTTCCGCGTCAGTGAACACCTCACAGGCCGCAGGGGCCTTGATCCCTGATAACACTCAACACCCGTGGCGGGGGCTACGTGAGGACAACCAGCAATGAACGAGGAGAGGGCCCATGCAGCAGTTAGATCCGAAGCTTGAACTACCACAACCACCTCGACCGCTGATTGAGTCGAATCCCGTAGCCCAGCCTTATCCGGTGCAGGCACTGGGAGGGATTCTTGGGCCTGCGGTGGAGCGCATGGCCGAGGTCATCGGCGTGCCCCAAGCACTGGCAGCGCAATCGGTGTTGGCCGCCTCGGCCCTGGCTACCCAAGGTCATGCCGGCTTACAGCTCGACGGGAGAAATTATCCCCTGTCGCTGTACCTGATCACGGTGGCAGCTTCGGGGGATCGTAAAACGGCGGCAGACCGATCTGCATTATTGCCAGCACGGCAATGGGAGCGTGAGCAGTGGCAGCGCTACCGTGAACAACTCGCCCGGTACCGTGTCGCGCAGCGTATCAACCCTCGCGATCCCGACCCCACAGACGGCGTACAGCTTGAAGCAGAGCCCTCTGCACCTAGGCTGATCACCACCGATCCAACTATCGAGGCCCTGATCAAGGGACTCTGCCATGACTTGCCGAGCATGGGCCTGTTCTGTGACGAGGGCGGGCAATTCCTTGGTAGCAGCACCATGAGTCGGGATAACCGTTTGAAAGCGGTTACGACCTTGTCGTCACTCTGGGACGGCAGTCCGATAGATCGCGCGCGGTCTATGGCGGGTGAAAGCTTGCGAGCTTACGATCGACGCTTAAGCCTGCACTTGATGCTGCAACCGTATCTAGCCATGCAGTTACTCAGTGACCCATTGCTGCAGGGGCAAGGCATTCTCGGTCGCTGCCTCATCACCTGGCCCACCAGCCTGGCCGGACAACGCAGTTATCAGGCTGTCGACTTGTCCAAAGACCCCGCCCTAAAGCGCTATCACGACCGTCTTTCGGCCCTGTTTCATCAGCCTTGGTCACTTTCCGCTGACGGTGCCTTGCGGTTATCACCGCTGACGCTCAGCCCGTTAGCCCGCCGTCGCTGGATTGATTTGCATGATGCCATCGAAGCTCAACTGGGTGAGTTTGGTGAGCTGGCCAATGTGCGGCCCAGTGGATCAAAGGCAGCAGACAACCTGTTGCGCGTCGCCGGCATTTTGGCCGTTGTGGAGGAGAGCAGTGTTGTGGAGGTCGATCACATCCAACGGGCCTCAACCTTAGTTGGCTATTACCTCACCGAGATCCAGCGCTTGACCGAGCAGGAGCCGGTGTGCCGAGTAAAAGAGGAGGCAGACCGGCTGCTGCGCTGGCTGCAGGTCAAGAATTGGAAATGCTTCAGTATTCGAGAGCTGAATCGCAACGGTCCTCGCTTTGCCCGCAAGAGCAGCCGTCATGCCGCCAAGCTGCTGGTCGAATTGATTGATCATCAGTGGTTGATCACCGATGGCCAAACCTTCGAGGTGCGTCATGTTCAATCTTGATGAAGCGCTGCGTAACCATCTGGCTCAGCGTCAAAAGGAGCCCAAAGCGCGATTTGTCGCCGCTACTGTCGCCACTTTGTCGCCACGCTCAAAACCAGGCAGGACAAGGGTTGTCGCCGCTGTCGCCAGTGTCGCCACCACCCATAAAGCTATCGCCTCTACGACAGCCATTATTCAATGGTTGAAAGAGGAGGGTGCGCATCTTTACGTCACCGACAACACGCTGTGTTTTCGCCCGACTGATTGGGCTCAGTTCGCGATTGTAAGTGCGCACTGGCGAGCCCTTTTGCATGATCTCGCGGCAGTCGATCAGGAACAGAAAAATGGCTCGGGTCGGTAAGCGAGCGGGGCGCAATTTCGGCTTCGGTCGCCAGCTTAGCTATGCTGGACCGCAAGCCCTGAAAGATCTGTTTGGCGATGGCCATTTTAGTACCGTCAAAGCCCATAGCGATCGCTGGCAGGCCTTCGTGCATTGGTGTCGATCCGATGAAGGACCGAGGGTCAACGACGCGCGCCAGATAGACCGCGAGATCCTCATGCGGTACGCCGTCCACGTGCGGGAGCAGGTTGATCAGGGCAACGTCGGCATTGCCACCGCGCAGAACCGACTGTCCAGCGTGAACCGAACGATGGCCGCGCTGCGCGGTGATCAGTACGTCAAAATCCCGAGTCCGAGTAAGGCGCTTGGCCTGCAGCGCTCAAGCGTGCGTAGTGAGACTCCGCAAGGCCAAGACCGTGCGCAGGTCGAGTTGATCGCGCGGGCTCTGTCAGAGCGACAGCAACCGAGGGTGGGTGCCATCGTGCTTCTCGCCCGGGAAACCGGCATGCGCCTGCGTGAAGCGATTTTGGCGGACCTGCCACGGCTGCAGCGAGAGGCTCAACGACTGGGCAAGATCAACATCCAGGATGGCACCAAAGGCGGTCGATCAGGCGCATCTGCACCGCGTTGGATTACGGTCACGGATCAAGTTCGCGATGCTCTCGACAGGGCGAGCGAGGCCTCACCCAAGGGCAGTCGAAACCTGTTAGCGCCTGCTGAAAGCTACAAAGATTTCTTACAGGCAGTTGTTCGACCTGCTCGGGACATTCTGCATGAGTATGGATTGAAAGGTTTTCATGAGCTGCGGGCGGCTTACGCCTGTGAGCGCTATGAGCAACTGACCGGCTTACCTGCACCCAACAATGGGGGGCGTGGCCATCGAGCAGATCGAGAGCTTGATCAGCGCGCACGACAGCAGATCAGCCACGAGTTGGGACATAACCGCATCGATGTGGTGAGTGCCTACATCGGAGGTCGGCGATGACGGCCGAGTTCGACATAGCGTTGTTTCTGCGCCCCGTGCTCAAAGGTGCACATGCCACGCGGCAGCGGCACATCAGGCAAGCAGAAAGGATGCACGAGGTGATTCGTGAACGCTGGGGTTGCGCGACTCCCTGGTCCTGGAGAGAAAAGCACGTGAGATGGTTTCTGGAGCACTATTTGCGATGCTCAGCTCCAGCTACCATCTATTACTACGAGTTAACAGCAGGGTTGATCCGTCGTAGAAGGCAAAAGTCGTGGTTGTCTGATAGGCCTTAAGCGTGAGCCCATGAGGATGGAGTGCGCAGTATTCACTGGGTGTCGGGGTTCGTTGTAATTTGCCCGGTATGGCACTTCGGACTTCATCTCTATCAACGTGCGCCAGCGCGACTTCGATTGGCTCCGGACGCTACCCACGCTCGTTCAGGATGGTGTTAGCCATGGAGCGGATGCCGTGACTGACCAAGAGGGGCATATTTTTAAATAGGGAACATCGTCCTTATCATCAGAACAGGGTAGGTGATTTCTACGCGCAGTTATTCACCACAGGCTGATCGATATTTTCACCAGAAAGATTGAGCTTGCAGCGATCAATATGGCACCAAGAGTCCCATTGGCTGGGCGTAAGTGTGGGCGCAACCAGTTTTTAGCGAGCAGGAAAACTCCAGAGGCAACCGCTAAAACCAGTCCTTTGAGCAGGCTATAGCTTAGTGAATATGGTAATGCGATCGTTAAATGGGACCTGTTTTCCCCGAGTAGCAAGGGAAACAGAAGGGAGAAAAATACCAAGGTTGTTGGCGCTGACCTTGGATTGACCCAGTTGCCGACGCAAGACTGCCCCATCTCCAAACCTGCAAAACATCCAGTGCAGACAATGATTTACTAGGAGTCAGACTGGTTCAGTGAAATCTCGGCAACTGGGTTTACTAGGTATCGGCGCCAACAGACAGACACTACTGAGGCGGCGACGGGAAGGCATTCATTCTTCCTGATTTGGTTTGCGAGCTGCGTCGAGCTGCTGGATTCCTAGAGACCATATGGTGCCTCAAAACCTGGTCGAATGCCCCCATGGCCGAATCGTTCTAAAAATGTGTTTTCACATAGCCTGGACCCAGAGAGGACGGCTGCGGAGCGAGGCTACGACCCGAATCAGCGTTGCGCCAGTTTGGTTGATTCCGTAGATTCGTCTCGCCTTAGCCGTCACTTGGAACCAGTGCTTAATTGAAATCTGATTTAAGATGTGATCGTATCAATACTTACTCCGATCATAATTTGAAGCGTTGGTGCAGCGAATGAAAGCGTCGTAGTAAGTTTTCAAGTTGGTATTCTTTTCATAGAGTTTTCGCGCAATTTCAGAATCTGCGAAGTTCCCTTCTTCCCAAAAACGGTTCATCTCGCCGGAGGCCATGTATTTTACATGATCTTCGTTTATTTGATTGTCATGAATGTGGGAGCGGCCAAAATAGAGTGCGGACACAAATGCAATGCGATCTGCAAAGTCTGGATACTGTCTGAGGAACTGCTCTGCGGATGCTTCGGATTGAAATGGAATCTACGGGTAAATAGCGGCCAGCAGATTATCTATATGGGTCATGATCAAGTCCTTATGATGGTGTTGACAGGTGCTTTAGAAATTGTGTTCTGGATTGAATTCACGGCAGCAACCAGCTTTTCTGGTATGCGGAACGATTTTTTAATTTCGCTGGTCCAGTCTGGTGTGTCGATGGTCCACTGTATAAACTTATTGTAATCAGTAGTGCTTAGCGTAATGAAGTATTTATTGCATAGTATACCGGAGACACGCTGCTTCAGAAATTTTCTGACGGCAGGGTAAGTTTCAATATACAAAGCGCAAGAAGTTGCGAAGCCGACAAGGTCTGATTTCTTTGCCAAGTTTTCAAGATGCTCGATGAATGCACCCGAATGCGATGTGTAGGCTGGATCACCACGTTTTATGATTGCTTGACTAATGGCGTAGAGCTCTTCCTGACTCATTGGCAACCTCACAGTTAATGTGTTTCAAGCACTTAAGAGTTGCGTGGAACGCTGTGTCTAGAGTCTTGAGACTAGCCCAGTTGCCATGTGGCTGGCAAGGGTCTGGAATGCAGAAATCATTGGCCAAATCAGATACCTAGCGTGAATGCTGCCAAGCATCGGTCCGGTAGAATGAAAAAGCAGCAATGCCTTGAGGCCTCTCACTGCGAGCTCAGGAGAAGCATCCTCTACAGAGTTGAATCGGTCATCTAACGGTGACACCTAATGGCAGTTTGGGTCGTTAGCGGACTACAGCCAATGTCTGCATTTGGCCGGTTTCAGCGCTTCACGACGGTCAGAATTCAGCCAGTTGTGATCCAAGAGAAAATCTACGGCCACGCCGGGCTGCCCATCGCCCGTTCGACCTTGGTGCAGTGGGTGGGCAACTGTGGCGTGCAACTCCAACCGCTGGTTGATGTGCTGCGCGAACCAGAACGGCAATGTCATCCACGTCCTCGGTCTCGATCGCTCGCTCAATCGATGGCCGACCGATCTCGTCGCTTTTGATCAGATTCCATCTGCAATGAACTGGGTTATCCCGTAGGTAAGATTTTTGGCAGGGCCTTCTAATGTAGTTCAGATCAACCTCGCCGTCTGCGCACTTCGCCAGCTATGGGTGAACCTTTGGCGTTCCCCGCTACGGTGGACGGTTGAGTTACAAGCCCCACGACCTCATTCAGGTGAAGAATAGACAATATTCCTTGGCGGATTTTCTATTACCGCTGCGGCAGCCGATTTTACTAGGGCGGCTTCAAAATCAGTCACGAGGAAAGACATGTACTCAGTGGTACCTAATTCCGGTTACTTGCATTTATTTCCATTTGTCACAACTGCCATCCCTACCTCGATCAAAAGAGTACATTCCACTATTAAATGAAAATCTAAGAGTATAAATATAAACTAAAAAATTGTCACTCTTGGCTCGCACTCAAAAGTGACAATATAGTTTTGAGCTAAAATAGCGAAGATAGAACAGTCCTATCGATACCTTCTTCGTCACTAGCTATTATTACGCGTTAAAATCTGTAACTACTTCCGACGCAATACGATTGACGAGGACCATACCGATGGTTGTCCACCATTCGGTGGCTGTGGTATCCATCATCCGCTCCTCGTCCACTACGATTTCTTTGTATTCAGGGCTGCGTAAGAAGTCTTCCAGATCGCCCATGCTGGCGAAACCCATCAAAGTAACTCCGTCTATGCCACTGGCCTGCGGATGATACAGCGGCTGACCCGGCTCCGTCGGTCCGATGTTGTGGAGTTGCACGTAGCGCTTGATCCATGCCTTGGACTGAGTCGCAACAATCTGCCCATGCTCCTTTAGCCACCATTGCTGAAACGCTGAACGGCTGACTGCCGCGTTGCGCGTGTGCAACTTGACCAGTGTGATAGCTTCATTACCTTCGACGCTCGGCACAATTATGTACTGGCGTGACAACACCGGAGCGATATCGCGGAAGATTGCTTGGTCTTCGGGCAGGATTTTCTCGCGGACTCGATCATTGCCCAGTACTACGGCAATGTCATCGGGGCCGGTGAAGTTCAGATAGGCAATACCATCCCAGCGCGGGCGCTGATAGGTTTCAACGTGGCCAACTACTGTGGGCCATAATTTGCCTTGCGCATCGACCGGTGCGCGATACGGTGGCGCGTCGGTGTGGGTTGGTCCCGGCGCAAAGCGGTGCAACTGGTCATAGCGCAGCAGGCGCTCCAGGGTTTGATCGTCTGTTTCCTCGGCATGGGTAAAGCGCACGCCATGTACCTTGCGCCAGTACTCACCCCAGTGCTCAAAGTTGAGATTTGGATTACTCTCGAAGGCGTTACTTGCGGTATCGGCGGCGGGATCAATGATGATATTACCTGTGTGGTCAAGCAGGTGGCCGTCGGCCCGACGTCGCTCGGCCAGCGGTGTATTGTCTGCGCGTGAAAGCAGCGAACACAACACCGTAAGCGGCTGGTCGCTACCAGATTGAGGTTGTAAGTAAGGGGGGCGCAGCAGTCGTTCCTCGACAGTCTTAGTCATAGTATTTACTTCCTGTGGGATAGTGAACAAAGGACACTGCCATCGCTGCCAATCCAGCTGTAGCGGCAAAGCCATAAAAATCGAAAGTACCTGCGTAGGCCCTTGCGTTACTGCCGATAACTGCACCGACCATCACGCCCCATCACGCCGGTCATTCGGTAGACCGGTTGCCACGAATTGGACGCTCCGGGTCGAAGGTAATAGGCATTGGTTATGCAAAGCCCATCCATACCGACAAAAGCAGCAGCATGCGATTTAATCCAACAGCGATTAAACCTGAAGGCTTAATGGGCAATTGCGGACCTCCAAAGGTCTTGTAGAAATTGTTTACGCCATATGGTATTGATGAATTTAATTGAGATATATACTTTGGATGTCACAACTTAGTTGACTTGAATTCTCCAATTGGAAAGCCATGAGTACACCAGACCCTTTCCGCGGTATCGCCGCTTTCATGCAGGTCGTGCAGGCGGGAAGCTTTACGTTGGCAGCCGAGCGGCTAGACATGAGCAAATCTGGAGTTTCTAAGAGCATTTCCCGCCTGGAGACCTCACTGGGAGTGCGGCTTTTCCAACGCACCACGCGTCGTCTGAGCCTGACTGAAGAAGGTCGACAGTTCAGCGACGGTTGCCGAAGAGTCTTAGCGGAGCTGGAAAGCGCGCAGGCTCAGGTCACGACACAACGCCAGGAGCTAGCCGGGCGTTTACGGGTCGATCTTCCCGTGGTTTTCGGCCGACGCTGGGTGCTGCCGGTCTTACTGGAAATTGCTGCAGAATTCCCTGCGTTCGAACCAGACGTAACCCTGACCGATCGCCGTGTAGATATGGTCGAGGACAACATCGACCTGGTTATCCGTATAGGTCCATTACAAGATAGTGCCACGCTGGTAGCCAAGTCTCTGGGGGTGCAGAAGGGGGTGCTGGTCGCCAATCCCAGCTACCTAGCTCTACGCGGCCAACCGGAGTCCCTAAATGATCTGCTCACGCACGCTTGCATCACTTTCGGTGGTGGTGGTCAGGCGCGGCCTTGGTACTTCCTTGACCGTCACGGCCGTAGTCAGTCGTTATCGGTTCGCGGACAATTAGGCCTGAACCATAGCGAAGCCATCCTCGACGCAGCTCTGGCCGGACACGGCATCGCGCTTCTGGCTGACTGGTTGGTTGCAGAACATCTTAGTTCCGGGAGGTTGATTCAAGTTCTGCCCCAGGTACGAACCCAGGGTTTTCCCATCTATGCGGTATGGCAGAAAAACGAACACTTGTCGGGTAGGGTAAGACACGTTGTAAATTTGCTTTCCGAGCGGTTTCTTCCTGAAGCACCCTGGGAAGTAGCAACGAAAAAGTAGAGTTTATGTATGGAATGATCACGGTCGCGCCTTGTGATGCCCCTCTGCGAGCAGGCAATAGGCTTCGTAGGTAGTCGGGGGACTTTCATGGCTGAATAATTAACCAAGGTGATAGTTGGGCTCCTCTATAAAGCTCATTGTTGCCCCAATGCAAGTTAGCTAGACAATGGTTGGCACAGTTGTTTATTTTAAGATAGCACTTTAGCATCTTGAAAAGGCTTAATTTGCTGGCGCGGGCGGAATGTCATTCAGCATGGGAGGGAGTACTTTCGACCTTTATCCGAGCCTGGCCGCTATGATGGAAGATCTGTATTGTTCGTCTTTCAAGTTTGGTCAGCCTAAAGGACAGCAACGTCTTGCTAAATGGTAAGACGTTGCTGTCAGGTGTCAATACTCTTGTTAAGCTATAACCCCACGATGCAGGGTGACATATCCACTTTTTCGGGTGATCTTAACTATGCACTCATGCGTCTTTTGCTAATTTTTACTTATTCCTCGCCTACGCGGGTCTCAAGTTCTGGATGAATGCGGTTGACGAGAACCACTCCTACAGCCGTCCAGTACTCAGTCGACTGGCATTCCATCGCTTCGAGCCTAAATAGCTCTTGAGTAACAGGATTTCTCAAATAATCCTCAAGATCACTCAAGCTTGCAAAGCTAAAGAGTGAAACACCATCAATCGATGACGTATATTCGTGAAAAAAGGGTTTGCCTGGTTCTGTAGGGCCGATATTATGAAGTTGCACGTAACGCTTGATGAGTTTTGTTGTGCTGTGTTGTTGCTTTATTTTTTCTGCAAATTTTCCAATCCACCAATTTTGGAAATCAGCCCTGCTTAGATTTGATAGGCGTTTGTGCATCTTGACTAAAGTAACCGCATCATTACTTTGAAGGCTTGGAATGATTACATACTGTTTGGAGAGCAGTGGGGCCATATCACGAAATATTACTTTTTCCTCCGGTATGATTTTTTCCACCACTCGGTTGCTACTTAAGACCACTGATATGTCATCTACCGTCGAAAAGTTTAAGTAAGCAATGCCGTCCCAGTGCGGGCGACGATAAGGAGTGATTTTCCCTATAACCGTTGGCCATAGTTTTCCTTCTTCATCGGCAGGTACTTTGTATGGAGGCGTATCGGTTTGTGTTGGTCCGGCAGCGAGGCGATGCAACTGATCATAACGTACTAGTTTCTTCAGAGTCACAGAGTCATCATCGCTCTCAGGATGAATGAACCGCACGCCATGAACTTTCCTCCAGTACTCACCATAGTGTTCGAAATTGACATTTGGAGTTTCTTCAAACGCATTGTCTTGTGGGTTTTTTGCGGGGTCGGCTATAACTTCTCCGCTTTGATCCAGTACGTGCCCAGTTGCTCGAGTTCTTTCCGATAACGGGGTATTATCGGAGCGCGAAAGAAAAGAACAGAGCACTGTCAGTGGCTCCTTGTCGCCTTTACTGGCCTTGATATAGGGAGGACGAAGAAGCTTCTCTTCTATGGTGTTAGTCATATGTATAAACTCCATTTTTACGTGGGTGGTGAGAAAATGATAAAAACAAGCTTAGACTACTTGTAGATATGCATAATATACATATGCCTATCCATCCGATATTAGCCCAGACTAAGCTACCTACCGCGGCACCTATCGCCATTCCACACATAGCTCCAGTCATGAGCAACCCGTTAAGCCGACCACGAGATTGAGCATCTATGCTATTAATAATGAATTGATGTGATACGAGGGCGGCCATAATGCCAAGATCAAATAATACGGTACCCACTGCGAGGACAAGCAGAGATTTTGGTAACAGCCACATCCCTGTAAAAGATATGATCACTAATAGGCATCCGGTCCGTATTGCTGGCAGCGGGCCTTTTGTATCGGCTACTCGCCCAAAAATAGATGCTCCACATGCTCCGGCGGCGCCAGCAATACCGAAGGCTCCTGCAACTGTCGCACTTTGATTGTACGGTGGCCCGGCAATTACCATCGCTAGGGTAGACCAAAAAGCACCAAGCGTAGAGGCCAGCAATGCCTGGGTAATGATCGAAAGCTTTAGAGAGCGGTGCTCTCTCCACAGCTTTAATAAGCTTTTAATCAAAGCGCTGTAGGGAGTGCTCGTATTTATTGCGTTCAGTTTTGGTAAGCCTCTACGAACCATAAGGGCCACGACAAGCATCAAACCCGCAGCAAGAAACTGCATACTCCTCCATCCATACTGCTCCGAAACGATACCTCCTAATGTTCTAGATAATAAAATCCCTGTCAGCAGGCCAGTGGTTACAATTCCAACTATATGCCCTCTATTCAATTCGGGAGATAACTGTACTGCGACGGGTACGAAGTCTTGGCCAACACTGCTTAGCAAGCCTATTGCAATGCATGCAAAAATCAATATTTGTAAGTTCGGCGCTAGTCCCGCCAATACTAAAGCGAAAGAAAGGAGTAGGGCTTTTACAATAATCAACTTTCTTCTTGGGAGGGTGTCGCCTAGGGGCGCCAAAAAAAACATGCCAGCCGCATAGCCAATTTGAGTCAATGTTGGTATCAGGCCAGCTTCTGTTGTTGATAGTTTAAGGTCCAGTTGTATGAGCTGTAATGCAGGTTGGAGATAGTACACATTTGCCACCCCGAGCCCAGCCCCCAGCGCGAGTAGAAATAATATTTTCTTTGTTGGTCCTGATCCGGGCCCTGGTTCTGGCAGGTTGGAATTCATCATGAGGCTCCTTGAGTTCTTCCTCCCTTACCATATAGAGGCAGAGAGATTTAACTTATGCTTTAGGTGTTTTGGAGGTGGACGCGTCCAGCGATAACAGCTGAAACTCCTAATAACCGTTCAGATCTATGGCTTGGGCCATGCGGCGCTAATGCTCTCCTTAGCCTCAGTAAAAAATTCACCCACCGAAATTGATCGAATGAATTTTTGTTACCGCCAAATCTAAAACACTTAGTTCAAAGCGTTAGCGCATGGTCAGCAAGGTCTGTTTTTTCGAGTTTTAGTTTTTCGGCAATAAGAAAGGCAAGTTCCAATGCTTGGGTGGCATTCAAGCGGGGGTCACAATGTGTATGGTAACGGTTGCTCAAGTCCGCATCGCAGATGCGTTGCCCTCCCCCAGTGCATTCGGTTACATCGGCGCCAGTCATTTCCAGATGCACGCCGCCGGCGTGGGTACCTTCTGCCTGATGGACATCGAAGAAGCGCTCGACTTCGGCGATCACCGAGGCGAACCGTCGGGTCTTGTAGCCGGTGCTCGACTTGATGGTATTGGCATGCATCGGGTCGACCGACCACACAACGTCACGACCTTCGTTCTTCACCGCACGCAGTAGTTGCGGCAAGCGTTCGGCGAGGGCGTCGGCGCCCATGCGTACGATCAACGTCAAGCGCCCGGCCTCGTTGTCCGGATTGAGCGTATCAATCAGGTGCAACAGGTCGTGTTCCTGCAGGGTTGGCCCACACTTTAGGCCAATTGGGTTCTTCACACCCTTGAGGAACTCCACATGGGCATCGTCGATGCCCCGCGTGCGCTCACCAATCCACAGCATGTGCGCAGAGCAGTCGTACCACTCGTCACTCGTATAGTCGAGACGGGTAAAGGCTTCTTCATAGTTGAGCAGCAAGGCATCATGGCTGGTGAATAGCTCTGTTTCACGCAGGGCCTGAACGGACTCCGGCGAGACGCCGCAGGCATTCATGAACTTGAGGGCTTCCTCTATTCGGCGGCCGATCACCTGGTAGCGCCGTCCTTCCGGTGCGCCGGCAATGAAACGGGTGTTCCATTGTTGCACATGGCGCATGTCGGAAAAACCACTCTGGCCTAATGCGCGCAGGAGATTCATGGTCGCGCTGGACTGGTGGTAGGCCTGCAGGATTCGTTCTGGATCGGGTCTGCGAGCCTGCTCGTTAAACTCCATCGAATTGATAATATCGCCGCGATAACTGGGTAGCGTGACCCCATCTATGGTTTCTTGAGGGGTGCTGCGTGGTTTGGCGAATTGCCCCGCGATGCGACCGACCTTGACCACCGGCACTCCTGTGCTGAAGGCAAGCACCGTCGACATCTGCAGGAAGACCCTGAATAGATCCCGGACTCCACCAGGGTGAAATTCGGCAAAGGATTCAGCGCAATCGCCACCTTGCAGCAGAAAAGCCTTGCCTCGTGCGACTTGGGCAAGGCGTGTCTTCAGCGACCGGATCTCGGAGGCCAGTACCAGCGGAACGCTGTTGCGCAGTTGCGCCTCGACTGTGGCGAGGTGCTCGAGGTCGGTGTACTCGGGCAATTGCAGTGCAGTTTTTTCACGCCAGGATGAGGGGGACCATTCAATGGGCATAAATACATCTCCGCTTGTTCCATAAGGGGAATGTGTTGATCAAGTCGCTGCTTCTGCGCGAGCGGTGACGCCCAGTCTAGCGGGGGCGGGGCTAGCGGTACGGGTTTCCCCAGGCAGTTGGTTGACTACCTGGAAAGTGAGGGCTGTCCAATATTCATGACGCTGGGGGTCGATCAGTTGCGACTGGGTCTGGGCAAGTGCGGTGATATCCTGATCAACTAGGAATTCCTCCAGGTCGGTGATGGAGCTGAAGGCGGTAATTGCTATGCCGTCGATGTCCTTGCCTATTTCGTGGTAAAGCGGTTGACCCATGTCGATCGGGCCAATGTTATGCAATTGCAAATAGCGCCTGACCAGACGCTGGGTAGCTGGTTGTGCTAGCAGTAGGGGGGCGTACTCCGCCAGCCAGCGGTGCTGGAATTGGTCGCGGCTCAACGCCCGGTCACGGCGCACTAGACTGATCAATAGGATCGATTCCCTAGATGTGGAGCTGGGTATCACGATGTGCTGTCGGCACAGGATCGGGCACAGTTCGCGGAAGATCACCTGATCCTCGGGGAGGATCGCCCGGGTAATTTCCTGATGGCCCAAGGTGACTTGCAAGGCGTCAGTATTGGCGAAGCCCAGGTAGGCGATGCCATCCCATTCGGAGCGCTGATACGGCGATACATGGCCGATCACCGTGTCGAAAAGCTGGCCGTCTTCGTTTAGGGGCGGCAGATAAGGCAGGAGGCGAAGGTTTGAGGGGCCAACACTGAGGCGGTGTATCTGGTCATAGCGTAGCAGGGGTTGGTGGCCATCGGCCTGGATAGGCAGGGCATAGGTGAAACGGGTGCCATGGATCTTGAGCCAGTATTCGGTCCATTTTTCGACGCTG
Organism: Pseudomonas sp. GW821-FHT07B01; assembly: GCF_059419065.1. NCBI lineage: Bacteria > Pseudomonadati > Pseudomonadota > Gammaproteobacteria > Pseudomonadales > Pseudomonadaceae > Pseudomonas > Pseudomonas sp. GW821-FHT07B01. The sequence goes on along the minus strand of NZ_JBWKRA010000018.1, from coordinate 62,670 downwards.
AGATTGGGCTGCGCCTCAAAGGCATTCGCACTGTTGGCCGGATCGCAGAGCACTTCCCCGTAAAGGTCAAGCATTTGCAGTGGACCGTTGCGTCGTTGATTCAACGGCGTGTTGTCAGCGCGCGATAGCAGTGTGCAAAGCACTGTCAGCGGTTCATTCCCCGCGCCGGAATCGGACGTGAGCGGGACATTCTCCTTCTCCTGAGAATAAGTCATCACCCCTCCATGAGCCGCGACGTCTCAATACGTCTGGGCTTCTGTTCGACATGATCTTACCTAGGAGAATAAAGTAGCTCACGAATAGATCGCTTGCAATATAGTTCTCATGGGATTTCTGCTGAAAATGGGTCAAGCGGGATCAAAGGAGGCTGAGGGCTTCCGGTTTTACAGGGTTAATGGTGTTTTTTATCAATGAGTTAAGTGTAAGGATAGCTGTTAAAGGCAGAAGAACAGCGAAAGGCGAGCAGATAAAAACGCTATAAACATAGTTCTTAATACAATATATTTTTCGTTTATTGCGTACTTGCGTACTACGCGCAAGGGATCTAAATTTCTCCGGAAGAACCTGTTTGTGTTCGTGAGCGCAACACTTTGCCATCGGAGGCGACGACTCATGCATCAGCCGTCCAGCTTGACCTACTCCACCCCTTTGGACCTTCAGCTCAGCACGGCCCGTACGGTGCCCATCGTGATTGTCGGTGCCGGTCTGGTAGGGCTGACCCTGGCCCTTGATCTCGCCCGCCGAGGCGTGGCGAGCGTGGTGCTGGAGGCTCGGCAGACGTTGACGGAAGGTTCCAGGGCCATTGTGTTTGCACAGCGCAGCTTGGAAATTCTCGGTCGGCTCGGTTTGCCGGATGAGTTGCGGGACAAGGGGGTCGACTGGAAGCTTGGCCGAGTCTTTCACAAAGACCACGAAGTGTTCAGTTTCGACTTTCAATTGGAGCCTGGCTTTCGCTGTCCCGCCTTCCTCAATATTCAACAGACCTACATCGAACAATGGCTGGTGGAGGCGTGCCTGGCCACCGGCCTGGTGGACCTCCACTGCCTGAACCGCGTGGTTGGGGTCGAGCACCGGCCCGAGGGGGCGACCGTACGCATCGAATGCCCCGACGGCGCCTACCAGCTGCAGTGTGACTGGCTTGTCGCGTGCGATGGTGCGCGGTCGGTGGTGCGCAATGCTCTGGACTTGCCCTTTATCGGCAAGGTGTTCGATGACCACTTCCTGATCGTCGATGTAGAAATGAAGCCGGACTTTCCTGCAGAGCGGCGTTTCTGGTTCGACCCACCCTTTCATCCCAACCATTCGGTGCTGCTGCACAAGCAGCCGGATGATCTGTGGCGAGTCGATTTCCAGCTGGGCCCCGACGCGGACCCGGTCGTAGAGCGCGAGCCCGAGCGAGTCGCCCGACGGCTGCATGCAATGTTCGGTGAGCAGACGCCGTTGCGCATCGACTGGATCAGCGTCTACACCTTTCGCTGTCGGCGGCTGGAGACCTTTGTGCAGGCGCGGATCGTCTTCGCAGGTGACAGCGCGCATCAGGTCAGCCCATTTGGCGGGCGCGGAGGCAATGGTGGGATTCAGGATGCGGACAACCTAGGCTGGCGCCTGGCTGGCATTCTCCTGCACGGTGCGTCGCCCTCGCTGATTCAGTCCTATGACGAGGAGCGGGTGTTCGCCGCCGACGAAAACATCCTCAACTCCACACGCAGCGCGGATTTCATCACCCCTCCCAGCCCTGCTGTACATGTGCTGCGCGAAGCGTCATTGGCGCTGGCTCGCCACACGTCCTGGGGGCGAGCGCTGATCAACTCCGGGCGCCTGTCAAAACCCGCACGGCTGGAAGGGGTGGGCCAGTTCGAACATTTTGCCGACTCTGACGGGGGGCGGATTTCTGCCGGTACAGCAGCGCCCGATGCTCCGATCAGCGTGGGCGGCAAACCCGACTGGCTACTCAATTACCTGGGGCGCCGGGGGTTTACCGTGCTGGTGTATGAACCCGGTTCAGGTGCCGTGCCCAAGACGATTGCCTCGGCCTACCCGCTCGACGTCATCGTGCTGACCTCGCGGGAGCCCGCTGCGACGCTCGACCTGCTGTGGGACCACGCCGGCCTCGTGGCTTCGCGCTACGGGTTACAGCCGGGGGAAGTGGTGGTGATACGTCCGGACCAGCATGTGCTGACGACCCTGAGCTTTCTCGATCCGCTGGCCATTGAGCGCTCCATTGCCATCGCTTCGGCCACCGAAGTGCTGGCCCCTGCACAGGAGCAAGTGTCATGAGCCTGTCAGCCATCTCTTCGAGCACTGGCCTGGCCACGGAATGCCGCTTGAGCAGCCCGGACAGTTATTTCCAACTGCTGACGGACGCCTGCCAAGACCTGGACGCGCCGGCCGGGCACTTGCTTCACGCCCAGCTGGTGCTGCTGCTTATGAACCATATTGGTGATGAAGCCGTACTGCGAGAGGCAATTTTGATCGCCCGCCAAGGATTGAAAACCCTTTCTGTCACTGCCTCCCATCCACATCAGGTGCACACTCAAAAGGCTCGGACATGACTCTGGATCTGGAATATCGGCTCGACTCTCGTTACTTGCGGGGCATCGAGGAGCCTGCCGGGAAAGTCTTCCTCAGCGGCCAGCAGGCGCTGGTGCGCCTGCTGCTGGCCCAGGCTGCTGCGGATAGGGCGGCGGGTATCAACTCGGCAGGATTTGTCAGCGGCTATCGCGGTTCGCCCCTCGGCGGGCTGGACCAGGAGCTGTGGCGGGTCAGGCCGCTGCTGGAAAAAGCCAATATCCGCTTTCAGCCGGCGATCAACGAAGACCTGGCGGCGACCACACTAATTGGTACGCAGCGGGTGGAAAGCGATGCGGCCCGGTTGCACGACGGCATCTTCGGCCTGTGGTATGGCAAAGGACCGGGTGTTGACCGCTCCGGGGATGCCTTGAAGCATGGCAACGCGTATGGCTCGTCGCCCCATGGTGGGGTGCTGGTTGTCACCGGTGACGACCATGGCTGCGTTTCGTCGTCGATGTCCCACCAGTCGGATCAGGCGTTGATGGCCTGGGGGTTGCCGGTGATCCATCCGGTTGGGCTTGCCGACTATGAATATTGCGGGTTGTGGGGTTGGGCGCTATCACGTTGTTGCGGGTTGTGGGTCGGGTTCAAGGCCGTGACCGAAACCGTTGAAGCCTCCAGATCAGTCGATGCAGTGGCAGCGCCACGCTTCGTGGAGCCGGCCATCGACCCGGGCCCCGATGGGTTGCACTGGCGCTGGCCGGACCTGCCAGGCATGCAGATCGAGCGACGGTTCTCCCACAAGATTGAGGCGGCGCGGCGTTTTATTCGGGCCAACCCCCTGGACCGGGTGGAAGCGGCGCCAGCCTTTCCACGGTTGTTGATCGCGGCGGTTGGCAAGGCCTATGGCGACGTGCGTGAAGCTCTGGAGCGGGGTGGCGTGTCGCTAGATGCTCTGGAAAAGGCCGGAGTCGCTCTGCTCAGCATCCGCGTCGTCTACCCCTTGTCGCCGGTGCTGGAGGCCTGGGCCCGACGCTGTGAGCGGGTGCTGGTCATCGAAGAAAAACAAGGCGTCGTGGAGGACCAACTCAAGCGTGGCCTGTTCAACGCCAAGCCGGAGAACCGCCCCTTGATCATCGGCAAACTCGATGAGCGTGGACAGCCGCTGTTGTCGGTCGCCGAAGAATTGCGCCCGTCGAGGATCACGCGGGTCCTGTCGACGTGCTTGGCGCCGTTCGGCGTGGCCATAGACGTACCGCGTTACTGGATCGAGGGGCCGGTGTCCCGTGAGTTCCACTGGCTCAAGCGCACGCCTTACCTGTGTTCGGGCTGTCCCCACAACACCTCGACCCAACTGCCGGAAGGCAGTGAGGCCCGGCTGGGCATCGGTTGTCACGCCCTGGCCGCACGCATGCCCGACCGCGCCACCAGTGGCAGCGTACAAATGGGCGGAGAGGGCGTGGACTGGCTGGGGCAAATGGCCTTTGTGGCGACCCCGCATATTTTCCAGAACATGGGTGATGGTACTTTTTTCCATTCCGGCTATCTGGCGATTCGGCAAGCCATCGCCGCCAACGCGAATATCACCTACAAGGTGCTATACAACGATGCGGTGGCGATGACAGGCGGCCAGCCGGTGGACGGCAAACTGAGCGTGCGCCAGGTGGTCGAACTGGTGCAGAGCGAAGGGGTGCGTGAAGTCGTCGTGGTCGCGGATGACCCTAGTCGCTACAAGGCCCGCGACAGCTTGCCGGACGGGGTAATGGTCTACCATCGCGATATTTTGGATAGCGTCCAGAGGCGCCTGCGGGAATTGCCTGGCGTTAGCGTATTGGTGTTCGATCAGGTGTGTGCCACCGAAGCCCGTCGCCGGCGCAAGCGCTTGCCGCCGGCCAAGGTGCAGTCGCGTGTGGTGATCAACCAGCAGGTGTGTGAGGGCTGTGGCGATTGCCAGGTCAAGTCCAACTGCTTGTCCGTGGTGCCGGTGGAGACCGAGCTCGGCCGCAAACGCAGCATTGATACGGACAGTTGCAACCTCGATCAATCCTGCGTAAAGGGTTTTTGCCCCAGCTTTGTCACGGTTACCGGCACCCCGGCCAAGGCGCGCCGCAAACTGTTGCCAGCCGAAAAGGTGCTGGCCCTGGCCGGGGCCTTGGCAACGCCCGAACCCGCAGGCTTTGAGCGGACCTTTGAACTGCTGATCACGGGGGTTGGCGGTACGGGAGTGGTGACCATGGCCGGAACGATTGCCATGGCCGCGCACCTGCAAGGGCTTGAAGTGTCGGTCCTGGACTTTACCGGATTCGCCCAGAAAGGCGGTTCGGTATTCAGCCATATCCGCTTCGCCCATGCCCCCCAGCAGTTGCATCAGCATCGAATCGACCGGGCCTGCGCCGACGTGTTGATCGCTTCCGACCTGGCCGTCGCGTCCGAAGATGAAGCCTTGAACGTGCTGCGGCGCGGCCAATCCCGGGTGGTTGCAAGCACCAGTGAGGTCCAGGCTGGTGCCATGTTGCTGGACCCGGCCTTGCGTCTGGAGACTACTGCTATCGAGCAACGTCTGATCGACATTGTGGGCGCCGAGCGTTACCAGTCCGTAGATGCGCGCAAAGTGGCGGCGGCAGTAGTTGGGCCGATGCAGGCGAATATTCTGCTGCTGGGTGTTGCCTGGCAGCAGGGCGTGGTGCCCCTGACCTTCAGCGCCCTTGACCGCTCGCTGGAAATCTACGGCGGCGACGTCCAGTCTAATCGGTTGGCGTTTGCCTGGGGGCGTCTGCTGGCGGCGGATCCCGCCTTCGTCGAGAGCCAGCTCAAGCCTGCCGCGGCTGCCCAGCCGCCGCAGGCGCTCACCCTGGAGCAGGTTGTGCAACAGCGCAGTGCGTTGCTGGTTGACTACCAGGACCAACGTTACGCCGCGCGCTACCGCGCCTTGGTCGAGCAGGTGGTCAAAGCCGCCGAGGGCGTCGGAGACGTTACGCTGGCCCATGCGGTGGCCCACAACCTGTTCAAGCTGATGGCTTTCAAGGATGAGTATGAAGTGGCACGGCTGCACAGTTCGCCGGCGTTTCTGAGCAGCCTGGGCGAATCCTTCGTCGGGCGGCCCAAGTTGACCTTTCATCTCGCCCCGCCGTTTTTGGATGGTTTGGTGAAGCGCGCGGGAGAGCCACGCAAGATCAAGGTTTCCGGCTGGATCATTCCGGTGTTCCGCGCGCTGGCCGGGCTGCGCTTTCTGCGGCATACAGCCTTGGACCCGTTTGGCCTGCTCAAGGAGCGTCGTGAAGAGCGGCGCCTTCTGGACGAGTACCAGAGCATGTTGATTGCATTGCTGCCGAAGTTGACGGCCGATACGTTGCCCCTGCTGGTGAGCTGGGCACGTTTGCCTGAAGCCATTCGCGGGTACGGGCATGTCAAGACCCGCTCGATCGGCATTGCTCGGCAACGGCAGGTCGAGTTGCTGGCGCAGATCAATGGCGGACAGGCGGAGCGCGGTGCGGTCAAGCGCATCGCGGTCGTGGAGGTGGAAAAAGTCTCCTGAGACGAGCGCTTCAAGCCCAAACGACAACAGGCACATCCTTGATGTGCCTGTTGTCGTTTGGGGCGATTTAAAGCGGCGCGTGTAGGGCCTTGGCCAGTACCTGATAGGCAGGGTTGATTGAGTCGCGGTCGAAGATCCAGTCGACGATGGTTGCCGATTGCGCTTTGGCATGGGCCGCGTCCGAATAGGCCAGGCACTTGTTGAATTTCACCTGTAATTCCTCCTGGCTCATGGGGTTTCGCGGGTTGCCCTTGGCGTAGCTGACCTCGCCTTGCAGGAGCGTCCCGTCGGTCAGTTCGATGCGGATCTTGATCTTGCCATGGGTGCCCAGTTCGGCAATTTCGCAGGTCGGGTCCTGGCGAGGGAAAATCTTGCGACTCAACGCGATGATCGAGGGTCGCTGGATCGCCTGCTCGTTGAAGTCGTCAATGAACAGATCGCCGTTGATGAGCGCCGTGGCGATGTTATACGCCAGGCTGAAACGCGCCTCGACCACCGTGGTGGGGGCCTGCTTGCGCTCGACCGGGGCACTCACCAGGTCGTGGATCTGCTGGTTGGTCTGGACGTCGATGCGCACCACCTCGGCAGCGCTTAGACGGCGCCCCTGCACCAGTTCCAGGGCCAGAGCGACCGCTGAGGTATTCGGGCGGCATGTGGGGTAGGGCTTGAAGGCAATACCGTCGGTGTTACTGAAGAGGCTGCCCAGACCGGCGTCGATGGTCTCCATTTTGGAGCCGGGTTCGAAAGCGTTGTAGTAGCCCCAGCGGCCGGTCAGAAACTGGTTCGCCCCGGTAAAGCCATTGGCGGCAAGTATCACGGCGCGAACCGCATTGGCTGCGACTAGGCCCTGCTGATAGAACACCGTCGAAGCGCCGTCGATCATACATTGGGTTTCGCCCAGGGCACTGGTGTAGGCGATGCCCAGTGCATGCTGCAGTTGTGTGCCGCGCAGCCCATAGAGTTTGCCGGCGGCGGCCGTGGCGGCGATCACCTTGCACAGGTCGTAGCGGCCACTCTCCAGCAGCGTTTCCTTGCGTGCCCGCGACAGGCGAATGGACAGGTCCTGGCCGATGACAAAGGCGGTGATGAAGGCCTGCCGGTCGATGGGCTTATCTACAAGGTCGGCGATCGCCAGCAAGGGCGGAAGGATGGCCACGCTGGGGTGGGTGCCTAAAGGGTCTGCCACATCATCGAAGTCGAGCACGCGCGCGGCGGCACCGTTGAGCATCGCCGCCGCCGGTGCGGGCAATGCCTGCTGGCGGCCGAGTACGCGGCTTTGGGGTTGGCCGCCCCATTGCTCGACGATGCCGGCCAGCACCTTGACCCCCTCGTCACGGGCGCCGGCCAAGGATACGCCCAGGGCATCGAGCAAGGAGCGGCTGGCGATTTCCAGGGCTGCGGGGTCGATGGCGCTAAAGGTCAGGTCGTCACAGTATTGGGTGATGCGGGCTTCCAGTATCATTTCAACTCCATTGAATATGAGAAGAGTTACCGATTGCCGCCCTGTTTTGGCGACGTCAGAGGTGCAACACGTTCAATCCACCTTGGCAAAGGTGATGAGCAACTGGCCGGCGAGGATGCCGTCGTCCTGCTGTATGTGTAGGGTCTGGATCCGCCTGCGCCCGGGCGCAGACAAGGTCATGACCATTTTCATTGCTTCGATGCGCAGCAACGGCTGGTTCTCTTCGACGAGGCTGTTTTCACTGATCAGAATCTCCAGCACGCGTGCAGGCATGGGCGCCAACAGGGTTGCACTAACGTCCTGGCGCGCAGTGGTCCCGTCGCCGTCGCGGCGCCTGGTGCTGTGCCAACTGATGCTGCGTCGGCTGCCGGCATGGTCCAGGGTCGATTCGTGGGCGCCATTGGGGGTGACGTGCACGGTCTTGCGTTGGCCATCGACCTTCAGCGCCAAGCGGGTGGCGCCGTGAGGCAGTTCGTCCTGGCGCAGGACATCCAGCACGAGGGTATGGCCATCGGCAAACACCGCCTGATAGCGCTGATTGCCGAGGTCTTCGATGTGAACCTGTGCCGTGTCGGCATCGCCTTCGACGCTACCGGCCAATGTCGTGAGCGACGCTGTGTTCGCTAATCTGCTCATGCGGGCATGCTCCTTGAGGGCTATCAGGACAACAGCCAGTGGCTGTTGCGCTGCGTCCAGGCTGACGTTTGGTGGCTGGCCGGCCGTGTCGTGGGCGCAGAGGGCGGCTGTAAATGCCGCGCCAGTGCCGCCACGGCGTGCATGAGTCGTGCATCCTCGGCGGGCAGGGCATGGGCTGAAGGGAAGTGATTGCAGATCGACAGGTCATACGTGCCATTGATAAAGGGCGGGTATGACAGCAGCCACGCGTGCACCGGCAGGTTGGTGCTGAAGCCCGCCACCAACCACTCATCCAGGGCGGCGCGGGCGCGTTGCACGGCGAAGGCTCGGTGGTTGGCGCAGACGATCAGTTTCAGGCACAGGCTGTCGAATAACGGCGACATCAGTGAGCCGATCTGTATCCCGGAATCCACACGAATACCCGGCCCCTCTGGGACGCGGTAGTCGGTGACGCGGCCTCCGGTAGGCAGGAAGTCGCCATGGGCGCTTTCAGCGCACAGACGGAACTCCAGAGCGTGCCCGTGAAACTGTACCTGCGCCTGGGTGATGCTCAGCGGCTGGTCCTGGGCCGAGCGAATCAGTTGCTCGACAATATCGACGCCGGTGATTTGCTCCGTCACCGGATGCTCGACCTGGATTCGCGCATTCATTTCGATGAAGTAGAACTGCTCGCTGGCATCCACCAGAAATTCCACGGTACCGACACTGTCGTAGCCAACCTCTCGAGCCACGGCCAGCGCGGCGTCATGCAGGCGTTGCCGAACTTCGTCGCTGAGGTTGGGGGCCGGCGCTTCTTCGACGATTTTCTGTCGACGGCGCTGCACGCTGCATTCCCGTGTGCCCAAGTGCAGATAATGGCCATGCTTGTCGGCGATCACCTGGACTTCGATGTGGCGCACGGCCTCCCCGAGAAATTTCTCCAGGTAGAGTTGATCACTGCCAAAGGCGCGCATCGCTTCATGGCGCACTTCGGCAAAGGCCCCGGCAAACTCATCCGGCTGCGCCACTACGCGGATGCCGCGCCCGCCGCCACCCAGGGCGGCCTTGAGTAACACCGGGTAGCCGAGGGCATCGGCCGCACGGGCACCCGTCTCGACGTCGGCGTCGATGGTCAGGCCTGGCACCACGGGCACGTCGGCGCGCTGGGCCGCCGTGCGGGCAGCAATCTTGTCGCCGGTTTGGCGCAAGGCGGCCACGTTGGGGCCGATAAACACCAGGCCTGCGTACCCGCATGCTTCGGCGAAGAAGGCATTTTCCGCCAAGGGCCCGTAGCCGGGCGCCACGGCGTCGGCGCCGCAGTCTACCGCTGCACCGATCACCGTTTCGATCAGCGTGGCCGGGTCCCAGGCTTCGACACGAATAGTGGCGTCGGCGGCAAGGACAAAGGGTGCTTCGTCATCGTCGGCGCTGTAAATCACCACGGTCTCGATGCCCAGCAGTTGGCTCGTGCGGATAAAACGGTATGCGATTTCCCCGCGACAACAAATCAGTACTCGACTCACCATCGTCACGCCCCTGTCAGTTATATGAGGGTTGTCTCGGCGCTTTGGCCGCGACCCAGGGTGGTATGGGCACGGGTAAATTCACCGGCGCTGACGGCACCTGCCACTGAGATTTCTCCGGCCAGCGCCACGGCCGCCGCGATTTCCGCCAATTTGCGCGCATCGTCGGAGCAGCCGAGCATGCGCAGGCATTCTTGCTGGGCGGGCAGCCGTGTGCCGCCGCCGACAGTGCCAACAATTAGATTGGGCAGGGTCACACTGGCGAGCAGGTCTCCGTTGTTCAGCACATCGAAGGTGGTGCAGGCATTCTTGAACGATACCGTGACGAAGGCTGGGTCCTGGCCGCAGGCGATGAACAATGCCGTCAGCGCATTGGCCACGTGGATGTTCGGCGCGGTGGCGCCGCGCTGGGCCAGCAAGCTGTTGCAAGCATGCAGGAAACGCTGCATGCGCAGGGGCGTGGTGCGCAGGCGCTGTTCTACCAAGGCCTTGGGGATTCTTACGCTAGCCGATACGTAACGCCCTTTGGCTTGGTCCGCGACGAAACGTTTATCGCCTCCCAGGGTGTTGAAGTAGTAGTCCACCCACTGCGGGCATTGGCTCTTGAGGTAACGGCACACGGCTTCGTTGGCCTTGGTGGCCATGTTCAGGCCCATAGCGTCGCCGGTTTCGTAGGTGAACGCTAGACCTACCAGGTCGCCCTGGAGCAGCGGCGTCAACTCCAGTAGGCGCGCATGCTTGCTGGTGGCGTTGGCCGTCGCAACAATATCGGCCATGTGCGCCCTGAGCCAAGCGTCGAACTGCGGGGCGTCGCTGGCGTTGTGCAAAACGATCGCGGAAATCTTGGTCAGCGCATCGCCGAGGAATCGGTAGGCCGGCTGCCCAGGTGAAGGCTGAGCGTTGTCTGGGCTGTTGATGGTGCAGCCGCCGCTGTCAGTGATCAGGTTCATGCCCCGGGAAAAGGAGGCGACCAGCGCCCCTTCGCTGGTCGCCAGCGGCACGATGAATGCACCTTGGGCCCGTGTTCCATTGATCAGCAGCGGGCCCGCGACACCCAAGGGGGTCCCGACAAAACCGATGAAATTCTCACAGGTACCTTTAACCTGCTCGCCACTGATCGGCGCACCGCCAATGTAAGGAAGCGGGGTGTCCGTCTGTTCCGCGACCCAGGCCAGGCGCCGGGCGATTTGCTCTTCGTGGTAATCGTTACTTGGGTCCCTTGGAATAGCCATGACCATGCTCCCTCACAGTTGAATGTTCGAATGTCTTCTCGCCGGTAGCCCCGGGATCTTGTCCTGTAATAGTGCGAAATTGGCGATCAGCGTATTGCGTAAATGTTCAGGTTCCACCAGCCCTTCGATGTAGGTACGGGTGGCCGAATATTCAGCGCTGGCGTGGGCCTGGCGGTAGTCATCTATAAGGGTTTCCCGGCGTGACTGAGGGTCGGCGGCGGCGGCAATATCCTTGCGGAAAATCACATCGACGGCGCCTTCCGGGCCCATCACCGAAATCTCGGCGCCGGGCAGGGCATAGATCAGGTCGGTGGCCGAGCGGTTGGCCAGGGTGGGGTAGGCGCCACCATAGGCTTTGCGCAACACCACGGCGATTTTCGGCACACTGGCTTCGCAGTAGGCATGCATCAATTTGGCGCCTGCACCAATCACGTTCGAACGTTCCTGTTGTCGCCCCGGCAGGTAGCCTGGTACGTCGATCAGCGTTAGCAGCGGAATACCGAATGAATCGCACAGCCGCACAAAGCGCGCCGCCTTGGTGGACGCATTGATGTCCAGGCAACCCGCCAGCCACGACGGCTGATTGGCAATGATGCCGATGCTTTGGCCGCCCAGCCTGGCAAAACCAATCACGATATTGCGCGCAAAGAGCGGCTGCACTTCAAGGAAAGAGTGCTCGTCGGCAACCGCCTCGATCAGATGGCGCACATCGAAAGGCAAGTTTTTCTCACTGGGGACCAGTTCGGCGACGGCAGGGATCAGGTAGCGCCGGGTGGCGGGACCTTCCGCCAGTGGTGGACGGACGGTGTTGTTTTGCGGCAGGTAGGACAGCAAGTCGCGGGTCAGGCTCAGTGCCTCTTCGACGCTGCCCACGAGGAAGTGGGCAAGCCCGGTTTCGCTGGCGTGCATGAGGCCGCCACCGATTTCTTCCTTGGTCACTTCTTCGCCGGTGGCGCGGCGGATCACCGCGGGCCCGGTCAGGAACAGGGCCGATTGATTGTCCACCATGATGATGAAGTCTGTCAGGGCCGGCGTGTAGGCGGCGCCGCCGATGCAGTCGCCGAGGACGATGGAAATCTGCGGCACTACTCCCGAGGCTCTTACAGTCTTGTAAAACACATGGCTAAACTGAGAGTCGGCATCGACCCCCTCGTGAATCCGTAGGCCGGATGAGTGATTGAGGGCAATTATCGGCACGCCGGTGCGTAGGGCAATATCCAGCACTTTGCAGATCTTCAGGGCATGGATCCGGCTTGAGCTGCCGCCCATGAAGCTACCGTCATGGCCATAGACTATAACGGGGCGGCCATCTACGGTTCCATGGCCGGTAGCGATGCCATCGCCCCGGATCTTGCGGGCTGCGGCCCCGAAATGCATGCAATCATGCTCGGCCTGAGCGTCCAGTTCATGGAAGCTTTGCGGGTCTAGCAGGTCGATGATCTGTTGCCGGTGTGCAGCCGGATTAGGAGCGAGAACTGTCCGTTCACGAGCAGCGTCCCTGACTTCAAGCGAATCTGACATGAGTTGGCTCCACTGGTTAAGAGTGTGCCGAACGCCGTCCCTTGACTGATTTACTGAGAGGCGGTCGATGGTTTGAAATAACGACAGTCGGATGCCGCTCGACGAATACTAGATCTCAAGCGATCTATTCGCAAGCGCTGCAAGTGAACATTTTTGAGAGCCGCTAGGGGCTCGGGAGGGAGGAAGCGCCGGGTTTTTGGGAGGTTCCGGCGCGAAAAGAGTTAGTCGCCGGCGGCCTTAATGATTTTGTCAAAGACCTCGTCGACGATAGTCAGGTGTTCGGCAGTCACGCCGTGCAGTAGCTTGGCGCGTATGCCCCTAACCACCAGTTCGGCTTGTTCTGCCAGCTTGCGACCGGCATCAGTTAGATAAAGTGCTTTGGCTCGACGGTCAGACGGATCGTCACGGCGAACCAACAGGCCCGAGCTTTCCAGTTGGTCCAACAGTCGCACCAAAGACTGTCCTTCAAGACCCATATGGTCCGCGAGGGTACGCTGGCGCAGACCTTCGCCCAATTTGCTGATGAGCCATAAAGGAGTGGTGGTGGCGTCCGACAAGTTGAGCTTAATCAATTCCTCGTCGGCGACCTTGCGCCAGACCCTGGCAGCTCGCTGCAGGCGCAGGCAAAATGTGTCGTCTGCAAGGGTACGTAAACTTGAATACATCAAAACACCTTATTGTTATATGCCGCTTGTCCGGTGGTTGCGATCAAAGCCGAGTGCCTACCGGTCCGCAACAGGGCCGCAGTGATACAGCTGCGATCCCTTCGCAGTTGCTAGTAAAAAATTATAGCGGATACAAACGAACAGTCAGGATGCATTCACATCTCAAGTTTAACAGAATATTTCTAGCTATGAGGATCCTCGAGGGTAACCTTGTCTTGATTTGAGAAAGCTTCGCGTTATTAAGCGTTTGTGACCGTTTGAAGAACGAATCACGCTCCACTTGCATCCATGATTGATATTTAAAGTTCTATAAATCCTTGCGTATTGATCATCTGCGTACTAATTTTTGATCTGGGGCTGTTGAGCCTACTCAGTCAGGGGGATTGGGAGCATGGAAAGCATTCGACATCTTGGTATCGTAGGCTTGGGATTACTGGGAAGCTCAATTTTGCGGCATGTGAAACTTAACTACCCCCATGTTCATCTGCATCCCTTTGATGGCGACCCAAAGGTTTGTCGCGAGGTTGAAGGGCTTGGCTTAACGCTGCAGTGCGCTGACAGTCTTACTGAGTTGCATGAATGCGATTTGGTGGTGGTCTGTGTGCCGACGGGATCGGTGGCGACGGTGGTCATGGATTTGGCCAAAGGGATGAAAAATGGCGCCGTGGTGACCGATGTCGGTTCAGCCAAGCAAACGGTGATCAATGAGTTGGGCAATTGCTTGCCGACGCATGTGTCATTTGTCCCTGGCCACCCCATGGCGGGCGGTGAGCAAAGCGGGCCGCGTGCAGGGCGCGAGGATCTGTTCGCTGGCAAAACTTGCCTATTAATACCGCTTTCCATAACGCCAACGAGTGCCATAGAACAGGTCGAAGGATTCTGGCGGGCGCTCGGGGCCATCACGTGTAGAGTCGATGCCCGTCAGCACGACCATATAGCCGCCTTGACGTCGCACCTGCCGCACTTGATTGCCTTCTCTCTGATGGAAACCTTTGGTGATCAGTTGCCTATCAGCTCGCAAACCGCCTCCTTCATCGGGCGTAGCTTCTTCGAGCAAATTCGTCTGGCCTCCTCGGATGTGACGGTGTGGACCAGCATCTTTGAAAATAACACCGACGCGATTTTGTCTGAGGCCGAGCATTTCATCGCGGTACTGAACCAGTGGTGTGCTGTCTTGCAAGAGCGCCCGATAGAGTTGCACGGCAAAATTAGCGACTCCTCGGCACTGGCCAACAAATTGCTGGGACGCTCACTGTAATGCGTGCAGGAGAAGAGGCAATGGAGAATGTTGAACTGGCGAGCCTGCGCAAAACCATTGATGAGCTGGACGAGCAACTGATTATCCTGCTTTCTCGACGGTTTGACGTCACTGAGCGAGTGGGGAGGCTCAAAGCACGGCAACAATGGCAGGCTGTGGATTCTGAGCGCGAGTCGCAACAGGAACATCGCTACTTGACCCTAGCTACGCAGAACGGCGTGAGTACGGTGCTGATCCTCAATATTTTTCGCACCATCATTGATGAGGTGGTATCTAATCACCGGTCGCTCATCGACGATTGAGCGGTGGTATTGTCAGTTTCGGACAGCTAGTACAAAAATTGCTCCGCCGAGCCCCCCTAAATTTGAAAAATACTGTGTTTTCAATAAATCAAATCGAGATCGAGAGTCCCGTCCACTGCGCCATATTTGCTTCCTAAGGCCCACTGAACATCGCTCAAAGGCCGGCTGGGTTACGATTCCGACAGCGCGTTCAGCAACGTATTGAACTCACCATGAAATCTCCGCCGCGCGAATACCGGCAAATACATGGTACCAGTTGCCCGCAGCGTAAATGCCGGTGCTGTCTCTCTGCTCACGGAAGTGATGACCAGGCACGCAAGGTAATGGCGCACGCCTCGATAAGCGATTCAGAGCCTAACCTCTAACCTTGATGACCACCTTCCCGAAAGGCCCCTGGTCGAGGCGCGCAAAAGCTGCAAGAGCGTCGGCGAACGAAAATACCTTGTCGATCACCGGCTTGATGCCGTACTGGTCAATGGCCTGATTCATCTCCTCGAAAGCACGCCGGTGCCCCACAGATACACCTCGCAAGGTGGCGCGTCGAAGTTGAAGCGGAATGGCCGGCATGCGGAGTTCGGTATCGGCCAGGAAGCCGATCTGCAAAATATGCCCGGAGACCGCGAGGGCTTCGACTGACTGGCGCAAGTTGTCACCACCGATCAGTTCCAGCACCTGATCGACGCCATCCCCATTCGTCAGTTCGACCGCCGCCTGCGCCCAGGTAGAAGACTGGCTGGTGTTGATGCCAGCCCAGGCGCCCAGCGCTTTAGCACGGGCCAAATTGTCGTCACTGCGTGAGGTCACTATCACGCGCGCGCCCAACGCTTGCGCGAACTGCAGGCCGAACAAGGACACCCCGCCCGTACCTTGGACCAGCACCGTTTGCCCTTTATGCAGCTTTCCAGCTTCCACCAGCGCGAACCAGGCAGTCAAAGCGGCAACGGGCAAGGTCGCGGCCTCTTCATAGGAAAGGTAGGAGGGTGCCGCGACCGCTATCTCCTCGGAAAGCACGACGTACTCGGCCAACATGCCCGGCAGCGGACCGCCCAGCGACAAGCCGTGCTTGAGCATCGCCCGAGGCGGCTCACCCTCCAGCCACTGCGTCCAGAAATTGCCTATGACTCGGTCGCCGACCTTGAAACGAGTGGTCTGCGAACCCAGCTCGATCACTTCACCCGCCATGTCGGAAACCGGGACGAAGGGCATCGGTGGTAGCTTCGGTAACAATTCGCCGTTGACTACCAGCTTGTCCCGGTAGTTCAGCGATACCGCTGCGACTTTTACCAGCACTTCGTTGGGACCTGGATGCGGCACAGGCCGTTGCGCCAGTTCCAGGTTTTTCAACCCGAATGTTGGTAATTGCCAGACCTGCATGGATTCGACCGTCATTTTCATTACTCCTTTCACGTCGCTCAGTCACGAAGGCTTAGTTTATGGGAGAATTGCATGCGTTAGTTTGGACTAATACGATATAGACTGAGCACTTTAATTCCTCAATCGAGGTCGGTATGACAATTTATAGTGCATCCCGTCTCCAAGGCATCAGCGTATTCGTCCAGGCGGTGGAGACGGGCAGTTTCACGGCGGCAGCCCAGAGAATCGGTCTTTCCAAATCCGCGGTGGGCAAAAGTGTCGCAACTCTGGAGGAGCGATTGGGCATACGCCTGCTCGATCGGACCACGCGGCGACTCGCACTCACGGCTGAGGGGGCCGACTTCTATCAAAGCTGCTTGCGCGTGATTGCTGAACTAGATGAGGCCGAATCGCGCGCCGCCTCGCGCCGCAGAGAGGTGTCGGGACGCCTGCGCATCAGTCTGCCGACGACCTTCGGAAGGCAATGGGTCATGCCGGTGTTGTGCGACCTCGCCCGGCAGCACCCGAAGCTCACGCTGGATGTGGCGTTTGCGGACCGTTCGGTCGATCTGCTGGAGGAGAACATCGATCTGGTGGTGCGGCTGGGAGACCCGGGCGACAGCGCCTCGCTGTCGGCACGTCATCTGGGATTCCAAAGAACAGTCACCTGCGGCACGCCAGCCTACTTCGTAGAACATGGCAGTCCAACATCCATTAATGATCTCACCAATCACGACTGCATTACTTTTGCACAAGGTGGACACGTGTTCCCGTGGAAGTTGCTAGATAGCGAGGGCCGTACTGTAAACGTCAAAATCAAGGGGCGCCACACCATCAGTGATGGGGATGCCTTGCGCACTGCGGTCCTTGATGGTCTGGGCATTGGGCAGTTTCCCACTTGGCTGGTGGCGGATGCATTGAAAAACGGTGCGCTCCAGACGGTTCTCGCGCCTCATGGGGTTGAGGGCTCCCCTATTCATGCTCTCTGGCCTGCAACGCGGGATCTGGCACCCAAGATCAGGGCGACAGTGGACAAACTCTTGCTGGCGTTCACACCCATAGCGCCCTGGGACAAGAAGGGAGCCCGACCTCCAGCTGTGCATCTATAGCTCGTCGTAGAGGTGCAGTGTTATCAGGCTTCTTTGATTTTCAGAAAGGAATCGTCGGGCCGCACCGATTGAAAAATAATTCAGGCTTCTCAATTAGATACCCTTTCAAGGTGGTTTTCCTCCTTGGACCTTGTACCTGACATGCCCAGATATTTAGACCGTTCTCATGCTTTCTGTGGACCTTCATTTTATCGAGCTGCTTCTGAGCCCCGCACCATCCTTCGATCACTTCAGTGGCCCCATTGGCGATGCGAGGAAACTTTTGGGCATAGCGTTGGAAGAGCCCAGGCGTGACCATAAATACGCTGCCACTCACTCTGTGGGTTTTGGCTTTGCTGTCATTGATTATCAGTTTGTGGCTCAAGATCCCTTCTTTTACCCAACTCAGGAATGCTTGATCAGGGTTGTCCGATAGGAGGGGAAAGCTTTCGGGAGGGCTTTCTAACGGTGCATCATTGGCGTCAGGCTGTAGTGGTCAACCAATCTCGGTCACCGCGTTAAGTTTCTCCTCGGCCACAGGGGTGTCAGCCCGCTGTTTGTTGATGGAGGTATCTGGAAACGTTTGGTTCTTTGATGAGATCGACCATGAATGGATGTTGATGTTTCTGGGACACCGGATTGCAGACCGGCGCCTGCTCGGGCTTATCTGCAAATGGCTTCAGGCGGGTGTTATGGAGGATGCCGTAGGGTGGCTGCGACCAAGGGGACTCCCCAAGGTGCAGTGATTACGCCGCGTACGATCTTGCATACTTTTTTCTCTGGTGCCTGAGCCTGTCGACGTCTCGCTGGCGTTGAACCCCGGATCCGGATCAACCCGGAACACCACCAAAATTTCGTGCTTATGAATTTCGACACGTTTGACCAGGCCGCGAATGATCTCGCGTTTCGTGACGAAATCCACAGCACCCAATCGGTCATGGACCGCAGCGGCAAACTCTTCGAGACGATTAATGACGAGAAACAGCTCGCGTTGACCCACCTGATGACGCCGTGACTCCTGAATCTGCTGATCAAGCTGTTCCAGACGGCTCTTCAAGTTTCGCATCTTTGGATCAAAGTCCATTTTGTCGATCATACCTTCGGCATAACTATCGATGAGCCGCGACTTGCCTTTCTCCAGTTGCAGTCGTTGTCGTTCCAGTGCGGCAGTATCAGGGGCTGTTTTTTCTTTTTCTTCGAGGATTCCCAGCCGACGTTCATATTCATTCTTTAGTCTTCCAGGATGGGCGAGCAGCTCAATAACCTTCCGCCACACCAGTTCATCAAGACGATCCGTTCGTATTTGCTGATTGTCACAGACGCGTTCGCCACCAAAGCGGTAGGCATCGGTTCCAATGCAACGATAATAGGCATAGTCCCGACGTTGGCCTTTGGCCGCGGCCTTGCCGACCTTTTTACCGTAATAGGCGTAGTCTATCGTCTGCAGCAGTGGGCAGATAAATCGAGTAGGCATCCATCACTCTAGAGGAGTGACCGTGCGAGCCGCCGGACGCTAATCGCACTTGGGGAAGAACCACCACGCAAGTGGCGTAGCCTTAAAGGTTCTGGCTACCTGGGTACTGTCGAGGACAGCGTTTGTAACGCTCGTTCTTCTAACGGTCAACAGCATTTTAGGGGCCACTATTGCGCCAATCGGTAGCGCTGGAAGTCCTTGGAAATCGGTGGCATTACATGGCAGGGTGGTCATTCGTCGGTTTTTAATGTGAGCCCATGCGAGTGGGAATGCGGAGCCTTCCCGCTCGCGTGGGCTTGGCCGAGAAAGCCCCAAGAGAAAGGCTTGTAACGGCGACAGTCGCCACTTCTGTCGCCATGCTGCAGACTAGGTATTACGCGGCTTGTCGCCGGTGTCTCCGCTGTCGCCAGCAGGGCGGATGTGGCTATCCACACCGATTAGATCACCTAAGACTCAAGTGCCCGCATCGCCTGGCTTTTGCTTGGGCTGCGATGTGGCATATTTCGCCCAAGCGTTCATAAGCTCCCTTCGCTTGTCGAAGAAGTCCGATCGGGAATACGCGCTTTCAGTTTCCCCGCGTTCGTCGTGAGCGAGCGCGAGCTCACAGATCTCTCGGGGGAAGGCTGTAGTCTCTCCGGCCCAGTCTCGGAATGTTGAGCGGAAACCATGGCGAGTGATGTGCTCATAGCCTAATTCGTGCAGCAGACTACGAATGCCGTTAGCGTGCATCACGCCGCTAAGGCCGTTACCAGGAAAGAGGTAGGGGCTTCGTACTCGAATTCGTGGCAGGTTTTTCACCAGCTCGACGACCTCAGGTGCGAGTGGGATGGCGAACGGCTCACGCGTTTTCATCCGCTCCGCAGGCAATGACCATCGACCTGACTCCAGATCGAACTCGTCCCATTGAGCAAATCTCACCATGTGGCTACGGGCGCCAGTAAGAATCAGAAATTGAGCAGCTACCGATACAGCAGTGGGGACGTTACGTAGTGCCTGCATGAGATCAGGTAGTTGCTGCCACGCGAGGGCAGGGTGGTGAACACGCTTGCGGGCTTTCTTCTTCTCATTGCGGCTGAGTAAGTTTTCCAGGTGGCCGCGCCAGCGAGCAGGATTTTCACCGACCCGCAGTCCTCTCGATCTGGCGGCATCCAAAATCTGCTCAATCTGACCGCGCACCTCATCCGCCGTACGTGTTTTCGTCGACCAAATCGGTTGCAACGTCTTGAGGACCTGCTTGGTCTCGATCTCATCTGCTGGAAGGTGCCCTAAATCGGGAAAGGCATAGAGTTCCAGCTTACGAAGCCAGCCTTTGCGCCACTTCTCCGACCAACTGGAGCCGTGGGCATCACGGTAGTCGTTGGCTAGCGTTTCGAAGGTAATCTGCTTCGCTTGTTCGCGGCGTTCAGCTTCTTTCTGAGCGGCCTGCTCAGCTTGTCGCTTGGCGAGTGGGTCATCACCTTTCAGGACCTGAATGCGATTTTCGAATGCCGCAGCACGTGCTTTTTTCAGATCGAGACTAGGATACCCGCCAAGGCCCATCTCCCTGCGTTTGCCGTGGAGCTGAAACCTCAGCACCCAATTTTTCCGGCCAGCGGAGGTCACGACCAGGCGCAGTCCATCACCGTCTTCATAGGTGCCTGGTTCGGTCAAGTTTTCGACTAGTTTTGCGGTCAGCTTGCCCATGATTTTCGCTCTCCAATCCCCCACTTGATCCCCCACTTTGTCGTGGAAGTCGGTGGATTAAAAAAGAAGTTGGCGGAACAAAAATAGGCTGAAACTCTTGATCTAGCAAGGCTGCTGCGGATTTCAGTAGATGAGGGTGGCTTTCAAAAAGGTATTAAAAAGCCGGCTTGTGGCCGGCTTCTCGGGGACTGCCTCAGCTTGTTTTTGACAAACTTCACCAGCCTTCAAATCGCTCAGCCCACATTGCGTCAGGCTGAATAGTAGGGGCATCCGCGGGAACTCCTCCGCTTCGCCGGCAGAGAATCAGCTAAAAGCGACCCCTGCCAAATGTGCGGCGCATGATACCCACATTCACTTCAGTTGCCCACCTCCGGTTCCGATTTAGAGCCTTCCCAGCCCAGCAGGTGTTCATCCAGCGGCACCGGTGGGCGGCGGTTGTTGAGGGTGGACCACCAAAATACCCAGCCGACGATCTTGAAGCTTTGCTCGAAGCGTTCCTCGTGGTTCAGATATTCGTCCGGGTGTTCGCTGGCGTTGTGGCTGCGCATGCGCAGGCCGCCGCCAGGGCGGTTGTAGAGGTATTTGATGCGCAGCATGCCGTCGTGTTCGACGGCGTAGATTTCGCCGTCGATGATTTGGGTGCGGCCTCGGTCGATGGCGAGTGTAGCGCCCTGTTGGATGATATCGATCATGCTGTTGTCGACCATGTAGGCGCCTATCGCGCGGTCGGGGTTGACGTTGAGGGTTTCCAGATTGTGCAGGGAGACGCGGATGCGTTCGGTTGAGGTGAAGGTGGGGTGGAGAGGAATGTCCACGTCGGTTTTTTCCGGGCGGCAGGCGGGGCCTGTGAGGTATTTGCCTGTGTCTTCGCGGGTGGTTGCAATCCTTGCGGTGGGGCCTTCCAACAGGTAGTTGGCGGGCGGGTGTTTGGGGCCTTTGCCGTCGCTTAACCAGCGACTTGAGACGCACAGCAATTCTGCGATCTCGTTGAGTCGGCCCATGGGGACGCCGCGTTTGAACCAGTTGTTCACGTGCTGAGGTGTGACGCCGCGGTTCTTGGCGAAGTCGGAGGCGGAAAGATGAACTTCCCGTAGTAGTGCTTTTAAACGATCACCTGATGTATTCATAAACGCAGAGTTTACTGGCCGGAAAGTCCCATCAAATAAACCATGCGTTGATTTGCAGTTGTAGGATCTGGCTTAGTTATGGCTTGATCTTTCATATGTGCAACTTGGTTAAACGCTGCAACTAAACATTGAACTTGATGTTTAGTCTGGCCCATAAAAAAGCCCCGAATTAACGAGGCTTTTTATTTGCCGTGGCAATGAGGTGCGGGTGTCAGCCTTTGTAGGCAGCAACCGACTTCATGATCTCGGCGCGGGCGGCGTCTGCGTTGCCCCAACCGTCGATCTTCACCCATTTGCCTTTTTCGAGGTCTTTGTAGTTCTCGAAGAAGTGCTTGATCTGTTCCAGCAGCAGTGGCGGCAGGTCGGTGTATTCCTTCACGTCCACATACAGCTGGGACAGCTTGTCGTGTGGCACTGCGATGACTTTGGCATCGCCGCCGCCGTCGTCGGTCATGTTCAGGATGCCGACTGGACGGGCGCGGATAACCGAGCCTGGGGTGACCGGGTAAGGGGTCACGACCAGCACGTCGAGGGGGTCACCGTCGTCAGCCAGGGTGTTGGGGATGAAACCGTAGTTGGCCGGGTAGAACATCGGGGTGGCCATGAAACGGTCAACGAACAGGCAGTCGCTGTCTTTGTCGATTTCGTATTTGATCGGCGCGTGGTTGGCCGGAATTTCGATGGCGACGTAGATGTCGTTCGGCAGGTCTTTGCCAGCCGGAATCTTGCTGTAGCTCATTGGGCGTTGCCCCCGTTAGTTGGCCATATGACATGGCCGGATTGGCCTAAAAGTGGCGGCGATTATAGGCATATTCTGACGCCGATGCCATGCGCCAAGCGTCGTACGGTCATTCGCCCTGTGGCGAGTAGCGCGGGTCGCTGGCTTGCAGTTGAGTCAGGCGGGCCAGGGGGTCCTGGCGATAAAAGCGGCTGAGTTGGGCGTACACCTGTGGATAACTGTTGACCAGTAAATCCGGGGCGCTGAAGAAATACTCGCTGGTGACGGCAAAGAACTCCGCCGGGTTTTCCGCAGCGTAAGGGTCTATCTCGGTCTCGGCGTCCGGGTTGGCGTCCAACTGGCGGTTGAGGTCATCGAAGGCGCCTTGCATGACGCTGGCCCAGTCCTGCACGCGCATGTCATGGTGCAGCGGCGGCAGGCCGTTGGCGTCGCCGTTGAGCATGTCCAGCTTGTGCGCCAGTTCGTGGATGACCAGGTTGTAGCCTTCCCATTGGCCGCTGGCGAGCACACCAGGCCAGGCGAGGATCACCGGGCCCTGTTGCCAGGCTTCGCCGCTGTGTTCGCCGTCCCACTCATGCTCCACGCCGCTGGCATCGCGATGGCGTTGCGGGCTGAGGAAGTCGTCGGGGTACAGCACGATCTCATGGAAACCCTGGTACCAGTCGAGGTCGCCCAGGTTCATCAGCGGCAATTGCGCCTGGGCGGCGAGCAGCAGGCGTTGTTCCTGGTGCAGTTCGACGCCGGGCAGGGCGGTGAGGTGTTTTTCGCTGAGGAACACCACGCAGGCTTCGCGCAGCCATTGGTCTTGCTCCGGCGTGATGCCGTCGAGGAAGGTCAGGTGGTGGCGCACCCGTTGCCAGGTGTCATCGGCAATCGGGTGCTTGGCCAGCAGGCGCCGGCGACGCCAGGCGCTGAGGGACCACACGGGGGGTCAGTGCGGGTTGGCTTCGGAGGACGTGCGGCCAAAGCGGCTGCGCACTACGCCAATAATCATCGGCACCAGTGACAGCAGGATGATGAACACCACCAGCAGCGACAGGTTCTTCTTGATAAAAGGCACGTTGCCGAAGAAGTAACCCAAGGTCACCAGGCCACCGACCCACAGGATGGTGCCCAGTACGCTGAAGCCGAAGAAGCGCGGATACGGCATCTTGGCCACGCCCGCGACGAACGGCGCGAAGGTGCGCAGGATCGGCAGGAAGCGCGCCAGGGTCACGGTCTTGCCGCCATGCTTGTCGTAGAAGTCGTGGGTTTTTTGCAGGTAGTCGCGTCGGAAGATCTTGGAGTTCGGGTTGCTGAACAAGCGCTCGCCCGCCGTTCGTCCGATCACGTAGTTGGTGCTATCGCCGAGGATGGCCGCCAGCATCAGCAGGCCGGCCAGCAGGACTGGGTCCATACCGCCGCCAGCCGCTACAGCACCGGCGATGAACAGCAAGGAGTCGCCCGGCAGGAAAGGCATGACCACCAGGCCGGTTTCGCAAAAAATCACCAGGAACAGAATGGCGTAGATCCACGGACCGTAATTGGTTACCAGCATGTCGAGGTAGACGTCGAGATGCAGGATAAGGTCGAGCGGGTTGAAATCCATGGATGGCACCTGTGTGAATAGCCCGACTCAGCGGGCTTGTGCGGAAGCTCAGGCAATAAGGCTACAAGTAATTGTCGCGGTTCTTACAACCCTGAAAGGTCGGCATTATACGGATTGAGAGGTGAAAAGCGTGTGGCTTTTGTAGCGGGGAGTGTCGCGAAATTGTGAAGGGGTGAGGCTTCAAGCCAGTCGCCGGATCCAATGTGGGAGCTGGCTTGCCTGCGATAGCGGTGGGTCATTATGAGAAATGCTCGCTGACACTCCACCATCGCAGGCAAGCCAGCTCCCACAAGGATATTGCGGTGTCTGGCTTACCGGTTCTCAGTCTTCGTTGATCGGCAACACGTAGTTTTTGAATTCGGTGTCTTCGCGAAACCCAATCGACTCATAGGTCTTCTGCGCCACGTCGTTATCGCTGCTGGTCGATACCCGCAGCCGCACCGCGTGGGTGTCCTTGGCCATTTTCTTGGCCGTGCGCATCAGGTTGTCCGCCACCAGTTGCCGGCGTGCGTCCTCGGCCACATAGATGTCGTTGAGGATCCATACCCGCTTGAGAGACAGTGAGGAAAAACTCGGATACAGCTGGCAAAACCCCAGCAGCCGCTTGTCGTCATCGTCGGCCAGGGCCAGGTAGATCACCGACTCCTTGCGCCGCAGGCGCTTTTCCAGGAAGGCCCGTGACGAGTCCGGGAACGGCAAGGCCCCGTAGAACTCGCGGTATTTGACGAACAACGGGGTCAACAGGTCCAGGTGTTCCAGGGTCGCTTGAGTAATCCGCATGCCAGGCCTCAACTTCCAAATGGGGTATGACCACACGAGCGGCCGTGACTCGATGCTGCCTAATGACGCCAAAAAGCGCAATCGTGCCGCTAGCGGTCATCTGCCGGGCTGAGCAGGAAATTGCCTTTCATCAGGTCCGGGTCGTCGGATTCGAGGGTTTGAACCTGTGCCTCATCCTTGAGATTGACCCCCGACAACTGCCGGCGACACGCCTCTCGCATCAAGTACAGTAGGCGATGGGCCGCCATGCCATAACTCAAGCCCTCCAGCCGCACATTGGAGATGCAGTTGCGATAGGCATCGGTGAGGCCGACCTTGGGGTTGTAGGTGAAATACAGGCCCAGGCTGTCCGGCGAGCTGAGCCCCGGCCGTTCGCCGATCAGGATCACCACCATCTTGGCGCCCAGTAGCTGCCCGATTTCATCGGCTACCGCCACGCGGCCTTGCTCCACCAGGATCACCGGTGACAAGGACCAGCCTTCGGCGTGGGTCTGTTCTTCCAGGCGCGCCAGAAACGGCGCTGTATGTTTATGCACGGCCAGTGCCGACAGGCCATCGGCCACCACGATGGCCAAGTCCACACCACCGGGCTGGGCCAGGGCGTAGTCGCGCAGCGTTTGCGCCGACTCATCGCTCAGGCGTCGCCCAAGGTCCGGGCGTTGCAGGTAGATGTGCCGGTCCGTGGCGGCGCTGTGCAACAACAGGCTGTCTCGGCCACGTTCGGCCAGTTGGTGGCTGAGCCCGGCGTGATCGAAGGGCAGGTGCACCGCGTCCCGCGCCTGGGCGTGGGCAAACTGGAAGTCCAGTTGGGCGCTGGTGGGAAGGCTGGTGCCGGTGCGGCCCAGGGCAATACGCGCCGGGGTCAGCCGGCGCAGTTCCAGCCACGGGTTGTCAGGCAATTCTGGTTCCACAGTCGGCTCCTTCATCCCAATTGCGCCAAGGCGTGACGAAAGGCCGGTGGCAGGCTGTTGCCAAAGTGCACCTTGCCATCGGCCTGCGTGAAGATGCCCATTTTCGCCAGCCACTGCTCGAACTCCGGCGCCGGTTTTAAACCCAATGTTTGCCGGGCGTACAGAGCGTCGTGGAACGAGGTGGTCTGGTAGTTGAGCATGATGTCGTCGGAGCCGGGGATGCCCATGATGAAGTTGATGCCGGCCACACCGAGCAGGGTCAGCAGGGTGTCCATGTCGTCCTGGTCGGCTTCGGCGTGGTTGGTGTAGCAGATGTCGCAACCCATGGGCACGCCGAGCAGTTTGCCGCAGAAGTGGTCTTCCAGGCCGGCGCGGATAATCTGCTTGCCGTTGTAGAGGTACTCCGGGCCGATAAAGCCGACCACGGTGTTCACCAGAAACGGCTTGAAGTGCCGGGCCACGGCGTAGGCTCGGGTTTCACAGGTTTGCTGATCGACGCCAAAGTGCGCATTGGCCGACAAGGCGCTGCCCTGGCCGGTTTCGAAGTACATCAGGTTCTGGCCCAGGGTGCCGCGCTTGAGGCTCAAACCCGCGTCATAACCTTCCTGCAGCACGTTCAGGTTGATCCCGAAACTGGCATTGGCCGCTTCGGTACCGGCAATCGACTGAAACACCAGGTCCAGCGGTACGCCGCGGTTGATCGCTTCGATGGAGGTGGTGACGTGGGTGAGCACGCAGGCCTGGGTGGGGATTTCGTAGCGCTGGATGATCGCGTCCAGCATCTCGAGCATGGCGCAGATTGAGGCGATGCTGTCGGTGGCCGGGTTGATGCCGATCATGGCGTCGCCGTTGCCATATAGCAGGCCGTCGAGAATGCTCGCGGCGATGCCGGCCGGTTCGTCGGTGGGGTGGTTGGGCTGCAAGCGCGTGGACAAGCGCCCGCGCAGGCCAAGGGTGCCGCGAAACTGGGTGACCACGCGGATCTTCTGCGCCACCAGCACCAGGTCTTGCACGCGCATGATCTTGGACACGGCCGCGGCCATTTCCGGTGTCAGCCCTGGCGCCAATGCGCGTAGGGTATGTTCATCAGCCGCATCGCTGAGCAGCCAGTCGCGCAGGCCGCCGACGGTGAGGTGGCTGACCGCTGCAAACGCCTGTTTATCGTGGGTGTCGATGATCAGCCGGGTGACTTCATCGCTTTCATAAGGAATTAGTGCTTCTTGCAGGAAGTGCTTGAGCGGGATATTCGCCAGCGCCATCTGCGCCGCCACACGCTCACCGTCATTCTGGGCGGCGACACCGGCGAGGAAGTCCCCGGAGCGTGCGGGGCTGGCCTTGGCCATCACGTCCTTGAGGCTGTCGAAGCGGTAGGTTTGAGCACCCACCGCGTGGGAAAAACTTGCCATACAGTGTCTCCTTGATGACGCGGGCCTGCTGTGGGCAAGGCACCGCGTCGAGGTTTTCGGCAGTTAGTGCAGAGCGGCCTCTGCGGCCTGGATCGCCGCGAATTCCTCTTCCGGCGTGCCTGCTACCAAGTGATGCCGGCTGTAGAAAGCAAAGTAAGCAATTAATACTCCATAGATGATCGCCGCGCCAATCACCACGCGCGGGTCCACCAGAAAGCCCGCCACCACGGCCACGCAAGCCAGTACCAGTGCCACGCCTGAGGTGAAGATGCCCCCCGGCGTGCGGTATGGCCGCTCCATTTTAGGGCGACGGATGCGCAGGGTGATGTGGGCGGCCATCATCAATACGTAGGAAATGGTGGCGCCAAACACCGCCACCAGGATCAGCAAGTCACCCTGGCCGGTCAGCGACAGGCCAAAACCGATAATCCCGGGGATTACCAGTGCCAATACTGGCGCCTTGCTCTTGTTGGTCTCGGACAATTTGCGCGGCAGGTAGCCGGCACGGGACAAGGCAAAGATCTGCCGCGAATAGGCGTAGATAATCGAGAAAAAGCTCGCGATCAAACCGGCCAGGCCGACCAGGTTGACGAAGCTGCCCATCCAGGTGGAACCGCCGTAGGACAACGCCAAGGCTTCAACCAGCGGGTTGCCGGATTTGATCAGCGCGTAAGTCCCCGCACCGCCCGGCGCGATCACCAGGATCAACAGGGCAAAACTGGTCAGCACCACAATTGCGCCGATCAGCCCGCGCGGCAGGTCGCGCTTGGGGTTCTTGGTTTCTTCAGCGGCCAGCGGCACGCCTTCCACCGCCAGGAAAAACCAGATGGCATAAGGGATCGCGGCCCACACGCCGACGTAGCCGAACGGCAGTAAGCTGCTGGCGCCCTTGGCCTCGGTCACTGGTATATCGAGCAGGTTGGCGACGTTGAAGTGCGGCACCATCGACACCAGGAACACGCCCAGGGCAATCGCGGCGACGGCGGTGATCACGAACATCAGCTTCAAGGCTTCACCCACACCAAAGATGTGGATGCCAATAAAGATGATGTAGAACGCCAGGTAGATCATCCAGCCGCCAATGCCGAACAACGACTCGCAATAGGCGCCGATAAACACCGCGATGGCGGCGGGGGCGATGGCGTATTCGATAAGGATGGCAGTACCGGTGAGGAACCCGCCCCAAGGGCCGAATGCGCTGCGGGCAAAACCGTAGCCACCGCCAGCAGTGGGGATCATGGACGACAGCTCGGCCAGGGAAAAGCACATGCACAGGTACATGGTGGCCATCAGCAAAGTGGCGAGGAACATGCCGCCCCAGCCGCCTTGGGCCAGGCCGAAGTTCCAGCCGGCGTAATCGCCGGAAATAACATAGGCGACGCCAAGGCCAACCAGTAGTACCCAGCCGGCGGCGCCTTTTTTCAGTTCGCGTTGTTCAAAATAATCGGTGCCGACTTTTTCGAAGTCGACAGAAGAACCAGTGGGTTCGCTAGGCATGGGAAGTACCTTTGATTGTTATTGTTTTTAACTCGGCATCTGTGTGCCGAACGAGGTAGCAATTACTGGCGAAGTTCAAGTGTAGGAGTAGGCAAGCCAGCTCCCACACTTGATTGCATTTCAAGTTGGGAGCGGGTTGCTTGTTATGAGGCTAAGTTAGAAAAAGCCCAACGGATTAATGTCGTAGCTCACCAGCAAGTTCTTGGTCTGCTGGTAGTGATCCAACATCATCTTGTGGGTTTCACGGCCCACGCCAGACTTCTTGTAACCACCAAACGCGGCATGCGCCGGGTACAGGTGGTAGCAGTTGGTCCACACGCGGCCGGCTTTGATCGCCCGGCCCATGCGGTAGGCGCGGTTGATGTCGCGGGTCCACAGGCCGGCGCCCAGGCCGAACTCGGTGTCGTTGGCAATCGCCAGGGCTTCGGCTTCATCCTTGAAAGTGGTGATGCTCACCACCGGGCCGAAGATTTCTTCCTGGAACACGCGCATGTCGTTGGTGCCCTTGAGCAGGGTCGGCTGGATGTAATAGCCGGTGGCCAGGTCGCCCGTGAGCTTCTCGACCTTGCCGCCGGTGAGCAATTGCGCGCCTTCGCCCTTGGCGATTTCCAGGTAGGACAGGATCTTGTCGAACTGCTGCTCGGACGCTTGGGCGCCGACCATGGTGTCGGTGTCCAGCGGGTCACCACGCTTGATCGACTCGACCTTCTTCATCACCACTTTCATGAAGTCGTCGTAGATCGACTCTTCCACCAGAGCGCGGGAAGGGCAGGTGCACACTTCGCCCTGGTTGAAGAACGCCAGCACCAGGCCTTCGGCGGCTTTTTCGATAAATGCAGGTTCCGCTTTCATGATGTCGGCGAAGAAGATGTTCGGCGACTTGCCGCCCAGCTCGACCGTGGACGGAATGATGTTCTCGGCCGCGGCATGCATGATGTGCGAGCCCACAGGCGTTGAACCGGTAAAGGCGATCTTGGCGATGCGCTTGCTGGTGGCAAGGGCTTCGCCAGCTTCCTTGCCGAAACCGTGCACCACGTTCAGCACGCCCGGTGGCAGCAAGTCGCCGATCAGCTCCATCAGCACGCTGATGCCCAGCGGCGTTTGCTCGGCTGGCTTGAGCACCACGCAGTTACCGGCGGCCAGGGCCGGTGCGAGTTTCCACGCGGCCATCAGCAGTGGGAAGTTCCACGGGATGATCTGACCAACCACACCCAGCGGTTCGTGGAAGTGGTAGGCGGCGGTGAGTTCGTTGATTTCCGCGCTGCTGCCTTCCTGGGCGCGGATGCAGCCAGCGAAGTAGCGGAAGTGGTCGGCGGCCAGAGGAATGTCGGCGTTGAGGGTTTCGCGCACGGCCTTGCCGTTGTCCCAGGTTTCGGTGATGGCCAGCAGTTCGAGGTTTTGCTCGATGCGATCGGCGATTTTCAGCAGTACCAGCGAGCGGTCCTGGGCGCTGGTTTTGCCCCAGGCGTCCGCGGCTGCGTGGGCGGCGTCCAGTGCTTTGTCGATGTCTTTGGCGGTAGAGCGCGGGAAGTCGGCGATGGGCTTGCCGTTGACCGGCGAGGTGTTGGAGAAGTAGTTGCCATCGACCGGCGCCACGAATTCGCCGCCGATGTAGTTGCCGTATTTGGCCTTGAACGAAACGATGGCGCCTTCGGTACCGGGGTGTGCATAACGCATGGTGGGCATCTCCTGCTTTTATGTTTATCGGAGTACAGCGCTGCGAGCGCGTTATAAAGCGTAGAGCAAAGGTCGGGCCATCGCCGTGCGGGCCAGCAGAATCAAGAGGTTGGGCTTTGTTGCAAGGCTTTGCCGTGACGGGGGTGATACAGGCAAGGTGACAGTTTGTGCCATAAACGATACAGCCTGTGACCGGTGGGTCGGGCCGGGATTGCAATGGTCGGATGGCTGGGGGATGCTGGGCGTTCTCACGCAGGGAGAATAATAAGAACATGCATAACGATCATTTCAGTCGCCATGCCCAACAAGTCTTGACCGTCACCCGTGGCCAAGAGCTTTCCCAAGGGCCTGGCAGCGACCCGTCCATCGCCCGTTCCTGGCTGCGCTGCGTGGAGGATTACCACCTCGACCCGGCGCTGACCATCGCGCCCACCGTGCTCGAGCACGGGCGCCTGCTGGAAAGTCGCGAACGCCTGCGCCAAGTGCTGCACATCGCCGGCAGCGAAATGAACAGCCTGCACCAGCAACTCTCCGGCGCGGGTCATGCGGTGCTGCTCACCGATGCGCGTGGGGTGATCCTCAACTGTGTCACCGCGCCGTCCGAGCGCAAGATATTCGAGCGCGCCGGCTTATGGCTGGGCGCAGACTGGAGCGAAGCCTGCGAAGGCACCAACGGCATCGGCACCTGCCTGGTGGAGCGGCAGTCGTTGACGATCCACCGTGACGAGCATTTTCGCGGCCGTCATACCGGGCTGACCTGTTCGGCCAGCCCGGTGTTCGACCCTCATGGTGAATTGCTGGCGGTGCTGGATGTGTCCTCGGCCCGCGAAGCCGTGTCGCGCCAGAGCCAGTTCCACACCATGGCGCTGGTGAACCTGTCGGCCAAGATGATCGAAAGTTGCTACTTCCTGCGCCACTTCGAACACCACTGGCTGCTGCGTTTTCACCTACAGGCCGAGTCGGTCGGGTTATTCAGCGAAGGCTTGCTGGCGTTCGATGGTGAAGGGCGCATTTGTGCGGTCAACCAGAGCGCTCTGAACCTGTTGGGGCAGCTGCGCGGCGGCTTGGTGGGCCAGCCGGTGGAGGCATTTTTCGACTGCTCCCTGGATCAGTTGCTGGGGCGGGCCAGCGCGAATGCCACGGCCAGTTGGCCGCTGCGCACCCGCGACGGTCGGCCTCTGTTTGCAGCGCTGCGAGGCCAGCCGCGCAGTGTGCCGGTACCCATCATCAAGCCGCAGGCGCCACGGCCTTTGGGTATCTGCGTGGGCGACCCGGCGTTGCAAAATGAGCTACGCAAGGCCTCGCGAGTGTTCGAGCGCGACGTGCCCTTGCTGATCAACGGCGAAACCGGCTGCGGTAAAGAAGCTTTCGCCAAGGCCGTGCATCAGGGCAGCCAGCGGGGCGATAAGGCCTTTGTTGCGCTGAACTGTGCGGCGATTCCAGAAAACCTGATCGAGAGCGAATTGTTTGGCTATCGCGCCGGCAGTTTCACCGGCGCCCTTAAAGAAGGCATGCGCGGCAAGCTGCAACAGGCCGACGGCGGCACGCTGTTTCTCGACGAAATCGGCGACATGCCCCTGGCGTTGCAAACCCGCCTGTTACGGGTACTGGAGGACCGCCTGGTGGTGCCTATCGGCGGCGAACCTCAAGCGGTGAACGTGCGCATCATCAGCGCCACGCACCGTAATTTGCTGGAGCGCGTGGCCGATGGCAGCTTTCGCGAAGACCTGTATTACCGCTTGAACGGCTTGGAAGTGGCCCTGCCGCCGTTGCGCGAACGCAGTGACAAGTCGCAACTGTTGGACTTCCTCCTGGCCCAGGAAGGGGGCCCCGAGCAAGTGATGCTGGACGAACCTGCGCGCCAGGCCTTGTTAGCATTCCAATGGCCCGGCAACCTGCGGCAGTTGCGTACAGTGTTGCGCACGGTAGTGGCGCTCTGTGAGGGCGGGCGAGTCGGTCTTGAAGACTTGCCGGCCCTGATTCGCCAAGCGCAGCCGCAAGGGGCGAGGGTGGATGCGCCGTGCGCCTCGCCGCTGGAGAACGC
Organism: Pseudomonas sp. GW821-FHT07B01; assembly: GCF_059419065.1. NCBI lineage: Bacteria > Pseudomonadati > Pseudomonadota > Gammaproteobacteria > Pseudomonadales > Pseudomonadaceae > Pseudomonas > Pseudomonas sp. GW821-FHT07B01. The sequence goes on along the minus strand of NZ_JBWKRA010000018.1, from coordinate 30,679 downwards.
CGAGCGCCAGGCATTGCTCAACGCGTTGGCGCAGCAGCGCTGGCATATGAGCCATGTGGCTGAACAGTTGGGGGTCAGTCGCAATACGCTGTACCGCAAGTTACGCAAGCATGGCATTTCACGGGGCGCCATGCAGTAAGTGGCGCTGTCGGAGTAACCTGGTTATTGCGAACTGCTCGTTTTTTGCCTCACGCGCTACCTTGAAAGGCGCTGAGCTTAAAAACGCCGGCAGCACGGTTTAAGAGCTCCCTTGTGCCGGATCCTACCGGCGAGCGTTTCGTGCTCAGCTAAAGCGTGCGAACTTTCCCACCCTACGCTAACCTGCCTCGATGTTTACGAGGTCGACTATGCACATTCATATTCTGGGTATCTGCGGTACGTTCATGGGTTCGATGGCGGTTCTGGCCAAAGAGCTGGGCCATCACGTAACAGGCTCCGATGCCAATGTTTATCCACCCATGAGCACGCAGCTACAGGCGCAAGGGATTGAGCTGATCCAAGGTTACGACCCTTCGCAATTCGACCCGGTGCCGGACCTGGTCGTCATCGGCAACGCCATGTCTCGCGGCAACCCGGCGGTGGAATACGTACTGAACAAAGGCTTGCCTTACGTCTCCGGCCCCCAGTGGCTGGCGGACCATGTGCTGCAGGGTCGTTGGGTCCTGGCAGTGGCGGGCACTCACGGCAAGACCACCACCAGCAGCATGCTGGCCTGGGTGCTGGAGCATGCAGGCATGAGCCCGGGTTTCCTGATTGGCGGTGTGCCGCAGAACTTCTCGGTATCGGCGCGCCTTGGGGAGACGCCGTTTTTTGTGATCGAGGCCGATGAATACGACAGCGCCTTTTTCGACAAGCGCTCCAAGTTCGTCCATTACCGCCCACGCACAGCGATCCTGAACAACCTTGAGTTCGATCACGCGGATATCTTCCCTGATCTGCCGGCGATTGAGCGCCAGTTCCACCACTTGGTGCGCACTATCCCAAGTGAGGGCCTTGTCATTCATCCCACCACCGAGCCTGCGTTGCAGCGTGTGATCGACATGGGCTGCTGGACCCCGGTGCAAACCACCGGCGCGGACGGGCAGTGGCAGGCGAGGTTGCTCAGCGAAGACGGTTCGCGGTTTGAAGTGCTGTTCGAAGGCCAGCCCCAAGGCATCGTCGATTGGGGCATGACCGGCCAACACAACGTGGCCAACGCTTTGGTGAGCCTGGCTGCCGCTCGGCATGTTGGCGTGGTACCAGCCATGGGCATTGCCGCCTTGAGCGCGTTCAAGAGTGTGAAGCGGCGCATGGAGAAAGTCGCTGAAGTAAATGGAATTACCATCTACGACGACTTTGCCCACCACCCGACCGCAATTGCCACCACCCTGGATGGCCTGCGCAAGCGCGTCGGCGATGCGCAGATCATTGCCATCGTCGAGCCGCGTTCCAACTCCATGAAGCTGGGCGCGCACCGTGATGGCCTGCCCGAGAGCGTCAACGATGCCGACCAGGTGGTGTGGTATGCGCCGGCCAACCTCGGCTGGGATTTGCCCGCGATTGCTGCGCTATGCACCGTGCCCTCCACAGTCTGCGTTTCGTTGGAAGACATCATTGAGCATGTGAAATCCTTGGCCCAGCCCGGCACCCACGTGGTGGTCATGAGCAACGGCGGCTTTGGCGGCCTGCACGGCAAGCTGGCCGAGGCACTGAAATGAGCGGGCCGGAACGCATCACCCTGGCGATGACCGGCGCATCCGGTGCGCCCTATGGCCTGCGCCTGCTCGACTGCCTGGTGCGTGAAGACCGTGAGGTGCATTTTCTGATCTCCAAGGCGGCGCAATTGGTGCTGGCGACTGAGACCGATGTCGCGCTGCCTTCCAAGGTGCAGATGATGCAGGCATTCCTCACCGAGTACACCGGCGCAGCTGCGGGGCAGATCAAGGTCTACGGCAAAGAAGACTGGATGTCGCCGGTAGCCTCAGGCTCCGGTGCGCCAGCGGCGATGGTGGTGGTGCCGTGTTCCACCGGCACCTTGTCGGCGATTGCCACGGGCGCCTGCAACAACCTGATCGAACGGGCGGCGGACGTGACCTTAAAGGAGCGCCGCCAATTGATCCTGGTGCCGCGCGAAGCGCCGTATTCGAGCATTCACCTGGAGCACATGCTCAAGTTGTCGAACATGGGCGTGACCATCCTGCCCGCGTCGCCAGGCTTCTATCACCAGCCACAGACCATCGATGACCTGGTGGACTTTGTGGTGGCGCGCATTCTCAACCTGTTGAACATTCCCCAGGACATGCTGCCACGTTGGGGCGAGCACCATCTGGGCGGCGATGAATAAAGCACTGCTGCTGTTGATGGCGCTGCAACTCACCGGCTGTGCCACCGCGCGTACGCTGGATGCCGCGCAACCGGGCGCCCCGGTGGTGTATGCCGGCGCACGCCTGGATCTGTACGCGATCAATGGCGGCTGCTGCGCCAAGGACCGCTTTGGTGCCGAGGCCCCGAGCTATCCCCATCTCGACCTGCCGGCCAGCGCGTTGCTCGATACTTTATTGTTGCCACTGTCGGTGTTGACGGTGCTGGGGGTTGGCTTCAACGCCACGGGCGGACTGTAAGATAAGGGCTACCTGGGTGGATCGTTCCCACGCTCCGCGTGGGAATGCAGTCGGGGACGCTCCGCGTCCCAAGCATGACGCGGAGCGTCATAACCGGCGTTACCACGCAGAGCGTGGGAACGATCAGTACAAGCCCTGCATCATTACTTGCCGAGCTTGCGCAACTCGTCCGATTCCACCACCCGCACGCCATCCTGTTCTTCCAGCGCCAGGCGCCACATGGCGCGGGCCAGTTCGCAGACTTCAATACCGTGGTACTTGCCCGGGATAAGCCGTGACAGCGGGCCGGCCAACTGTTCGGCCAGGCGCGGTTCCAGTCGCTCACCCAGCAGCAGCGAGGGACGTACGATGGTCAACTGCGGCCAGTCTTGCGCTCGGAGCGCCAGTTCCATTTCCCCTTTGACCCGGTTGTAGAACACCGAGGATTTCGGGTCGGCGCCAATCGCACTGATCACGATCAGATGCCGCGCGCCCAGTTCCCGTGCGCGTTTGGCGAAGGCCACTACCATGTCCAGGTCGACCGCACGGAACGCCGGTTCCGAGCCGGCCTTTTTGATCGTGGTGCCCAGGCAGCAGAAGGCAATATCCACGCGGCCGCTCAGTTGCGGCAGGAACACCGCCGGGTCGCCCACCGGGTTTTCCAGGCGTGGATGTTCAGCCAATGGTTTGCGGCTGGGTGCCAGCACGCGGGTCACGGTGGGTTCGTTGAGCAGGCGGTCTAGCAGGTGTTCGCCAGTGAGGCCGGAGGCCCCGGCCAGCAAGATATGCTGCGGTGTCAGGTACATGGTGTTTCCCCCTTGTTACACGTTACAGCTTAGTTGCCTTTGGCTTCCTTGCTATTCATTGAGACGCTTTCGAGCGCCTTTCGTGCCTGCTGTTTACGTAATAATTGCCAATGGGCGATCACGCCCTTAGGCGCCCAGATCTGCGGTTCGGAGGCTTCGAAATTGTCCGCCTGTTCGCGTTCGGCCACGTGCAGTTGTGCCAGTTTGAAGGCGTGTTGCAAATCATCCGTTTGGTTGAAAGCCTGTGCGAAAAGCGCATCGCCGAAGTAGGTGAAGTCTGCTTCTTCCGAGCAGCCGAACGACACGCGGTCCGCGCGGGAGGCGGTCATGATCAGGGTGCGCTCATCTTTGAGCGCCGGTATGAAACCGCCGGAATAACATGCGGAGATCACGATGACCTTGTCGCGGTTTCTCAGCGGTGCGAGCACGGCGGCCAGCTCGTCGGCGGGCAGGTCGGCCAGTTCCATGCGCGGTTGGTCGAGCACCAGCTCATGCTCATGGGTGCCATGACTGGTCATGTAAATGAACACCAGGTCTTCCGGCCCGGTCCGTTCGGCCAGGGTTTGCACCGAGCGGCGCAGGCTTTCACGGGTGGCCAGGGGGCGGTCGGCGATATGGTCGCGGTGGTTGACCAGGCGCACCTGCCCGCGCGCGCCGAAGCGGGTGGCGAGCAGGTTGCTGACGTAGTCGGCCTCGCGCAGGAATACGCTTTGTTTGCCGTCGCCGGCCAGCACCAAGGTGTATAGCTCCACGGCCGGAGTGGACGCGGGCACTGTCGCCAGGGCGTCATCAAGCAAGCGGCCTTGGGCCAGTATGCCGGTCTCCAGTGGGTCGGGCAGCAGCTTGCCCTCGGCGTCGCGTACGCGCAGGCCATTGACCCAGGTGCCGGACTGCACGGTGCCGTCGGTGAGGACCAGGGTGCCACGGCCTTGATAGTTGTCACTGTCGAAGCCTCCGATATAGAAACTGCCATCGGTGAGGTTCAGACGCCCTTCGCCGGTAAAGCGCCAGTCACTGAACTGGCCGACATAGTGGCTGCCATCGACCCCGATCAATTCGCCTTTGCCGGTCAGCGCGCCTTCCTTGAACTGGCCGATCCACACATCGCCGTCGGCGTTCTCGTAGCGACCTTTGCCATTGAGCTGGTTCTGTTTGAACTGGCCGACATAGATATCGCCTTCGGCGCTATTGAAAGTGCCATTGCCTTCCAGTTGACCATCGACAAAGCGGCCGCTGAACTGGTTGCCGCTGTCGTCATTGCGCTGGCCTTCGCCATTGGGCTTGCCGTGGGCGAACTGCCCCTGGTACTGACTGCCGTCGGCCAGTTCCAGGCGGCCGAGGCCTGAGTACTGGTCGTCCTGGAATTCGCCGCGATAAGTCATCTGCCCTTCTTTGAGGGTGCCTTCGCCGTTGCGTCGGCCGTTCTTGAAACCGCCCACGTAGCTGCTGCCCGAGGTGGTCAGGCTACCCTGGCCATCAAACAGGCCCTGCTTGAATTCACCTTTATAGACTTCGCCATTGCTGCCATGCCATTCGCCCTGGCCGTGCCACTGGCCTTTGTCGAACTGGCCGGCGTACCAACTGCCATTGGGGTAATCCACACGGCCTTGGCCTTGCAGCAAGCCGTTGACCACATCGCCACGGTAGCGGCCGCCATCGGGCAGGCGCGCATCGGGCGGCAACAGCGATTCGCCGTCTCCGCAAGCGGTGAGCAACAGGGCAAGGGCAAGGGGAGCGAGTGGGCGCATAGCGGGATCCGGATAATTGAGCGCCGAGTATGCCGTAGCCGGGGTGCCGAACCTAGTGGTCTATGCGCAGGATCCATCACCTGTAGGAGCGGGCTTGCCCGCGAAAAACTCACAGGCGCCGCATTTGTTCAGCAAGCACGCGTTATCGCTGACGACCTTCGCGAGCAAGCTCGCTCCTACAGTGGGGGTGTGGCGATCATACGAAGCAGAGTGACAGCGACTCGGCAATATAGGCCGGCTTCTCCTGACCTTCGATTTCCAGGGTGGCGGTGGCCTTGAACAGCCATTGGCCCGGTTTTTTCTCGGTGACGTCAGTGAGGGTGACGTTCAGCCGCACCTTGGAGTTTACTTTCACCGGCTGGATAAAGCGCACGCTGTCCAGGCCGTAGTTGACGGCCATTTTCAAGCCTTCGGGCATGATCAGGATGTCTTCCATCAGCTTGGGCATCAGCGACAGTGACAGGAACCCGTGGGCGATGGTGCTGCCGAACGGGGTTTGCGCCGCCTTGACCGGGTCGACGTGGATGAACTGATGATCGCCGGTGGCTTCCGCGAACAGGTTGATACGCGCCTGGTCGATGGTGAGCCATTCGGAACGTCCCAGTTCCTTGCCGACGTAATCTTTGAGCTGCACTACGGGTACATAGGGCATTGCGTCTCTCCTTGGTTCATCACTTATGTGCCCGTTGATAAGGGGCGTTTTTATGGGTTACAGAGAACCAATGTAGATCATCATGGGCAATCAGCCTGGTCAACCCAACATGCTTTTGGCGAATGCCGGAGCATAGGGCGGGCATGCTTATAATGCGCGCGAGTTTTGAGGGGGGAGAGCGGGATGCTGTTACGTGGCCTGACCTGGCTGGTGCTGTTTCAACTGATCGGCACCGCGATCAATCATTTGCTGGTGCCGGTACTGCCGGGGCCGATCATCGGCTTGTTGCTGATGCTGGGCTTTCTGGTCTGGCGCGGTGAAGTCGGCGAGCCCCTGAGCCTGGCGGCCGGCAGCCTGTTGCGTTACCTGCCGCTGCTGCTGGTGCCGCCGGCGGTGGGAGTGATGGTGTATGCCAAGGACATCGTGGCGGATTTCTGGGCCATCGTCGGGGCGTTGGTGTTGTCGCTGGTGATCGCCATGGGCTTTGTCGGTGTGCTGATGCAGCAGATGGTCAAGCGCAAGGAGAAGGACCAATGATCCTCGACTGGCAGGGCGCTTGGACGGCGGTCATTCATCACCCGCTGTTCGGTATCGGTATCACCCTGGGCGCCTATCAACTGGTGCTGGCGGGGTTCGAGAAAACCCGCTGGATCTTCCTGCAGCCGGTGCTGGTGTCGATGCTGCTGGTGATCGGCGTGCTGCTCACCTGCGGGCTGAGCTACGCCGAATACCGCAAGAGCACCGAGATCATGGGCATCCTGCTGGGGCCTGCGACCGTGGCCCTGGCGGTGCCGCTTTATCTGAACCTGCGACGGATTCGCCAATTGTTCTGGCCGATTTTTACTACGCTGGTGGTAGGCGGGGTATTGGCCACCGGCCTTTGTGTGGCGTTGGGATGGTGGTTCGGGGCCGAGCACAGGGTGCTGATGACCATGGCACCCAAGTCGGTCACCTCGCCGATTGCCATGCTGGTGGCCGAGCAGATCGGCGGCGTGGCGGCCTTGGCGGCGGTGTTCGTGTTGATCACTGGGGTGGTCGGCGCGATGATCGGTCCAGCGCTCTTGTCGCGCCTGGGTGTACGCAGCCCTGAAGCGCGCGGCATGGCCCTGGGCATGACCGCCCACGCCGTCGGCACTTCGGTAGCCCTGCAGGAAAGCGAAGAATGCGGCGCCTTCGCGGCGCTGGCCATGAGTTTGATGGGCGTGGCCACGGCAGTGTTCCTGCCGTTGGCGGTGTCGGTCATTGTTTAACCCAGGTTTTAAGGAAACCGTTATGAGTCTGGCGCTATTCCCCCTCAACACTGTGCTGTTCCCGGGCTGCACCCTCGACTTGCAGATATTTGAGGCGCGCTACCTGGACATGATCGGCCGTTGCATGAAAAAGGGCGAAGGCTTTGGTGTGGTGTGCATCCTGGATGGCCCAGAGGTAGGCACGGCCCCTGACGGCTATGCGCTTGTCGGTTGTGAAGCGCTGATTCGTGACTTCAAGCAGCAGGACAACGGCCTGCTGGGCATTCGCGTCGAAGGTGGCCGTCGATTCCGCGTGCGTGAGGCCGGCGTGCAGAAAGACCAGTTGCTGGTGGCTGATGTGCAATGGCTGCAAGAATTGCCGGACCAGCCGTTGGGCGAAGAGGACGCCGACTTGCTGGCGTTGCTTGAGGCCCTGGCCGAGCACCCGATGGTGGCCTCGCTGGACATGGGCGGCCAGGCCGAAGGCCAGCAAGCCCTGAGCAATCAGTTGGCCTATCTGCTTCCATTTAACGAGGCCGACAAGATCGACTTGCTGCAACTGGACGACCCAGGGCAACGCCTGGATGCGATCCAGCTGTTGCTCGATGAATTGCAGGGCGAGCTGTTCACCTGAGGTTCGGATTTGCCTGACAGAGCTTTCAGACTTTGCTCGGTCGCCTCCACTGCGCCGCCTGCACTATTTTCCGATCGCACAACAATGATCGGAGATAACCATGATTCGGCTGACACCCTCGGAACAAGTCGCGTGGGATGCTTATTTTGTCAGCGTGACCACGCAATTACTCCAGCAGGAAGCCACGCGGGGCGCGGAGTACATCGCCGAGCGCGCCGCCGAAATGGCCGATGAGATGCTGCTGGAGCGCCGCGAGCGTTGCGTTGAACGGCGCAACGCCTCCGTGGACTGGATCGGCCCGGCCAAGGGTCAATAGGCGTACCTGAGCAGGGCGTGGGGTGTGCCGGTAAAGGCGATGAAACCGAGCACGGCCACCACGGCGGGCAGCACCAGCCACCAGGCTTTTTGCGACATGGCTGGCAATGGGCTGCGGTGCTCGATTGCCGTCAGGCTGAACGCACACACGGTCATTGCCAGCAAGGTACCGGCCAGGATGTCCGTGGGCCAATGGGCACCCAGGTACACCCGCGACAAGGCAATGAACGCTGCGGGAATGCAGCCCAGCAGCATCCAGGTCAGGCGCAGCCGCGTGGGTTGGCCGCGACCGGCCAATACCGCGAGCGCCAGGAAGAAGGCAAAAGCACCGGAGGCATGGCCGCTGGGCATGCTGAAGCTGGTCAGCGGGTCGGTGAGGATTTCCGGGCGGCCACGGGCGAAAAACAGCTTGGTACCGGTGTTGATCACTGCCGCGCCAGCGAGGGTGGCGCCGACAAACACCGCGTGGCGCCACTGCCGTGCCAACAGCAACAGGCCAGTGAACACCGCGCTGGCGAAGAACATCTTCTTGAACTCACCCAGTTGGGTGACCCGTACCATCACTTCGTCCAGCCACGGGCTGCGATGCTCTTGCACCAGGGCGCTCAGGCCCTGGTCGAAGTCATTGAGGTGGGGATAGCCGATAAACAACGCGATCAACAACACCAGGCTGGCGCAACCGATCCACAAGGTGGCGCGCCGATGCCCGCGCCAACTGCTGTTCAAACTCAGCCCCAGCAGCACCGCCAGGCACGCCGCGATAATCGCCGCTTCCGGCCAGAAGCCTTCCGGCAACGGCAGGCGGAACGCGGCGCCGGCAGCCCAGCCCGGCAGCAGATAGGCCACGGTCCAACCCGCTGCGGCAATGATGCTCACAGCGGCAAAGCGCGGGAAGGGCATGTCGCACATGCCGGCGACCATGGGCAGCATGGGACGCAATGGGCCGATGAAGCGCCCGACCAACAGGCTGGCGATTCCGTACTTGTGGAAGTAGGTTTCTGCGCCGTTCATCCATTCAGGATGCTGGCGCAGGCCGGGCAGGCGCCGGATGTTCTGATGGAAATGGCGGCCCAGGTAATAGGAAACGCCGTCGCCCAATAAGCCGCCGAGGAAGCCCAGCAGCAGGGTTTCACTCAACGACAGCGCACCGCTGCCAGCCAACGCGGCGATTGCAAACAGCAATACCGTGCCTGGCACGATCAACCCGGCAATCGCCAGGCACTCCACACACGCGACGATAAACACCGCCGCTGCCAGCCATTGTGGGTTGAGGGTCAACCAGCCGGTGATGCTATCGAGCCATTGGCCCATACAATCCACTCCATGCATACAAACAGAATTTGAGACGGTGAAATTCAACTGTGGGAGCTGGCTTGCCGGCGATGGCTGCGGCATGGCCAGGATGGAAGTTGCCTGACATACCGCTATCGCAGGCAAGCCAGCTCCCACATGGGATGTGTCGCGCGTTAAATCAAAAAATAATCCCGGCCTTCGACCTGCCCCCGACGCAGCGGGTTCCGCGTGCAATAAGGCGCATAGCCAGCATCGACGAAACGGTACATCAAGTGCTCATCGCGCCCAGTGGGAATGCCCAGGCGCGTAGTCTGGATAATCTGCGTGGGCACCTGGCCCACGTCTTCGACATACAGCAGTTCCTGATCGAAGCGCTTGGCATCCCACATCGGCACTTTCAGGCCCAGTGCCTTGCACAGCAGCGTCTGGCCTGCACACAGCTTCTGCGAGGGGCGTGGGCTGCCATCGGGGTTGGGGTTGTTCAACAGCATCTGCGCCAGGCTCGCCGCGCCGGAAATGTCGTCGACCCAGGGATAGGCCGATTTGATCAGCACGGCATTGCCCGGGCCGTGAGCGCTGAAGTTCAACGAATCACCGCCACGGGCGTAGTACATGTAGATATGGCCACCATCCAGAAACAAAGCCTTACGCTTTTCTGTGTAGCCGAGTGAGGCGTGGCTGCCTTTTTCGGCCACGTAATAGGCTTCGGTTTCAATAATTCGCGCCGAAAGCCAGAGATCGCCCACACGATGACGAATGACTTTTCCGAGTAATTCGCGCGCAAGCAGTTGCGCATCGCGGTCGAAGAAGCTATCGGGCAGGGGGCTGGCGGGAAGTTGGGGCGAAAAATCGGGCATGGCGGTCAAGGGTTGATACGGCTAAATGTGACCGAATCATAACAACTCTCAGCTTAATTACGCCTGAACCTGGGGTTTTTACAGTTCATTTCGACCATCCGCCCCTCACCGCTGTCAGTCGGGCGGCGTCACAGCTATAATCTGCCGCTTTCCTCTTTGCCAAGACTCCCTGACCATGACTGAGTCCGTTCTTGACTACATGACCCGCCTGGGTCGCGCTGCCCGGCAGGCCTCGCGGTTGATCGCCCGTGCGAGCACCGCGCAGAAGAACCGTGCGCTGCTGGCGGCTGCGGATGCTCTGGATGCTTCGCGCTCCGAGCTGACCGCCGCCAACGAGCTGGACCTGGCCAATGGGCGCGCTAACGGCCTGGAGCCAGCCCTGCTGGACCGCCTGGCGCTGACCCCGGCACGTATCGACGACATGATCGAAGGCCTGCGTCAGGTGGCCAAGCTGCCTGACCCCATCGGTGAAATTCGCGACATGCGCTACCTGCCGTCCGGCATCCAGGTGGGCAAGATGCGCGTGCCCCTGGGCGTGATCGGCATCATCTATGAGTCGCGTCCGAACGTGACCATCGACGCCGCGAGCCTGTGCCTCAAGTCTGGCAACGCCACTATCCTGCGTGGCGGTTCCGAAGCGATCAATTCCAACCGCGCCATCGCCGCCTGCATCCAGCAGGGCCTGGCCGTGGCCGAGTTGCCGGCTGAAGTGGTGCAAGTGGTGGAAACCACCGACCGTGCTGCCGTGGGCGCGCTGATCACCATGCCGGAGTTCGTCGACGTGATCGTGCCGCGGGGTGGCAAGAGCCTGATCGAGCGCGTCAGCCGCGATGCCAAGGTGCCAGTTATCAAGCACCTGGACGGCGTCTGCCATGTGTTCATCGACATCGCCGCCGACCTCGACAAGGCGATTCGCATTGCCGACAACGCCAAGACCCACCGCTACGCGCCGTGCAACACCATGGAAACCCTGCTGGTGCACGCTGGCATTGCCGAGCGTGTGCTGCCGCCGCTGGCGGCCATCTACCGTGACAAGTCGGTAGAGCTGCGCGGTTGCGAGCGCACCCGTGCGCTGCTGGGCGCGGACGTCATCGAGGCGACCGAGCAGGACTGGTACACCGAGTACACGGCCCCGATCCTGTCGATCCGCATCGTCGACGACCTGGACCAGGCCATCGAACACATCAATACCTATGGCTCCAAGCACACCGACGCCATCGTTTCCGAGCATTTCAGCGATGCCCGGCGTTTCCTCAACGAAGTGGATTCCGCTTCGGTGATGGTCAACGCCTCGACGCGCTTTGCCGACGGCTTCGAGTACGGCCTGGGGGCTGAGATCGGTATTTCCACCGACAAGCTCCACGCACGCGGCCCGGTGGGCCTCGAAGGGCTGACCAGTGAGAAGTACGTGGTGTTTGGCGACGGTCATGTGCGCACTTGATGACTAAACGCATCGGGCTGCTCGGCGGTACTTTCGACCCCGTGCACATCGGCCATTTGCGCAGTGCCCTGGAAGTTGCGGATGCCCTTGCGCTGGATGAGCTGCGCCTGCTGCCCAATTTTCGGCCGCCCCATCGCGACACGCCGCAGGTGGCCGCAGAACAACGCCTGGAAATGGTGCGTGTTGCCGTAGAAGGTATATCGCCGCTGGTGGTGGACGATCGCGAACTCAAGCGCGATAAACCGTCCTACACTATCGACACCCTGGAGCTCATGCGCGCCGAATTGGCCGCAGATGACCCACTGTTTCTGCTTTTGGGCTGGGACGCATTTTGCGGCCTGCCCTCTTGGCACCGCTGGGAGGAACTCCTCCAGCATTGCCACATCCTGGTTTTGCAACGCCCGGATGCCGACAGCGAACCGCCGGATGCCTTGCGCAACCTGCTGGCCGCGCGGTCGGTAAGTGACCCCTTGGCCCTGACCGGGCCGAACGGGAATATTGCATTCGTCTGGCAGACCCCGCTTGCGGTGTCCGCCACCCAGATCCGTCAACTGCTGGCCAGCGGGAAGTCGGTACGTTTCCTGGTGCCTGACGCGGTCCTGGCCTACATCGATGCGCACGGGCTTTACCGTGCGTCGAACTGAAAAGGCGCGCTTGAACGCACGAACCGTGCAGCAAGCGCCCGAACATACGAGCAAAACGAGTTTTATATGACGAACAAAGACGTAAGCAAAGTTAAGCGCAAAGGCACCTTCAAAAGCGCGCCGCTGCCGGTTGAAGCCCATGTCGGCCCGGAACTGGCTGGCGAAGAGCTGGTGAAAGTCGCCGTGGCTGCCCTGGAAGACGTTAAAGCCCAGGACATCCAGGTGCTTGACGTGCGCGACAAGCAGAGCATCACCGACTTCATGATCATCGCCACCGGTACCTCCAACCGCCAGATCGGCGCGATGCTGGACAAGGTTCGCGAAGCCGTCAAAGCCCAGGGCGTCAAGCCACTGGGTGAAGAAGGCAAAGGCGACAGCGACTGGGTGTTGCTGGACATGGACGATGTGATCGTTCACATGATGACCTCCAACGCTCGCCAGTTCTACGACCTGGAACGTCTGTGGAAAGGCGCCGAGCAGAGCCGTGCCGCCGATGGCAAGCATCACAGCCCGGAAGTGGGCCACGCGCACTTCGACAAGCTCAACAAAGACCAGGAATAAGGAACGGCTGTGCGCCTGCGTCTGATCGCTGTCGGTTCACGCATGCCCAAGTGGGTGGAAGAAGGCTGGCACGAATATGCCAAGCGTCTGCCCGCTGAGCTGTCGCTTGAGCTGGTGGAAATACCGCTCAATACCCGGGGCAAGAACGCCGACGTGGCGCGCTTTATCCGTCAGGAAGGCGAAGCCATGCTGGCCAAGGTCGGCCCCAATGAGCGCATCGTCACCCTTGAAGTGCACGGCAAGCCCTGGAGCACCGAGCAACTGGCGGTGGAGCTGGATCGCTGGCGCCTGGATTCGCGCACGGTCAATTTCATGGTCGGCGGCCCGGAAGGGCTGGCGCCGGAAGTCTGTGCGCGGGCCGATCAGCGCTGGTCGCTGTCGGCGCTGACGTTGCCGCACCCGTTGGTAAGGATTCTGATCGGTGAACAGCTGTATCGCGCCTGGACAGTTCTGTCCGGGCACCCTTACCACAAATAGTCTGCGCCGCCCCCGATGACCCAACCGATCCGCATCAAGGACCACGAGAAAGACGCACGTCTGGTACGCGCGCGGGTGGTGTTCGGTGCTGTCTTGGTGGTGGTGCTGATGTGCGTGCTGATTGCGCGGCTGTATTTCCTCCAGGTGATCCAGTACGACTATCACTCCACGCTGTCGGAAAACAACCGGGTGCATGTGCAGCCGATTCCCCCGACCCGTGGGCTGATTTTCGACCGCAATGGCGTAGTGGTTGCCGATAACCGGCCCAGCTTCAGCCTGAGCATGACCCGTGAACGCTCCGGCGATTGGAAGCAGGTCCTCGATGTCATCGTCGAGGTGCTGCAACTGACGCCGGAAGACCGGGCCGTCTTCGAGAAGCGCATGCGGCAGGGGCGCCGGCCTTTCGAGCCGGTGCCGATCCTGTTCGAGCTGACCGAAGAGCAGATCGCCCGGATTGCGGTGAACCAGTTCCGCCTGCCGGGTGTGGAAGTGGTGGCGCAGTTGGTGCGGCATTACCCGCAAGGGCCGCACTTTGCCCACTCCGTTGGCTACATGGGGCGGATCAACGAGAAAGAGCTGAAAACCCTCGACCCGATCAACTACAGCGGCACCCATCACATCGGCAAAACCGGTATCGAGCGTTTCTACGAGGCCGAGTTGCATGGCCAGGTAGGTAACGAGGAAGTCGAGACCAATGCGCGTGGCCGCGTATTGCGCGTGCTCAAGCGCACCGATCCGGTGCCGGGCAAGGACATTGTCCTGAGCCTGGACATCAAGTTGCAGGAAGCTGCCGAGATGGCCCTGGGCGGTCGGCGGGGTGCCGTAGTGGCGCTGGACCCGAAGACTGGCGAAGTGCTGGCGATGGTCAGCCAGCCCAGCTTCGACCCCAACCCCTTTGTGACTGGCATCAGCTTCAAGGCCTACGCCGAGCTGCGTGACTCCATCGACCGGCCACTGTTCAACCGTGTGTTGCGCGGCCTGTACCCACCGGGCTCGACCATCAAGCCGGCGGTGGCGATTGCCGGCCTGGATGCTGGTGTGGTCACGGCCTCAAGCCGGGTGTACGACCCTGGCTACTACATGCTGCCCAACTACGACCACAAGTACCGTAACTGGAACCGCTCCGGTGACGGCTATGTCGATTTGGACACCGCAATCATGCGCTCCAACGACACCTATTTTTACGACCTGGCCCACAAGCTGGGGATTGATCGGCTATCTGCCTACATGGGCAAGTTCGGCCTCGGTCAGAAAGTCTCCTTGGACATGTTCGAAGAATCCCCCGGCCTGATGCCATCGCGGGAGTGGAAGCGTGCGACCCGCCGCCAGGCGTGGTTCCCTGGCGAAACCCTGATCCTGGGTATCGGCCAGGGCTATATGCAAGCCACTCCGCTGCAACTGGCCCAGGCCACGGCGCTGGTGGCGAACAAAGGCGTGTGGAACCGACCGCACCTGGCCAGAACCATCGAAGGCGAAAAGCCGGTGGACGACAATCCGATTCCTGACATCGTGCTGCGTGACCCGTCCGACTGGGCCAAGGTCAACCACGGCATGCAGCAGGTGATGCACGGCGCTCGCGGCACTGCGCGCAAAGCGGCAATTGGCGCTCAATACCGCATTGCCGGCAAAAGTGGTACCGCCCAAGTGGTCGCGATCAAACAAGGCGAAAAGTATGACCGCTCCAAGGTGCAGGAGCGCCACCGCGACCACGCCTTGTTTGTCGGCTTTGCCCCGGCGGAAGACCCGAAAATCGTGGTGGCAGTGATGGTCGAGAACGGCGAGTCCGGCTCCGGCGTCGCGGCCCCAGTGGTACGCCAGGTGATGGACGCCTGGCTGCTGGCCGACGATGGCCGGCTCAAGCCCGAGTATGGCGGCCCCCCTTCAAGCCCCGAGGTTACGGCCCGTGAAGAGTAATTTTGACCGCATCCTCTCCAGCGAAGATGTGATGCGTCGCCGTGCGACGTTGCTGCAACGCATGCACATTGATGGCCCCTTGCTGATCCTGCTGCTGACCCTGGCGGCCGGCAGCCTTTTTGTACTGTATTCGGCCAGCGGCAAGAACTGGGACTTGCTGATCAAGCAGGCGTCCTCGTTTGGCCTGGGCCTGCTGTCGATGGTGGTGATCGCCCAGTTGGAGCCGCGCTTCATGGCACGCTGGGTGCCCTTGGGCTATGTCGCCGGCGTGTTGCTGCTGGTGGTGGTGGACGTCATGGGCCACAACGCCATGGGGGCCACACGCTGGATCAACATCCCCGGGGTGATTCGCTTCCAGCCGTCGGAATTCATGAAGATCCTGATGCCGGCCACTATTGCCTGGTACCTGTCCAAGCGCACCTTGCCGCCGCAGCTCAAGCACGTGGCGATCAGCCTGATCCTGATTGGCGTGCCCTTTGTGCTGATCGTGCGCCAGCCGGACCTTGGCACCTCGTTGCTGATCCTCGCCGGTGGCGCGTTCGTGCTGTTCATGGGCGGATTGCGCTGGCGCTGGATCCTCAGCGTGCTGGCCGCCGCCGTGCCCGTGGCGGTGGCCATGTGGTTCTTCTTTATGCACGACTACCAGAAGCAACGGATCCTGACGTTCCTCGACCCGGAGAGCGACCCGCTGGGCACCGGCTGGAACATCATCCAATCCAAGGCGGCCATCGGTTCCGGCGGGGTATTTGGCAAGGGGTGGTTGCTGGGCACCCAGTCTCACCTGGACTTCTTGCCCGAGAGCCACACCGATTTCATCATCGCGGTGATGGGCGAAGAGTTCGGTCTGGTGGGCATTTGCGCGTTGTTGCTGATTTATCTGCTGTTGATTGGTCGCGGCCTGGTGATCACTGCCCAGGCGCAGACGCTGTTCGGCAAATTGCTCGCCGGCAGCCTGACCATGACTTTTTTTGTTTATGTTTTCGTCAACATCGGTATGGTCAGTGGCCTGCTGCCGGTGGTTGGGGTGCCGTTGCCATTCATTAGCTACGGCGGAACTTCGCTGGTGACATTGCTGTCAGCGTTTGGGGTTTTGATGTCGATTCATACGCATCGCAAGTGGATCGCACAGGTTTGAATAAGGTGAAGATGTCAATGCAAGTAATGCGCGGCTGGGCGACTCGGCATGCGACCTGGATGGGCCTGATCGGGCTGCTGGGAGCAACGCAAGAGGCGCAGGCCGGTGACTACGATGGCTCTCCCCAGGTTGCCGAATTTGTCGGTGAGCTGACCCGCGACTACGGTTTTGCCGGTGAGCAACTGATGGGCGTGTTCCGCGAAGCCCAGAAAAAGCAGGCGATCCTCGACGCCATTTCCCGGCCCGCCGAACGCGTCAAGCAGTGGAAGGACTATCGCCCGATGTTCCTCACTGATGCGCGCATCGCCCGCGGCGTGGATTTCTGGCGCCAGCACGAGGCGGTACTGGCCCGCGCCGAGCAGGAGTACGGCGTGCCAGCCCAGGTGATCGTCTCGATCATCGGCATCGAAACCTTCTACGGGCGCAACACCGGCAGCTATCGAGTGATCGACGCCTTGTCGACACTGGGCTTCGATTACCCGCCCCGCGCCGAGTTCTTCCGCAAGGAACTGCGCGAATTCCTGTTGCTGGCCCGCGAAGAGCAGGTCGACCCGCTGAGCCTCAAGGGCTCCTACGCCGGGGCGATGGGCTTGCCGCAGTTCATGCCGAGCAGCTTTCGCGCCTATGCGGTGGATTTCGACGGTGACGGGCACATCAATATCTGGAGCAACCCCGACGATGCCATCGGCAGCGTGGCCAGCTACTTCAAGCGCCACGGTTGGGTCGCCGGCGAGCCGGTGGTTATCCGCGCCGATGTCACGGGCGAGCGCGCTGACGAGGGCCTGACCCAAGGTATCGAACCGGTCAAGACCGTCGGGGAGTTGCGAGCGCTGGGCTGGTCGAGTCAGAATGCGCCACGCGACGACATGCCGGTGACGGCATTCCGCCTGGAAGGCGCAAATGGCCCTGAATACTGGATGGGCCTGAAGAATTTCTACGCAATCACGCGTTATAACCGCAGTGTGATGTACGCCATGGCCGTGCATCAGCTGTCAGATGAGCTGGTTCAAGCACGGGGCAACAAGTAATGCGGGTATCGCCGTTCAAAAAACCGCTCAAGCTGGTGGCGTTCGCCGCGTTGTCCTTGTTGGTAGCCAGTTGCTCCACCCCCCCTAACCGTGCGCCGGCCAAGAAGGCGGGCGGTGCGGTGGTACGTGCCCAGCCGGGCCTGGACATCAACCGCGCGCACAAAGACGGCGCGCCGTGGTGGGATGTGGATGTGTCGAAGATCCCGGACGCCACGCCGACGCTGCACACCGGCCCGTACAAGGCCAACCCCTATACCGTGCTGGGCAAGAATTACTTCCCGCTGCAGGAATCCAAGACTTACGTGCAGTCGGGCACCGCGTCCTGGTACGGCACCAAGTTCCATGGCCAGAACACCGCCAACGGCGAAGTGTATGACCTGTATGGCATGAGCGCGGCCCACAAGACCCTGCCGCTGCCCAGCTATGTGCGCGTGACCAACCTGGACAACAATCGCACCGTGATCCTGCGGGTCAATGATCGTGGGCCGTTCTATTCGGACCGGATCATCGACTTGTCC
Source organism: Pseudomonas sp. GW821-FHT07B01 (assembly GCF_059419065.1). Classification (NCBI taxonomy): domain Bacteria; kingdom Pseudomonadati; phylum Pseudomonadota; class Gammaproteobacteria; order Pseudomonadales; family Pseudomonadaceae; genus Pseudomonas; species Pseudomonas sp. GW821-FHT07B01. The sequence continues at coordinate 12,848 of NZ_JBWKRA010000018.1, read as the reverse complement.
TACGCCGCCGCCAAGAAACTCGGTTATGCCGAAACCGGCACCGCACGGGTCAAGGTCGAAGGCATCGATCCGGCGCAGTATTGGGCCCAGCGTGGCAAACCCGCGCCGTTGATGCTCAACGAACCGCCAACCCCGCAACCGCAAGTGACGGCCTCCACCGGCAAGATCGAGCAATGGACCCCGCCACCTGCGCAGCATGCGCCTGATACCGTGGTGGTACCTCACGCGGCAGCGGGCGCCTCCATGGCCGGTGGGCAATACCTGCAGGTCGGCGCTTTCGCCAACCCGGATGCGGCAGAACTGTTAAGGTCCAAGCTCAGCGGTATGGTCAGCGCGCCAGTCTTCATCAGCTCCATCGTGCGTAACCAGCAAACGTTGCACCGTGTGCGCATGGGCCCGATCGGCTCGCCGAGCGAAGTGGCGCAAGTGCAGAACAGCGTACGCCTGGCCAACCTGGGGCAACCTAGCGTGGTCACCGCAGAATAAGTAACGCATTGATGGCTCGGGGGCGTCTGCGTGCCCGAGCCCTGGTTGTTGGCTCGTTGAACAATAAAAACCCAGGGGCAAGGGGTGAGCGGGCAACCGAACACGTGACAGTCTGGAAGCGGGCTGTCTGAATAGTTTTGCCCGCGAGGGCAAGTTTCCATAAGCAATTTCGAGAGACGGATGAACATCACCACCTTAGCCAAACGCACGTGCCTGCTTATCTCGCTGATCATCACCCCGGCCGCCTGGGCGGTTGAAATGGTGCCGGCCTCCCCGCAACTGGCCGCCAAGTCGTGGGTCCTCATGGACGCCGCCAGTGGCAACGTGCTGGTCGAAAACGGCGGTGATGTACGCCTGCCGCCTGCCAGCCTGACCAAGCTGATGACCGCCTACATCGCGACCCTGGAAATCCGTCGCGGCCAGATCGGCGAAAACGACCCGGTTACCGTCAGCGAAAACGCCTGGCGTACCGGTGGTTCGCGGATGTTCATCAAGGTGGGTTCGCAAGTCACCGTGAGCGACCTGCTGCACGGCATCATCATCCAGTCCGGTAACGACGCCAGCGTCGCCCTGGCCGAGCACATCGCCGGCAGCGAAGACGCCTTCGCCGACATGATGAACAAAACCGCCGGTGAGCTGGGCATGACCAACAGCCACTTCATGAACCCGACCGGCCTGCCGAACCCAGAGCACTATTCGTCGGCTCATGACATGGCGATCCTGGCACGCGCCATCATCCGCGTTGACCCGGTGCACTATGCGATCTACTCCCAGAAGGAATTCTTCTGGAACAACATCAAGCAGCCTAACCGCAACCTGTTGCTGTGGCGCGACAAGACCGTCGATGGCCTGAAGACCGGCCACACCGACGAAGCCGGCTACTGCATGGTGTCGTCCGCCGTACGTGATGGCCAGCGCCTGATCGCCGTGGTATTCGGCACCAACAGCGAGCAGGCCCGTGCGGCCGAGACGCAAAAACTGCTGACTTACGGCTTCCGCTTCTTCGAAACCCAGACCTTCTACCAGAAGGGTGCTGAACTGGCGACCGCGCCGGTGTGGAAGGGCTCGACTTCGCAAGTCAAGGCCGGCCTGGCCGACGACCTGACCCTGACCATGCCTAAGGGCCAGCTGAAAAAACTCGCCGCCAGCATGACCCTGAACCCGCAATTGGTTGCGCCAATCGCCAAGGGTGATGTGATCGGCAAGGTCGAAGTGAAGCTGGACGACAAGGTGGTGCACAGCGCCGACCTGATCGCGCTGGACGCTGTCGAGGAAGGTGGTATCTTCCGCCGCGTATGGGATAGCATCCGTCTATTCTTCTACGGCTTGTTCAACTGATTGTGTGCACCTGCAAAGCCCCGCGTTGATCCAACGCGGGGCTTTGCCCGTCGCCACGGCTTAGCGCTTACGAGGCTGTTCTGCCATGACCGATAAAGACGTAGAAGTAAAGGCGCCAAAGATCGAATTTCCTGTGACGGATTATCCCGTCAAGGTGATCAGCGATACCGGTGTCGGCCGCAAGGACAAGATTCTCGAGATCGTCAGGAAGCACGCGACGATCAACGACAACCGCGTGGACGAGCGCCAAAGCTCCACCGGCAAGTACACCACGATCCAGTTGCACATCGTTGCGACCGATCAAGACCAGCTCTACAACATCAACAGCGAACTGCGAGCCACCGGCTTCGTGCATATGGTGCTGTGATGTCGCAAGTCTTGGGCTTTCGCGAGCTCGGCCGGATGGCATACGAGCCGGTCTGGCATGCCATGCAGCGCTTTACCAATGAGCGCGGCACTTCGGCCCCGGATGAAATCTGGCTGGTGGAACACCCGCCGGTCTTCACCCAGGGTCAGGCCGGCAAGGCCGAGCACTTGCTGCTTCCGGGCGATATTCCGGTGGTGCAGGTCGACCGAGGGGGGCAAGTGACTTACCATGGGCCCGGTCAACTGGTGGCTTACCTGCTACTGGACGTGCGCAAGCTGGGGTTTGGCGTGCGCGACCTGGTCAGCCGCATGGAGACGTGCCTGATCGAGCTGTTGGCCAGTTACGGCGTGACCGCCGTGGCCAAGCCCGATGCACCGGGTGTGTACGTGGATGGCGCGAAAATCGCCTCCCTGGGGCTGCGCATTCGCCACGGTTGTTCCTTTCATGGCCTGGCCTTGAATGTGGACATGGACCTGGCGCCGTTCCGGCGGATCAACCCGTGCGGTTACGCCGGGCTTGCGATGACCCAGTTGAGTGAGCATGCAACATCCATAGAATTTGCCGAGGTAAGTGCCCGGCTGCGCGCGCAGCTCGTCAAACACCTCGACTATGCAGAGCAGATGACCCTGACGGGCGGAATCGATTGATATGACTACTGATGTTGTGCAAACCATGATCCCGACGCTGGACATCACTGAGCGTCCAGCCCCGGCCCCGCGTGCCAAGGTGGAAGCCGGCGTCAAGCTGCGCGGCGCCGAGAAGGTTGCACGCATCCCGGTCAAGATCATCCCGACCACCGAACTGCCGAAGAAACCTGACTGGATTCGCGTGCGCATCCCGGTTTCGCCGGAAGTCGACCGTATCAAGTCGCTGCTGCGCAAACACAAGTTGCACAGCGTATGCGAAGAAGCCTCCTGCCCGAACCTGGGCGAGTGCTTCTCTGGCGGCACCGCCACGTTCATGATCATGGGTGACATCTGCACCCGTCGCTGCCCGTTCTGCGACGTCGGCCACGGCCGTCCGAAGCCGTTGGACGTCAACGAGCCAGAAAGCCTGGCCATCGCCATCGCCGACCTGAAGCTCAAGTATGTAGTGATCACCTCCGTGGACCGCGACGACCTGCGTGACGGTGGTGCCCAGCACTTTGCCGACTGCATCCGCGAGATCCGCAAGCTGTCGCCCAACGTGATGCTCGAAACCCTGGTGCCGGACTACCGTGGCCGTATGGACGTCGCCCTGGACATCACCGCTGCCGAGCCGCCGGATGTGTTCAACCACAACCTGGAAACCGTGCCGCGCCTGTACAAGGCGGCGCGCCCGGGTTCGGACTACCAGTGGTCGCTGACCCTGCTGCAGAAATTCAAGCAGATGATGCCGCACATCCCGACCAAGTCCGGCTTGATGCTGGGCCTGGGTGAAACCGACGAAGAAGTCATCGAAGTCATGAAGCGCATGCGCGAACACGACATCGACATGCTGACCCTGGGCCAGTACCTGCAACCGTCCCGCAGCCACTTGCCGGTGCAGCGCTTCGTGCACCCGGACACCTTCGCCTGGTTCGCCGAGGAAGGCTACAAGATGGGCTTCAAGAACGTGGCCTCGGGCCCGTTGGTGCGGTCTTCGTACCACGCCGATGAGCAGGCCAAGCTGGTCAAGGCGAGCCTGGTTTCGTAAGCCGCTCCAGGATCAATGTGAAATGCGGGCTTGTGTGGGAGCTGGCTTGCCTGCGATAGCATCACCTCGGTGTCACTGATACACCGAGGCGCTTGCATCGCAGGCAAGCCAGCTCCCACATTTCGTTCTGCGTCATATAGGGAGAACCATGGATGACCGCCGCCGTACCTGCACTGCGCCCCGAAGGCACCCTCGGCCTGATCGCCCCCGCCGGCCCCGCCGCGCTGGATGTTGAAAAAACCCGGCAATGGATGCGTGCCCGTGGCTACGACCTGCACATTTTCCCTGGTGTGCACGAGCGCGACGGCTACCTGGCCGGTAGCGATGAAGTGCGCCTGCGCGATTTGCATGCCGCCTTCGCCAACCCCGACATCGATGCCATCCTCTGCCTGCGTGGCGGCTATGGCACGCCCCGTTTGCTCGATGCGCTGGACTTCGACCTGCTGCGCGCCAACCCCAAGCCGTTTGTGGGCTACAGCGATATCACCGCCTTGCACCTAGCCATCAACCGCTATGCGGGCTTTGTGACGTTCCATGGCCCGATGCTCAATGCCGACCTGCTCGGTGGCAAACAGCCGCCCACCGAATCCTCTTTGTTCAGCCTGCTGCGTGGCCAACGGGGCGCCGGCAGTGTGCTGCCGCACCCGATGGCCTACCCGTTGATCACAATCGAGCCCGGTGTGGCTTGTGGGCGCTTGCTGGGCGGTAACTTGTCGATGATCGCCGCAGTCATGGGCACGCCGTACGAAATAGACGCTGACGGCATCATCCTGTTTATCGAAGACGTCAACGAACCGCTCTATCGCATCGACCGCCTGCTGACCCACCTGCGCTTGGCTGGGAAGCTGGCTCAGGTCGCCGGTGTGCTGGTAGGGGATGTGGCCGGTGTGGATAGCGCGGCGTTGGCGCATCTGCTGAAGCAGACCTTTGAGCCGCTGTGCATTCCAGTGCTGGCAGGTTGGCGCAGTGGGCATTGCGACCCGAACCTGACATTGCCGATGGGCGCCTTGGTGCGCCTGGATGCGGGGGAGCAGCGGGTGGTGTTGGAGCAGGATGTAGTGTTCAAGGCCTGATCGTTCCCACGCTCTGCGTGGGAATTCCTCCAGTGACGCTCTGCGTCACCCTCTTCAGTCGCCGACGCGGAGCGTCCAAGGCAGCGCTCCCACGCAGAGCGTGGGAGCGATCACTTCAGCGGTTCTGCAGCGACTCCAGCAACTTCACCGTCGGATACCCATCCGCCGGCCAGCCCAACGCCTGCTGTGCAGCCCGAATCGCCTTGCGCGTGTTGGCGCCAATAATCCCGTCGGCATTACCCGCGTCATACCCTTTGGCGCTGAGCGCCGTCTGCAGGTCAATGCGTTGCGAACGGCTCAGCGGCAGCTCATCCTTTGGCCAACTGCCCCGAATCACACCGCCACCGCCAAACCGCTCGGACAGCAAGCCAACCGCCAGTGCATAAGACGACGAATTGTTGTACTTGAGGATCGCGCGGAAGTTATCCAGCACCAGGAACGCCGGGCCACGGTAGCCGGCCGGCAGCAGCAGGGCGGCGGACAGCTGGTCGACATTGGCCGGCAGGCTCACGCCAGGCGGCAGTTGGATGCCCAGTTGCAGCCATTGCGCCACGGTCTTGCGCACGCCGCCATCGGCCAGGCTGTAGTCGAAGCCAGACGGCAGCGGCTGCACTTCAACGCCCCATGGCTGGCCTTTCTGCCAGCCGGAGCTTTGCAGGTAATGCGCCGTGGAGGCGAGGGCGTCGGACGGGCTGTTCCAGATATCGCGGCGACCGTCACCGTCGAAGTCCACGGCATGGGTGTTGTAGGTGGTCGGGATGAACTGGGTCTGGCCCATCGCCCCGGCCCAGGAACCTTTCATCTGGTCGGCCTGAATATCGCCATGCTGGATGATCTGCAGCGCGGCGAGCAACTGCGCTTGCGCAAAGGCCGGACGACGTCCTTCATAGGCCAGGGTGGCCAGGGAGCGGATCACCGAGTTATTGCCCTGGAAAGCGCCGAAGTTGCTCTCCATGCCCCACACCGAGACCAGCGCCTGGCGGTCGACGCCATAGCGTTGCTCGATGCTTTGCAGAATATCGGCGTACTTGACCAGCAGTGCCTGGCCATTGCGCACGCGCACCGGCGACAGTGCACCGTCGAGGTATTCCCAAACCGGGCGGGAAAATTCCGGTTGGCTGCGGTCGGCGCGAATCACCGCCATATCAGGAGTGACGCCGGCAAAAGCGTTATCGAACACGGCCGCAGTGATCCCGGCCTGCAGCGCTTGAGCACGGAAGCCAGCCTGCCATTCGGCAAAGGTCTGGGTCGGCTGGATATCGAGATTGTCCACCGCCAACGGGGCCACCACGGCAGGCGCGATAGCCGGGGCCGTCTGGAGCTTGGGCAGGGGTTGAGCGTCCGCAGCGGTAGGTTTTTCGGCGCAGGCGACGAGCAGAATGAGGCTGGAGGCAGCGATCAATTGGCGTAGGTGCCAATGACGAGAAAGACGAGAGGGCATGCACAGGTCCAGGGGGTTACAAATCAGGTACAGACCTTATCATGCCAGAGGGGCGCTTGCCTTCAGGCAGCCAGAAAGTAAGAAGCCTCCCAGCTATTAGACTGGAAGGCTTCGCGGCGGTAGCTGCCTTTGCCTTTGCCGGCGCGTTCCTGGCGGCTGCGGAACAAGGGCTGGGCGATGATGGATTTGGCCTTGTTGGGGCCATGCTTGGATGGCTTTTTGCTCATGGTGGATTCTCTCGCTTGGGGTGGAATGCAGCGGTGCAAATCATCTGCCGAAGTGGGCCGGCTGTAAAGCCCGTCGATAGGTGGGAAATGTCGCAAATAAGCAGTGGGCAGAGTCAATGTGGGAGCTGGCTTGCCTGCGATGGCGGTGGGTCAGTTGGCACAAAGGGCACTGATACACCGCCATCGCAGGCAAGCCAGCTCCCACAGGGTTTTGTGCTGTTGTACAGAAGGGTTTATTCGGCAGGCAACGCCAGGCGCTGGCCGGCCATCAACAGCGACAGACGGCTCAGGCTCATCCACGGCGAGCCGGCCGCCTGGCCTTTGATCTGTGCGTCGATGCGCTGCGCTTCCAGCAACAGTTGCGCCCAGCGTTGCGCCGAGTGCCGTTGCAGGGCTTTGCTCATCAGGGGTTTGCGCTTGTCCCACACCGGCGGCCTGGCCTGGCTGAAACATTTGTCCAGCGGTGTGCCTTGGCTGTATTGCAGGGCAATGTTCGCCAACACCCGCAGCTCACGGGCCAGGGCCCAGAGAATCACCGGTGGTTCCACTCCTTCGCCACGCAGGCCTTCGAGCATGCGCAGGGCGTGGGCGGGTTCGCCGTTGAGGATGGCGTCCACCAGGCCGAACACATCAAAGCGCGCGCTATCGGCCACTGCGCCTTGCACGGTTTCGACGGTGATCTGCCCGTCTTCAGCCATCAGCTTGAGCTTTTCGATCTCCTGGGCGGCGGCAAGCAGGTTGCCCTCGACCCGAGCGGCGATCAGCTCCACGGCATCCTGTGTCGCTGCGAGCCCTGATTGCGACAGGCGCTGACGAATCCACTGCGGCAACTGGTTGCTGTCCACTGGCCAGATCTGAATGAACTGAGTCTGTGGACCTTCAACCAGAGCCTTGCCCCATTTGGTTTTCTGCGCGCTGCCGTCGAGCTTGGGCAGGCTGATCAACAGCACGGTGTCTTCGGCAGGGCGCGAGCAGTATTCCATCAAGGCCGCCGCGCCTTTATCGCCCGGCTTGCCCGAGGGCAGGCGCAGTTCCAGCAGGCGTTTTTCGGCAAACAGCGACATGCTCGCGCCAGCTTGCAGCAGCGTGCCCCAGTCGAAACTGGCGTCGGCGCTGAACACCTGGCGTTCATCGAAACCTTGCTGGCGTGCGGCGGTGCGGATAGCGTCGGCCGCTTCCTGGCACAGTAGCGGGTCGTCGCCGCTGACGATGTACACAGGCGCAAGGCCACCTTGCAGGTGTTTGGCGAGTTGGGCGGGGGCAAGTTTCATAGGCAGGGCGAACGGGGCGCCAGGGGCGCCCCGTCTGGCTTACTCGACAGGGACTTCAACAGGCGACTGTTTCGGTGTGTTGTCTTCATATTCCTGCGCGGCTTTCAGGGCGTCGGCGTCAGCCTTGGCCTTGTTGTCGGCAACTTGCTGCAGCTCAGCCAGTTTTTCCGGGGTGAGCATTTGCAGGCGAGTCATCATGCGCTGGATCAGCTCACGACGCATTTCCTTGCGCACCTGGATGGTCTCGGAGTCCGAACCCACCAGGTTGTTGCCATCGTGGCTCACCACTTTCTGCACCTGGATCTTGTCACCCATCAACGGCAACTGATCACGGCCTTGTATTTCGAACATCAGCGCCGTGTTCAACTCGACGTCGGACGCACGGCCAGCACTGGCGTAGCTGATATTGCGCTGGGTTTCTCGCTCATCCGTCAGGATCAGTTTGTAGGTGGCGCCGTTGTACACGTGCACACCGCTGTTTTCCAGGGTCTGGCGCAGCTGGGTGACGGTTTCGCCGTAGGCGTTGCGGGCGCTGACGTCGAGTTCCTTGAGCGACAGCTCATTGGTGCCGGTGCCGCGCAGCTGGAAGCCGCAAGCGCTCAACAGCACGGCAAGGCCCATAACCAGCAGATTGCGTTTGATCATTTTGTTGCTCCCCTTGAAACCAGGTGGGCCTTCTCGGGCCCTAAAGGTTTAGTTCGGCGTGGGGCCCAAGCCCCGCGCCTGATCCGATTTAGCTGGCGACGATATTGACCAGTTTGCCAGGCACCACGATCACCTTGCGGATGGTCAGGCCTTCGGTAAAGCGCAGCACGTTCTCATTGATACGTGCAGCTGCTTCAACCTCTTCACGGCTGGCGCTGGCCGGCATGTCGATCTGGCCACGCAGTTTACCGTTAACCTGGATGACCAGTTGCAGCGTGTCCTGTACCAGGGCGCTGTCATCCTGCACCGGCCAGGCGGCATCGATGACGGCACCGCTGTGGCCCAGACGGCTCCACAGTTCATGGCTGATATGCGGCGTGATCGGCGCGAGCAACAGGGTAACTGTTTCCAGGCCTTCCTGGATCAGCGCACGGTCTTGTTCGGTCGCCTGCGAGGCTTTTTCCAGCACGTTCATCAGCGTCATCACCTGGGCGATGGCGGTGTTGAATTTGTGGTTCTGCCCGACGTCCTGGCTGGCCTGGCGGATAGCCAGGTGGATGCTGCGGCGAACGGCTTTCTGCTCGTCGTTCAACGCGCCGATATCCAGCTTGCCCGGCAGGCCCTGGCTGACATGAGCGTGGGCCAGGCGCCAGACGCGCTTGAGGAAACGGTGCGAACCTTCAACGCCAGAGTCGGACCATTCGGCGCTCATGTCAGGCGGCGAGGCGAACATCATGAACAGGCGGCAGGTGTCGGCGCCGAACTGATCGATCATCGACTGTGGGTCGACGCCGTTGTTCTTGGACTTGGCCATCTTCTCGGTGCCACCGATTTCCACCGGCAGGCCGTCGGCTTTCAACTTCGCGCTGATGACCTTGGCCTTGCTGTCACGCTCAAGCTCGACATCCGCCGGGTTGAACCAGGTGTAGGCGCCATTGGCTTCGCGGCGATAGTAAGTGTCGGCGATCACCATGCCCTGGGTCAGCAGGTTCTTGAATGGCTCATCGGAGCTCACCAGGCCTTCGTCACGCATCAGCTTGTGGAAGAAACGCGCGTACAGCAGGTGGAGGATGGCGTGTTCGATGCCACCGATGTACTGATCCACGGGCAACCAATGGTCGGCTGCGGATTTCTCCACCAGGCCGCCTTCATAGTGCGGCGAGGCATAACGAGCGTAATACCACGAGGACTCCACAAAGGTGTCCATGGTGTCGGTTTCACGCTTGGCCGGCGCGCCGCATTTAGGGCAGCTGCACTCGTAGAACTCGGGCATGCGCGCCAACGGCGAGCCAGCACCATCCGGCACCACGTCTTCTGGCAGCACGACCGGCAGTTGGTCTTCCGGTACCGGCACGTCACCGCAGGTTTGGCAGTGGATGATCGGGATCGGGCAACCCCAGTAGCGCTGGCGGCTGATGCCCCAGTCACGCAGGCGGAACTGGGTGCGCGAGGCACCGAGGTTTTTCTTGATCAGGGCCACTTCCATGGCGTCGAATGCGCCCTGGAAGTCCAGGCCGTCGAATTCGCCGGAGTTGATCAGCGTGCCGTGCTCGCCGTAGGCGTCTTGCCACGGAGCGGGGTTGGTGTCACCCGAGCTGGTGCGCACGACCGACTTGATCGGCAGGCTGTACTTGGTGGCGAATTCGAAATCGCGCTCGTCGTGGGCCGGCACGGCCATGACGGCGCCATCGCCGTAGTGCATCAATACGTAGTTGGCGACCCAAACCGGCAGTTTCTCGCCGGTCAGCGGGTGCTCGACGAACAGGCCGGTTGGCAGGCCTTTTTTCTCCTGGGTGGCGACGTCGGCTTCGGCCACGCTGCCGCCTTTGCATTCAGCGATGAACGCCTGCAGCTCAGGGTTGTTCTGCGCGGCCTGGGTGGCCAGCGGGTGTTCGGCGGCCACGGCGACGTAGGTCGCGCCCATCAGGGTGTCGGGGCGGGTGGTGAAGACCTTGAGTGCGCCCGCTTCGCCGATGGAGTCGACGTTGTACGGGAACTGCACTTCCATGCCCTTGGATTTTCCGATCCAGTTGCGCTGCATGGTCTTGACCTGTTCAGGCCAACCCGGCAGATCGTCGAGGCTCGACAACAGTTCATCCGCGTAGGCGGTGATCTTGAAGTAGTACATCGGGATTTCGCGCTTTTCGATCAGCGCGCCGGAACGCCAGCCGCGACCGTCGATAACCTGTTCGTTGGCCAGTACGGTCTGGTCGATCGGGTCCCAGTTCACGGTGCCGCTTTTTTTGTAGATCACACCTTTTTCGAACAGGCGCGTGAACAGCCATTGTTCCCAGCGGTAGTAATCCGGCTTGCAGGTGGTGACCTCGCGGGACCAGTCCACCGCCAGGCCCAGGCTGCGCAGCTGGGTCTTCATGTAGGCGATGTTTTCGTAGGTCCACTTGGCGGGCGCCACGTTGTTTTTCATCGCGGCGTTTTCTGCCGGCATGCCGAAGGCGTCCCAACCCATGGGTTGCAGCACGTTCTTGCCGAGCATGCGCTGGTAGCGCGAAATCACGTCGCCGATGGTGTAGTTGCGCACGTGCCCCATGTGTAGCTTGCCGCTGGGGTAAGGGAACATCGATAGGCAGTAGTAAGTCTCCTTGCCTGGCTGTTCACTGACTTCAAAGGACTTTTGCTCGTCCCAGAAGGTTTGGGCGGCATTTTCTATTTCACGGGGCTGATATTGTTCGTGCATGGCTACTTTTGAACTGGATAGGGGTGGCCTAATCCTCTTCGGTGCACTGTCCGGGTTGTTCGACACCAAGAAGCGGCGCGTCCGTGCCCAAACCCTGCGGGAAGTGGAGTTACAGGAAGCGCCGTAGCATACATGACCCCACTCTATCGAGGGAAACCCTGATTGCGCGCCAAGGGCCGTCTGTCGCGGCACCGGGCAGGCGCAGCAACGGGGGCTACGCTGTTTAGTGGGGAGCAAGTATTTCTTCAATGAGGTGAGGGGATGGTTGAATCGCAGCGAACTTTAACGAAACCGCAGTTGTATGAAGGATTGATCGACCGTTTGGGTCGGGCATTGGATGCCGCAAGAACCGCAGGCCGATTGCGTGATGAACGGCCTCTGGAGCTGGAGTTGCGAGGCTTGAGCCAGGCGGAGCTTGAATTGATCAAGAACTATCTGGCGTTGAATCACGACCGCGCCTCCCATGGGCAGGCTTCCCCGCCCGCTCATTCGGCCAAGGTCATCTGGCTCAAAGACCTGGCGACCGGCCGCGGGCCAGAGAACTTCCGCTCCGTGCGGTGCAAGTGAGCCCCGCGTTATCCGTTAGCGTTATCAAAATGTTGTCGGTAAGGATTGTTGCAAAACCCCGATGCATCTAGGCTTCGGGCATCTTTGGAGATGCCCGATGCCTTTTCGTTATTTCATTAAACAACTGTTGTTGCCGCCCGGTATTTTTCTGCTGTTGTTGGCGTGTGCCTGGTGGTTTCGCCGCAGCCGTCCGCGCCTGGCGGGCTTGTGCTTTGCCCTGGGGCTGGGCGGAATGTGGTTGATAAGCCTGCCAGTGATGGTGCAATGGGGCGCCCGTGCCCTGGAGACAGAGCCGCCTTTGGCCCGGGAAGACTGGGCCACCCTGGCCCAGCGTGCCGATGCGATTGTGGTGCTGGGCTCGGGGCGCGAGCGTGGAGATATTGCGTGGGGCAGCGACCAACCCACCGGTATTGGCCTGGAACGTGAGCGTTTTGCCGCGCGGCTGGCCAAGGCATCCGGTTTGCCAGTGCTGACCAGCGGCGGCTTGCACTACGGCACGCCGCCCAGTGAGGCCGAGCTGATGGCCGTGTCGATGCAGGATGACTTCGGTGTCACCGTGCGCTGGAAAGAAGAGCGCAGCCGCACTACCTGGGAAAACGCCCAGATGAGCGCCGAGATTTTGTTGCCGCAAGGCATCAAGCGTGTAGTGGTAGTGACCCAGGCCTGGCACATGCCGCGTTCGGTGTGGAGTTTTGAAAAGGCCGGCTTCACCGTGGTGCCGGGGCCGGTGGGCTTTTTGGGTGTCGACCATGGCCGACCGCTGGGTGGCTGGATGCCGGAGGTCAAGGCGGTGTGGCAAAGCGGGCAGTTGATCAATGAAGCGGTGGGGCAGGTGGGGTATCGGTTGTTCTACCGGTAGGCGCAACACAGGAGATCAAAATGTGGGAGCTGGCTTGCCTGCGATAGCGGTGGGTCAGTGAGCACTCAGGGCACTGATACACCGCCATCGCAGCATAGGTATCTACACAACTTAAATACGACACTGACCCTGTGGCGAGGGAGCTTGCTCCCGTGACGGCCTGACAGCCAGCGCTGTTCTAACTGACGCGCCGCTGTCCAAATGT